>JAQBPM010000415.1 GCA_028287525.1 Vulcanimicrobiota bacterium | reverse complement strand
AGGTCGTACGCGTTTGCGCTCGTCTCGGTCGCCGCGGCGCTGGACGTTGCCGACGGCGTCGTGCGTGACGTGCGGATCGCGCTGGGCGGCGTGGCGCACAAGCCGTGGCGCGCCTTGCGCGCGGAGGAGGCGTTGCGGGGAGCGCCGGCGACCGAGGAGTCGTTCCGCCGCGCCGCCGAAGCGGAGCTCGCGCAGGCGCAGCCGCTCGAGCAGAACGCGTTCAAGGTCCCGCTCGCGCGCAACACCATCGTGCGCACCCTGCTCGATCTCACGGAGCGAGCGCGATGATCGCCGCACGCGCCATCGGCGCGCCGCTCGACCGAATCGACGGGCCGCTCAAAGTGACCGGTGCCGCGAAATACGCCGCCGAGTATCCGGTCAAAGACGTCGCGCACGTCTTCCTCGTCCAGAGCACGATCGCGAAGGGCCGAGTCACGTCGATCGACGCGGCGAGGGCACGCGCGCTCGCCGGCGTCGTCACCGTGCTGACCCACGAGACAGCGCCGCGCATCGAAGATTGTGACGACGCGGCATTGCGCGTGCTGCAGTCCGACGCGGTGGCGTACCACGGCCAGATCGTCGCGGCGATCGTTGCCGAAACGCCGGAGGTCGCGCGCCAGGCCGTCGGCCTGATCGCCGTGACGTACGAGGAGCAGCCGCACCACGTCGAGCTGCACGCCGACGACCCGAACCTCTACAAGCCGGAGAAGGTCAACGCGGGTTTCGCCACCGATACGCTGACCGGCGATCCCGACGCGGCGCTCACCGCGGCGGAGATCACGCACGACGCGACCTATACGACGCCGCACTACCACAACAACCCGCTCGAGCCGCACGCGACGATAGCGGCCTGGACCGACGACGGCGTCACCCTGCACGACGCGAACCAGGGCCCGCACCCGATTCGCGACGACGTCGCGAAGGCGTTCGGCCTCGATCCCGAGCGCGTGCGCGTCATCGCGCCGTACGTCGGAGGCGGGTTCGGTTCGAAGTTCTTCACGCATCCGCACGTCATCCTCACGGTCATGGCCGCGAAGGTCGCGGGGCGGCCGGTAAAGCTGGCGCTGACGCGCCAGCAAATGTTCTCGCTGGTCGGCTACCGCACGCCGACGATCCAGCGCCTGCGGCTCGCCGCCGGCCGCGACGGAGTGCTGACCGCGGTCGTGCACGAAGTGGTCGAGCAGACCTCGACGATCGAAGAGTTCGCCGAACAGACCGCCGTCGCGACGCGGATGATGTACGCCGCGCCGAACCGGCGCACGTCGCACCGTCTTGCCCGGCTGGACATGCCGACGCCGTCGATCATGCGCGGGCCCGGCGAAACGCCTGGAATGTTCGCACTCGAGTCGGCGATGGACGAGATGGCGCTCAAGTGCAACCTCGACCCGGTTGAGTTCCGCATCCGCAACGAGCCGCAGACCGATCCCGACACCGGCTTGCCGTTCAGCAGCCGCGGGCTGGTCGCGTGCCTGCGCGAGGGCGCGCGGCGCTTCGGCTGGGAAGAGCGCGATCCGTATCAGCGCGTCGAACGTCGCCAGGGCCGCTGGTACGTCGGGACCGGCGTCGCAGCCTCGACCTATCCGACGCGCCGGCGTCCTGCAGAAGCGATCGCGCGCGTCGACCGCGACGGAAACTACACCGTCCTGATCGACGCGTCGGACATCGGCACCGGAACGTGGACCGCGCTCACCCAGATCGCCGCCGACGCGCTCGACGTTCCGATCGAGCGCGTGCGTATCGAGATCGGCGACTCCGCGCTCCCGCGCGCGCCCGGGGCCGGCGGCTCGACGGGCCTCGCCTCATGGGGGACCGCCGTCTGCGACGCGGCCGAGAAGCTGCAGACGCGCTTGCGTGACGAGCACGGCGGTACGATCCCTGGGGACGGTCTCGAAGCGCACGGCGAAGCGGGCGACAACCCGGAGGCGAAGCGCCTCGCGATGCACGCGTACGGCGCACAGTTCGCCGAGGTGCACGTCGATGCCGACACCGGCGAGGTCCGCGTGCCGCGGCTCCTCGGCGTCTTCGGGGTGGGGCGAATGGTCAACACGAAAACCGGACGCTCGCAGCTGCTCGGCGGGATGACGATGGGGCTCTCGATGGCGCTGCACGAGGAGACGGTCCTCGACCCGCGGTTCGGCAGCTTTGCGAACCACGACTTCGCCGAGTATCACATCGCGGTGAACGCCGACGTGGGGAGCATCGAAGTCGCCTGGATCGACGAGGAGGACCCGTACATCAACCCGATGGGCGCGAAGGGGATCGGCGAGATCGGCATGACCGGCACCGCCGCGGCAATCGCGAACGCCGTCCATCACGCAACCGGAATCCGCGTCCGCGACCTGCCGATCACGCTCGACAAATTGCTCGAATCTTTGCCGTAACCGTTGTCACCCTGAGCTTGTCGAAGGGCCTTCGTCACGCATGGTGCCTCGCGCTACACGTCGGACGTGAGGCACCATTGGTGACGGAGGCCCTTCGACAAGCCCAGGGTGACACGGTGCGTGCTCAGGGTGACAATGGGCCGAGTTCGCGCAGGCCTTCGCGGGCGCGTTCGAGTTCGCGGCGGTAGTCTTCGAGCTTCGCTCGTTCGGCGGCGACGACGTCGGCTGAGGCTCTGGCCACGAAGCTGTCGTTGGCGAGCTTCTTCTCCGACCGCGCGACCTCCGAGGTGAGTCGGGCGATCTCGCGCGTGTACCGTTCGCGCAGCTTGGCCGTGTCCGCTACGCCGCGCACCGCGAGGATGCGCTGGCGCACGTCGCCGTCGCCGCCGTCGTAGGTCGTGATCTCCGCGCGAGCCAGCGTCGCGATCGCTTCGACGACGC
>JAQBPM010000407.1 GCA_028287525.1 Vulcanimicrobiota bacterium | reverse complement strand
TCGTTGTCGCGGAGGTTTTCGGCTAGACGCCGACGACCGCCGTGATCAGGTGACGGCCGAACGGCACGCCGACGCCCGTTACGAGATCGTAACCCACTCCCGAGAGATAGCCCGGGTCCGGCGTGGCCGGTGCGGTGCAGCCGGGAGCCTGTTGCGCGCAGCCGGTGACGCCGTTGTTGCCGAACGTCACGTCGTACATCGTCTGCGGGTACTGGGTCGCGTTGTTGTAGATGCGGTAGAAGTACGGCGCGGCGTTGCCGAGACGGAAGGGTCGCGGTCCCGCGCCCTTCCCTTTGCAGGCCGCCGACTTGTTGCACGCATCGAGCACGAGCGCCCACATGGCCGCCATCTCCGGTGCAGCGACGCTGGTCCCGCCGAAGCGAAATACCTGCATCCCGAAGTCGGAGTTGACGATCGTCGCCGCACCGGTGATCGGATCGCCGAGCAGCGATGCGTCCGGCTGAAGCCGCGTCGCTCCTGCTACGAGCCCCGCACCCGTCTGCCAGGTGGGACGTGGGATGAACAACGAGATGCCGCCGCCGCTGGCACCACCCGTGCCTCCGCCGGTCTGCTGGCCCCAAGCCGTGATAGGTCCCATCAGCTGACCCGCGTTGTTGACGGGAGCGGTCACGCCGCCGACCGACATCACGTTGGGGTCACCCGAGGGGTACGACACGCACAGGCTGTCGATGAAGCCATTGACGCGCGGTCGCGCGCACTCTTGCGCCCCCGCGTCACCGCTGGAGACGAAGACCGCGACGCCCTGCGCGGTGAGCGCCGCGAACTCCGCCGGCTTCAGCGCCGTCGGATCCCATTGCCCGAGCGGATTGGTGGCGACGAACCTGCCGTAGCCGCGTTCGCTGCCGCCGTAGCTCAGCGAGAGGATGTCCGGGCCGCTGTTCCCGGCTGCGCTAGGATAGTTGTCGTTGTCGTCGATCGCCTGCTGCAGCGAGGTGTCGTCCTCCGACAAACCGATGTATGGCTCGCCTAAGCCATTTGCCGGGTTGGGCGTGCACGTCGCCGTGCCGGGCGTCCCGCAGTCTTTCGGCACATACGTCAGGTAGAACAGGATGTTCGCATCCTTGGCGAGGGCCGCTTGCTGCGTGTCGATCTGCGCCTCGAAATCTTCGGGGTTGCAGCCCGGGAGCGGGCCGTTGCACGGCCCCGTCGTCGGCGGCGGGGTCGCCGTTGGCGAGGTGAAGGTGGTGTCGGAGGCAGCGTGCGTTGTCCCGTTGATCTGGGTCACCGTCGCGGATCCGCCCCAGCCGTAGATCTGCTTGAACTTCGTGAGGTCGTGCGCCAAGATCGGGCCGGTGCCGATGATCCCGAGGTTCACCCCAGTGCCGGTGTAGCCGTCATTGTAAGCACCGTTGAAATCGAACGCGGCCGCGATCTGCTGTGGGGTGTTGCCGGTGACGCCGCCGTTGTTTTGGCCGCCGCCCGCGCGGACCATCTGCTGGCTGAAGCGCTGCGGATCCGCTACCGCGTTGTCGATCGACGACACGGGAAGCGCCTGCGAAAGGTGGATCGAGCCTGACGGGCCGTAGAGCGTGTGCCCGTTGCTCGTGGTGTAGGTCACGAACGACGTGCCGAGTGCGCGCTCGAAGTTCGCCTGGGTCCCGGAGACGGTCAGCGATAAGCGAGCCTTGTATCCGCCGACGCGCAGACCGTACGTCGAGAAATAGTTCGCGACAGTCTTATAGTCGCCCGGCGTCGCGCCGAACCGGTCACCGATCTGCGTGGCGGTGAGCCATTGGCGATAGCGCGCATCGCTGGGGTCGTTCGCGCCGCGCGCGTAATCGGCGAGGCCCGCGGCGTCCTTCATGTGGACGATCACGTGCATCGCGAGCGACACGTCGCTCACCGGCGCACCTTTGGTCGTGCTCGCGAGATTTGCGTTCGGCACGAGCGTCGACACGAGCGTCGAGCTCGTCGTCGTGTTATTGGGGCCGCTGGGGCTTCCCGGAACGGCAGGGGCGGGATGGCTGCCGCCGCCGCCCGAGCACGCGGCGAGCCCGGCGATCAGCGTCGCGGCAGCGAAGCGCCGCGCGGTCTTCATGGTGGCCTTCATGTTACTTCCCTCCGGCTTGGCGGAGCGAGAGCAGACGTTGCATCGCCTTCTGATGCACGGCGTGCTCGACGCGGCTGACGACGAGCGAATGCGGAAGGATAAAGCCTCCCCCGACCGACTGCGCGCTGCGCGCGCTACTGCTCGGCGTGGTTACCGATTGCAGCGAGAGCGATTCGTTGATCTGCACAACCGCGACCGGAGTCGGCGACGTCTGTGCCGGGTAAAGACGAATGTTGCCTTGCTGCTGGCTGTAGTCGTAGAAGTTCTTGATGGTGTCGGAGACGACCGTGCAGACCGTTCCCGGTCCCTGCTGATCGTACGACGAGGTCGTGCGCGTCTCGTACGTGCCGAACACGACGTCGATCGTGGTGAACACCTGTTTCACGAGCGTCGAGTTCTTGTTGTACGTTGCGGCCGGAGCGCACGACGCGTCGAGCGCCTGGTTCGCCGTGATCGTGTCCGTCTCGCTGACGAGGCTCGTCACGCCCGCCAGCCAGTTGAAGCCCGGCTGGATCTGCGCGCGCTGCGACCCGAGGGCGCCGCCAGCGGTGAGATTGTAATAGCCGACCGTGGGCGGAGTATTGCCCGCCGGCGCCGTGAAGGTGAACGCGCGGCCGGCCGTGCCCGGTCCGGCCAGCTCGTGAATGAGGTACTGGCCGGTGAACGTGGCGGTCTGCGTGGAGACGTCCTGCTGCGGGTTCCCGAAGCCGTCGATCGTGTTGGTCGTCCGGGCGTATGTTCCGTCGGCGTTGACGACGTTCGTCGTCGTTACGCCGGCGGGATTGATGCCGGGATCCGTCTCCTTGTACGTCAACGCGCCGTCGTTGCTGAACGTCGTGCCGCCGGTCTCCGGAAGAACCGTGACCAAACCATTGTTCGAGCCGTAGTCGGTTTCCAGCGTCACGCCGTTCGAGTCGGTCGCGATGGTGCTCAGCGTCCGCACGCCGCCGGCGCCGTTCACCGTCTGATAGGCGATCGCCGCCGTGGTGGTGACGTTGGTCGTGCGCAGCTGCGCAACGTCGGCTTCGACGCTCGTGAACACGGTGTTGCCCGTGCCGTCGAGCGCGGTCGTGACGTGGCTCGTCACCGCGGACGTGCTGGTCGTCGACACGGGCGTCGTATTGATGACGTTGTTCGTGTCGCTCTCCGTCAGCGTTCCGGTATACGTTGCCGACGTACCTACGCCGGGACGGCTGCTGGCCGTCGCGACAGCCTTCGTGCCCGTCCGCGCGGTCAGGGTGGTATCGGTCGCAGTGACCGTAGCGCCTGCGCCGGTCGCGCCGGCGGTGAAGACGCCTGCAGCGGTAATCGAACCGGCTGCCGAATTGTCCAGCGCGAACGTGAACGTCCGTGCGAGATACGGGAAGCCGTTCGCCGTCGCTTCCGACGCGGTGAACGTCGCTTGCGAACCGCTCGGGACGGGAGTCGCCGGGCCGCTGACGATCACGGTGCCGTCGCCGCTGCCGAGGACCACTGCCGGCGGGACTAGGTAGAGCACGTAGACCGTGCTCGACGCCAGCGTCATGCCGGGGAAGTGCGCGTCCGTGATCGTCGACACCGTCGAACCGGAAGTCGACGTCGCAGCGACATCATCATACGCTCCGGCGTTGTAGCCGGAGAGTCGCGGCGTGCTGCCGCTCGGGAGGATCGAAACGCCGGAGATGCTGGCACTCAGCGGGAGGGCTGGAATCTTGCCCCCGGCATCCACCGTGAAATCGACGATCTGGCCGGAAGGCGCTGCCTGCGTCTTGCGCTGCCCCGACGCCGGGATGCCGCTCGACGAAACGATGGTGAGCGTCACGATAGCGCCGCTCGGGAACGCGCCTGCCGGCGCGGTGACGGTCACCGTATTCGTACCAACCGTCGCGGAGAGGGACCCGCCCGTCGCGGAGATCGCCTGGGTCGCAGTGCCGGAGTTCGGGTTGGTGGACGGGACGACGACGGGAGGGGGGACGGCATTGCCACCACCCCCGCAACCGCCTAAAAGTGCCGTGCCAACTAGAAGGCCGAGCAAGCGTCTATGTGACAAACGCCTACTCCTTTCATATTGAAATGAGGGGACGATGGAGTGCGGTCGCCCACACCGTGAGGCCGCTGATCCGCCGGGTACTCCTAATGAAGCCCGAGGCCTGCGCGCCAGGAATGCTGAAATGTACGGCCGAGTGCTCTTTGACTCTCTGACGTGAACGATCGCTCGCTGCGCGCTCTCCCGGCGCGCCGGATCGCTGCGCATATTGCCGATGCGGCCGAACGCTGGAGCGATGCCGACTTCCCGCCGCGCGTCCGCGCGACGGCTGCCGTTGAAGCGCGGCTGCGCTACAGCACCCCGGTCGTTGAGTACGCGCTCGACCGGATGTTCTTCGGAATCACCGCCAGCGCGCTCGAAGCGGCGATCGCCTCCGAACTCGGAAGCTTCCAAGCGCTCGATGGGTTCACGGCGCGCGCAAACGCGCCGGCGGCATGGGCGCGCGGGGTCGATCGCGCCCTCATCATCTCGAGCGACACCACGATCGGCGTCGCCCTCGTACCGGCGATCTTCGCGCTGTGCGCAAAATGCGACGTTGTCGTGAAGGACCGCAGCGACGCGCTGATCGCCGCGTTCTTCGCCTCGCTTGCGCAAGAGCACCCGGCGTTCGCGGGCGCCGCTCGCGCGCAGG
>JAQBPM010000389.1 GCA_028287525.1 Vulcanimicrobiota bacterium | reverse complement strand
TACCGCGGGGTCGCCCATGCGGTGCTCTCCGGCCGGGCCGACGTCGGGCTTCTGCCGGTCGACAACGCGATCGCCGGGACGATCCGCGAGGGCTACGACACGCTGGCCGAATACGAGCTGGACCTCTTGGCCGAGATCACGATGCGGATGGAGCACCGTCTGCTCGGCCTCCCGGGCGCGACGATCGAGAAGCTGCGCGAGGTCGATTCGCACCCGGTTGTGCTGGCGGAGTGCGGGCGGTTTCTCGCCACGCTGCCGGACGTGCGCAGCATCCCGGTTCCGGATACCGGCGTCGCGGCCCGCGACATCGCGGCCGGCGCCGACCCGACCCGCGGCGCGATCGCGTCTGCTGCCGCCGCGGCGCGCTACGGCCTCGTCGAGCTCGCCTCGACGATCGCCGACCATCCCGACAACTTCACCCGCTTCCTGCTCTTCCGCGCGCCGAACGCGCTCGGACCGGCCGCCGACTTCGAACCAGCCGAAGACTTCACCAACCGCAAGACCTCGGTGATCTTCGCCGTTCCGAATGCACCCGGGGCGCTCGGGCGGTGTCTGTCGATCTTCGGCGCGCACGACCTCAACGTCTCGAAGCTGGACTCCAAATCGCGGCTCGGTGCGGCCGAGCAATACGCCTTCTACGCCGACGTCGACGGCGATCTGCGCGACGAACGTTTCGCCGACGCGCTGCGCGAACTGCGCGAGGTCACCTCGGCGCTCCACATCATCGGCTGCTACGACGCCTCGACCGCGCCGCCGCGCGTGCAGCGCGCGCCGGCGGTCGTGATCGACGTCGCGCCGGCGCTCGTGCCGAAGCCCGCGAAGATCTCGTTCCCGAAAGCGCAGCGGCAAGGCGACGAGCACGTGCGCTCGCGCGTCATGGTCGGCGACGTCGCCGTCGGCGACGGCCGCTTCGTCATCATCGGCGGCCCGTGCAGCGTCGAATCGCGCGATCAGATCCTCGCGACCGCCGACGCGGTCGCCGCGGCCGGCGGCGTCATGCTGCGCGGCGGCGCGTTCAAACCGCGCACGTCGCCGTACGCGTTCCAAGGGCTCGGGTGGGAAGGCGTCGCGCTGCTCGCCGAAGCGAGCCGTGCTTCAGGTCTGCCGTCGGTCAGCGAAGTGATGAGCATCGATCAGGTCGAGCGCATGGCGGCGTCGGTCGATCTCTTGCAGATCGGCGCGCGCAACATGCAGAACTACGACCTGCTCAAGGCGGTCGGCAAAACCGAGCGCCCGATCCTGCTCAAGCGCGGCATGGCGGCGTCGATCGACGAGCTGCTCTCGGCCGCCGAATACATCCTCTCCGAAGGCAATCCCAACGTGATCTTGTGCGAACGCGGGATCCGCACGTTCGAAACGGCGACCCGCAACACGCTGGATCTCTCGGCGATCCCCGTGCTGCGCGAGCGCACCCATCTGCCGGTCCTGGTCGACCCCTCGCACGGCGTCGGCGTGCGGCGCTGGATCGCGCCGCTGTGCCGGGCGGCCAAGGCGGTCGGCGCGCACGGCCTCCTCCTGGAAGTCCACCCCAACCCCGCCGAGGCGAAGTGCGACGGCGACCAAGCGCTGACGTTCTCGGACTTCGCCCAGATCGTCAAAGAGCTCAACGCCATCCCGTCGATGACGTAGCTCCCCGGGTCACGCGGAGCCCCCCGGTCACCCCGAGCTTGTCGAGGGGCCCTCGTCACGCGCCTTGCCTCGCGATCCACGTTGAACGCGAGGCACTATTCGCGACGAGGGCCCCTCGACAAGCTCGGGTTGACCGGGGGGGCCGGGAGGCCTCTGGGGCGCTGTTGAACTCTGGGCGTCTCCGGAGGGCCATCAATGAGCGTCATCGCACCGCAGACCACCGTCGCGCCGCAGCCCGTCATCGCCGATCTGCGCGATCGGGTGACCGCCGAAGAGTGGCAGACCCGCGTCGACCTCGCCGCCGCGTACCGCTTGGTCGCGCACTACGGCTGGGACGACATGATCTTCACCCACATCTCGGCGCGCGTCCCCAATAGCGATCATCACTTCTTGATCAACCCGTACGGACAGTTGTTCAGCGAGATCAGCGCGTCGTCGCTGGTGAAGGTCGACCTCGACGGCAACAAGCTCGAGGAGACGCCCTACCCGGTGAACCCCGCCGGGTTCACGATCCACAGCGCCGTCCACGCCGCGCGCGAGGATGCGGGATGCGTGCTCCATCTGCACACGATCGCCGGCGTCGGCGTGTCGTGTCAGGAAGGCGGGCTGCTGCAGCTCAACCAGACCGCGATGGTGTTCAACGACGAGCTCGCGTATCACGAATACGAAGGCATCGCGCTGGATCACGACGAGCGCCCGCGCCTGGTCGCGGATCTCGGAACGAAGTCCGCGATGCTGCTGCGCAATCACGGCACGCTGACCCTCGGCAACACGATCGCCGACGCGTTCATGCGGATGTACTATCTCGAACGCGCGTGCGCGATGCAGGTCGCCGCACTCAGCGGCGGCGCTGCGGCGCTGCACTATCCTCCCGCGGGCGTGCAAGAGGTCGTGCGCCAGCAGGCGCGCGGGCTCTCCGGCGCGCTTTCGAACCTGGCGTGGGACGGCTTGCTGCGCATGCTCGACCGGACCGACACCAGCTACAAACGCTGAGCCCAGGACCACGGCCGGCGCGAAGACCCGGGATCGACGATCCCGGGTCTTTATTTGTGCTCCACAACGTAGCGACCGGACAAATTCCCAGCCCGCTCCCAGCATTGTTCAAGACTTCGTTGCGTTCTCGTGGCACACCACGGAGGAGAACCGTCTTCATGAACATTTTTCAGCTTACGCGCATCGCGGCGGCCGCTGCGATCATCGCGATCCCGACCGCGGCACTCGCCGCGCCGGATCAGAACACGAACGGCCAAAACAACAATCAGTGCACGCAATGGAACAACAACGGCCAGTGCGTGCAGTGGAACAACAACGGCAACGGCCGCGGGCAGAACGACGGCCGCCATCGCGGTCACGGCGATCAAAACGACAATCGCGATAACCGCGACGACGGAAACAACGGGAACCACTACGGCTGGAACAACGGCCGCGGCAACCCGCACGGCGACAACAACGGCAACTACGGCTACGGCAACAACAACGGCAACTACGGCTATGGCAACAACGGCTATGGCAACGGCAACCGCGGCGGATCGCTCAGCGGCACCGTCTCGTCGTTCTCGCCGTACAACCTCTACCTCAACAACGGCACCCACGTCGAATTGCACAACGGCACCGTGATCAATCCGACCGGTATCAACCTGTACAGCGGCCAGCGCGTCCGCATCTCGGGGAACTGGAACGGGGACGGCACGTTCAACGCGAACCAGATCGACGTCGTCAGCAACGGTTACGGTCGCTAAGCGGCAGCTCCTAAACCCGCGGTTGCCGGCGCGCCCTCGCGCCGCCGGCAGCCGCCGCGAATCCTCGCCGCCCGTCGCACGGTTATGCGGACCGTGAGTGCCGTACCGCAATTCCCCCACGAACAGGCCGAGGACGGCCAATTCGTCCGCCAAGGCGACGCTTTTCGTGATTGGATCCGGGCCGACGGCTCGAGCGCTTTTCCGGCGGTCGCCGGCCGCTACCACCTCTACGTCTCGCTCGCTTGTCCTTGGGCGCACCGCACGATCATCGTGCGCCGCCTCAAAGGGCTGGAGGAGGCGATCGGCATGACGGTCGTCGACCCGATCCGCGGTGACGAGGGCTGGGCCTTCCGCGAGGTGCCGGGTGCGTCGCTCGACCCGATCAACGGTTTCCATTTCCTGGCCGAAGCGTATCGCGCGACCGACCCGCACTATCACGGCCGCGTAACGGTTCCGATTCTGTGGGACACGCAGACCAGGCGGATCGTCAGCAACTCCGACGACGACATCATGCGCATGTTCGAGACGGAATTCGACGCGGTCGCCAAGCGGCCGAACCTCGACCTGTTTCCGGCCCGGCATCGTGAGGCGATCGACGCGCTCAACGAGACGATCTACGAGCACGTCAACAACGGGGTCTACAAGGCCGGCTTCGCGACCTCACAGCACGCATACGAAAGGGCGGCGCGCGAAGTCTTCGCGGCGCTCGACGAGCTGGACGCGCGGCTCGCGTCGCGGCGCTACCTCTTCGGCAGCGCGCCGGTCGAAACCGATTGGCGCCTCTTCGTCACGCTGATCCGTTTCGATCCCGTGTACGTCGGCCATTTCAAGTGCAACTTGCGCCGCATCGCGGACTACCCGAACCTCTCGGGCTACCTACGCGACCTCTACCAGATCGACGGCGTCGCCGATACGGTGAACTTCGATCACATCAAGCGCCACTATTACATGACGCACGACGAGATCAACCCGACCCGCATCGTGCCGATCGGTCCGCAGCAGGACCTGGCCGCGCCGCACGGCCGCGA
>JAQBPM010000386.1 GCA_028287525.1 Vulcanimicrobiota bacterium | reverse complement strand
TCCCGCACACGGTGGGCGCGGCCGGCTCGATGTTCGGATTCTTCTTCACCGACGGCCCGGTGACCGATCTTGCCAGCGCCAAGACCGCCGACACCGCGCTCTACGGCCGCTTCTTCCACGCGATGCTGGACCGCGGGTTCTACTTCGCGCCCTCGCAGTTCGAAGCCGGGTTCCTCTCGCTGGTCCACACCGACGCCGAGATCGACGCCACGATCGCCGCGGCGGATGACGCCCTTCGACAAGCTCAGGGTGACATGGTTAGCGCTCGAGGTGATATCGTATGCCGTTAGTGTGCCTGGGGCTCTCGCACCATACGGCGCCGGTCGACGTGCGCGAGCGTCATGCGTTTCCGACCGCGATGATGGGCGAGGCGCTCGTGGCGCTGCGCGATTACGAGGCCGTGCGCGAAGCGCTGATGCTGCAGACGTGCGGCCGGCTCGAGATCTACGCGGAGCTCGAAGACTATGAATCCGGCGTCGGCCAGCTCAAGCGATATCTCAGCAACTTCCGGCACGGCGACGTCAGCGACATGGACTCGTACATGTACACGCTGCTGGGAACGCAGGCGATCGATCACCTCTTCCGGGTGAGCACCGGCCTCGACTCGATGCTGATCGGTGAGGCGGAGATCCTCGGACAGGTCAAGGACGCCTACGTGCAGGCGCAGCGCGCGCGCTCGCTCGGTAAAACGCTGCACACGCTCTTCCGCGAAGCGCTCGAAGCGGGCAAGAACGCGCGCGCGCAGACCACGATCTCCAGCGACTCCACGTCGGTCGCCACGGCCGCCGTCGCGTTCGCGAAGCAGCACGTCGGCGAACTCACGGGTAAGGTCGTGCTGGTGATCGGCGCCGGAAAGATGGGCGCGATCGCCGCCCGCCGCATGCGCGACGAAGGCGCCGCGCAGATCGTCGTCCTCAACCGTTCGCACCGCCGCGCGCGCGACGTCGCGGACGAAATCGGTGAAGCGGCGCGCACCGCCGACTTGCCCGGGCTGGTGAACGCGCTCAAGGAAGCCGACATCGTCGTGACGTCGACCGGTGCGTCGCACTTCATCGTCACGCCCGGCAACGTCGCCGAAGCGATGCTCGCGCGGCCGAACCGTCCGCTCTTCATCGTGGACATCGCGGTTCCGCGCGACGTCGACCCTGAAGTGACGCGCATCAACGGCGTCGGTCTGATCGACATCGACGGGCTCAAAAATCTGGTCGACGTCACGCTGGAGAAGCGCCGCGAGGCGATCCCGCTCGTCGAGGAGATCATCGCGACGCACGTCGAGCGGTTTGCGCAATGGTATCAGTCGCGCGTCGCCGTTCCCGTCATCTCTTCGCTGATGCAGAAGGCCGAATCGATCCGCGCCGCCGAGCTGGAGCGGCTGCTGTCGCGGTTGCCGGACCTCAGCGAACGCGAGCGCAGCCTCATCACCGGGATGTCGCTGACGATCGTTTCGAAGCTGCTGCACAGCGCGATCGTGCGGATCCGCGACAAGGCGGTCGAGAACCGCGCGGAGGCATTGACCCACGCGCGGATGCTGGACGAACTCTTCGAGCTGCAGGCCCACACGGCCGCCGCCGAACCGTTCGCGCCGGCGGGCCTCGACGCAGAAGAGTGAGCGCGCCGGGCAAAGTCTGGCTGGTCGGCGCCGGTCCCGGCGATCCGGGACTGCTGACGCTCAAGGGCGCGCGCGCGCTGGCGCAGTGCGACACGCTCGTATACGACTACCTCGCCTCGCCCGCGATCGTCGCGTTCGCGCCGCCCGACTGCGAGAAGATCTACGTCGGCAAACAAGCCGGCGCGCACACGCTCTCGCAGGACGAGATCACCGCACTGATCGTGCGGCTCGGCCGGGCGGGAAAACGCGTCGTGCGGCTCAAGGGCGGCGACGTCTTCGTGTTCGCGCGCGGCGGCGAGGAAGCGCGCGCGCTGGCCGACGCCGGCGTGCCGTTTGAAATCGTCCCCGGCATCTCGTCGGCGCTCGCGGCGCCCGCGTACGCCGGGATTCCGGTCACCCACCGCGACCATAACACCGCGTTCACCGTCGCGACCGGCCACGAAGACCCGACCAAGGGCTACTCGTCGCTCGATTTCGCGAAGCTGGCGAACCCGAAGGCGACCACGATCTTCCTGATGGCGATGGGCAGCCTTGCCGGCATCGTCGCCAAGCTCCGCGAGCACGGTCTTCCCGGTGAAACGCCGGTCGGGATCGTGCGCGAGGGAACGAAGCCGACGCAGCAAGTCGTGACCGCGACGATCGACACGATCGTCGACGAGGTCGCGCGCACCGGCATCACGGCGCCGGCGATCGTCGTGATCGGCGACGTGGTGAAAGAGCGCGAGCACATCCGCTGGTTCGACGCGCAGCCGCTGTTCGGGAAGCGCGTGCTCGTCACGCGCCCGGCCCATCAAGCCGACGATTTCGCGACGCGGCTCTGGGAAGCCGGCGCGGAGCCGATCGTCGCGCCGGCGATCGCGATCGGCTCGCCCGACGATCCGGAGCCGGCGCGCGCCGCCGTCGCCGCGATTCGCGAATACGCGTGGGTCGCGTTCACCAGCCGCAACGGCGTCGACGCGTTCTTCGACGTCCTGGGCGAGCTCGGCCGCGACGCGCGCGCGTTCGGCGACGCGAAGATCGCGGCGATAGGGCCGAAAACCGCCGAAGCGATCGCCGCGCGCGGTTTGCGGGTCGACCTCGTGCCGCCGGTGTTCGTCAACGAAGCGGTCGCGTCGGAACTGCTCGCGCGCTCTGTACCGGGCGATCGGATCCTCGTCTTTCGCGCGCAAGAAGCGCGCGACGTGCTGCCCGAGACGCTGCGCGCGCAGGGTCGCAACGTCGATGTCGTGGCGGCATACAAGACGCGCTTCGTCGGCGATCCAGACCTGGCCGCGAAGGCCGAGCGCGCCGATATCGTGACGTTCACGAGCTCCAGCACCGTCGCGGGCTTCGTCCACAACGTCCCGGATGCGGCACGCCTGCTCGCGGACAAGACGGTTGCCGCCATCGGGCCCATCACGGCCAAGACGGCACGCGAGGCGGGGATCCGCGTCGACGTCATCGCCGAGGAGTTCACGGTCGAGGGCCTTCTACAGGCACTCACCACGACGGCAACCGCATAACGGCCCGGCATCGTCATTGCGAACTTGTCGAGCAACCTTCGTCGTCGATCGTGCCGGTAGGCTCGTGACGCGATGAGACCGCTCGACGTTGTCGTCGGCATTGTTTTCGCCGGTTCTGCCGCGTTCGCGGCGTGGCGGGCCGGCGCGCTGACGCGCGGCGGCGCGCTGGCGGCGCTTGCCGTCGGCACGCTGACGTATGCGAGCGGCACGATCGGCTTTACGCTCGTGCTGCTCGCGTTCTTCGTTCCCTCCGTACTGTTGTCGCGGCTGGGCAAGGCGCGCAAGCGCGCGCTCCTCGACATCGGCAAAGGCGGCGCGCGCGACGCGATGCAGGTGCTCGCTAACGGCGGCGTCGCGACCGCCTGCGCCGTCGCGTGGGCGCTGACCCACGACGTTCGCTGGGCAGCCGCGTTCGCCGGCGCCTACGCTGCCGCGACCGCCGACACGTGGGCGACCGAGATCGGCACGCTGGCCCGCAAGCAGCCGCGCTCGATCCTCACCCTGCGCCCGATTCCCACCGGACTCTCCGGCGGCATCACGCTGCCCGGCACGCTGGCGGAAATCGCGGGGGCCGTGTGGAGCGGCATCATCGCATTGCCGGCGATCGCGCTCGCCTATCTCGGCAGCAGCGGCGACTTCGGCTGGTCCTGGCGGAACGATTACGCCTGGGTGCGGCTCGGTACGTTCGGCTCGTTCTCGGCCGCCGACATTGCCTCGATCGTGCTGATCTTCGCGGCGATTCC
>JAQBPM010000370.1 GCA_028287525.1 Vulcanimicrobiota bacterium | reverse complement strand
CCGATGGTGCCGGTCGGTGCGATGCAGGTGGTCTGGGCATTGCGGTAGCCGGCGACCTCGCCGACGGCCAGCGCGTTGTCCCACGTCGAGCGCGCGAGCGCCCACGTCTCTTGCGTGAAGAGCGTCGGGGCGTGCGTCGTCGGCGGAACGGTCAGTTCTTCGTATTCGGCGTTCGGTACCGCGTAGGCCGCGCGGCGGTGATTGCGCAGGACGCGCCCCATCTGCTCGGCGTTGCGGTCGTAGTTCGGGAACGGCCCGAGCTCGCGCGCCATCTCGGCCGACGTCTTGTACGCGGCGCCCGTCATCAGCGCGCTGATCGCGGCGCACCAGCCGAAGCCTTCTTCGGAGTCGTACGGGAGACCGATGCGCATGAGCAGCGTGCCCATGTTGGCGTAGCCCAGGCCGAGCGTGCGGAAGTCGTACGATTTCTGCGCGACTTCTCTGCTCGGGAACTGCGCCATCAGCACGCTGATCTCGAGCGTGAACGTCCAGATCCGGCACGCGTCCGCGAACCGGCGCGGGTCGAAGTGGCCGGCTTCATCGAGAAACGTGACGAGGTTGAGCGACGCGAGATTACAGTTGTGCGCGATCATCCCCTCGGCGATGACGGAGTGCGTCATCGGCTCGGTGATGTCGTACACGGTCTCGACGCCGTCCGGGACGATCGAGACGACCTTCGGCGCGCGCGGGTTCTTGAGCGCGCCGCGGAACGGCTGGTCGAGCACCGATCGCGCTGCGCTGTCCTTGATCGCGGAGCACGGGAAGCCGATCAGGTTGAGGTACGTCCGCGCCTGCTGATTGTAGATGCGGAGCTGGCCTTGCGGGCTCTTGCGGCCTTCGGGATGGGACCACGTCTGACGCGAGGTGATGCCCAGATCCGAGAGGATCAGCTGCACCGAGCGCAGCAGCGCCGGCGACGACGACGCCAGCATGACGTGCTTCTCCGTCGCGTCCTTGGCGGCTTGAATGCTGCCGTCGGCCGAGAAGAGACCCTGCAGATAGGCGATCTTGAGATCGTTCGCCGCGCCGTGCAGCGCCGACGGAACGTCCTTCGACGTCGCGGTACCCTGCGTATAGCCGTAGCGCAATTCCAGCATGTCGATCAGCGACTTCTGCGTCGCGGTCGTCTGCATCACGCTGTTGCGCTGCATCGCGAGCCGCGACTGACGGACCGACGGCGGGAACGTTGCGCCGCCGCCGTCGGCGGCCGTCGTCTTGAGGCCGCTGAGTTCCGGCGTTATCACGCCGCCGGTGTCGCCGTGCGTGGGACCGAACACCAGCGCGACGGTGTCTTCGCTGAAGATGCCGTCCCCGGTGAGCCAGCCCATCATCTGCCAGCGCTTGAGCTCGAGCGGGTCGGACGAGAACGAGACCGTATCGCCCGACTCGCGGATCGCGACTCGGTCGGAGCCGACCTCGAGCGCGTCGAGGCGCTTCCATTCACCCGTATCGGTGAGGAACTTGTGGTCGCCGGTCGTGCGGATGACGCGTCCGTCCTTGAGCGTCATGCGGAACACGTTCCGCTTGCCGACCTTGGTCACGTACGCTGGGCGATTCGTCGAGCGACGGCGATGATCGTGTTCGCCTTGCAGATCCGTCGTGATCATGACCCGCTCGCCCATCTCCTGAGAGAGGAAGAGATCTTCGACCGTACGCAGACCCCACGGCGTGCTGATCCGCGTCTCCGGCGCAAAGCACGCCGTGTCGTCGAGGAACATGTATTCCGAGCAATTGTGCACGACGATGCCGTTGGCAACGAAGTGCGATGTGTCGTGCTCCGTTAGGTCGTATACGGGCTCTTCGCGATCGAACCGGACGAAGGATACTTCGTCGGCGAGGACATCGCGGTACGCACCGACACTCGCATTCAGCTCGCTAAGCGCATTCATCTTCGACGAAGCCGGGTCGAAACCGATTTCGTGTTCGAAACGAACGCGCGAGGAGCGTGTGATACGAAGCGAGTGCATCTCGCGCACAGCATAGATCTGCTCGCCGCCGCGGCCGTCCGGAAGTACGGCCGTGTCTGCACCGCCGCGACGCTCACGGTAGATCTTCGATTTGATTCCGAATCCGAGAAGAAGAAGTTGTACCTGGCCGAGGAGCTTCTCGGAGGACGAGTCGAGCGCCACGTATTGTGACTTGGCGCCGTAGTTGGCAACACAGCCGTCAGCGGTGAACAAGCCGCGCAGGATCGCTGCGATCGAGGCGCCGTTGAGTTCGTGGATTGCAGGCGTAAACTGCTTCTCGTGGCTCCCGCCGTCGAGGACGGCGAACTCCTCAAAGCGCTCTAGGACCGACGCGGTTCCCGTGGCCACGCGTGCCGTCGTCTGCGGGACGTAGACGTTGACTGCTCTGTTCGTGCGACCATCGGTGGATTCACCCTTGATCGAAGCGATCGCTCGCGTGGCGCGTTCCAACACGGGCGCCTCTTCCGGCGCCATGGTGATGAACAGCGTGGGATACGCACCGGCACGCGTCACGCACCCGTCGCCGACTGCCAGGCCGATCGATACGGCCAGGTCGGGATCGAGCGAACGTGAGCCGAAGCCTGAGCCGGCAAGCATCACGCGCTCCCCAGCTATGAGATCCTTGACGGCGACATCGCCGCGTTCCTCGGTCAGAATCTTGTGATCGGCGGTAACGCGCAGTTCATAGCCCGCACGAGTGCGCAGCGTGTATACCGGCTTCGTCCCGGTTGGGAATATGCGGTTTACAAAATGCGGCTTTCCGTCGGAGCCGATAATGAAGGCGGCTTTGCCGACGAGTTCGTCGATTCGACGCAAGCCGTCGCTCGTAGCGACGAGCGTGTCGCCCGTGACGCACGGGTTACTTGCGTTGATGCGGCCGTCGGACGGGCAGGTGTGCCATTCGTTGATGGTCGTGTCGTACTGCACGCCGGGGTCGGCGCACTGCCACGCCGCGACCGCGATGCGCTCCCACAGATCGGCCGCTGGTACGGACTTCGTTGCCTTCGATCCGCCGTCGCCGTATTTGCTACTGCGCGGGACGAGATCCCATGATTGGTTGGCGTCGAGGCGCGCGAAGAACTCGTTCGGAACGCGAACGGAGTTGTTCGAGTTCTGTCCCGAGACCGTGCCGTACGCTTTCGAATCCCAGTTCGTATCGTACGTTTCGATCGCGAGATCTTTGTAGCCCTGGCGAGCGAAGTCGAGCGCGTACTGGATGTTCGCCTGCGGGATCCCGGCGCTCAGTGCGGCGCGAATCTTGGCCTTCAGGCCGGGATTGAGCGTCGGATCGAGGCGCGCGCTTTGCGGCAGCGTCTCGTCGTGGGCGGCGCTCATGACGGCGTTGAGATGCTTCTCGCAAGCGATCGAACCGATAACGAGGTCGGAGACTTTTTGCTCCTCAGTCACCTTCCACGAGATGAACTCTTCGATGTCGGGATGATCGAGATCGAGACACACCATCTTCGCCGCGCGGCGCGTCGTGCCACCCGACTTGATTGCACCGGCCGCGCGATCGCCGACTTTTAAGAACGACATCAGTCCCGAGGACGTACCGCCGCCCGAGAGCTTCTCTCCCTCGCCGCGGATCTGCGAGAAGTTGGAACCGGTGCCGGACCCGAATTTAAAGATGCGCGCTTCACGAACCCACAGGTCCATGATCCCGCCTTCATTGACGAGATCATCACGCACGCTCTGGATAAAGCAATTGTGAACGACGACGTTGTTGGTCAGAAACGTGTGCGACTCGGTTTCGATATCGTAGACGTCCTGCGTGCCGGCCGCTTCGACGCGAACGACTCTGACGTCGCGCGCATTGAGCAGGTCTTGCTTCGGCGGCGCTTCGAGCGTACGAACGTTCGACGCAGTCGCGTTTGTCGTCGTCAGCTTGGGCGAAGATGAGAGGAAATCCGTGCGCTCGACGACGTGCCAATCGGCGGGTACCTGCCGAAGCTCCAGCCACTCGTATGGATGCGAACTCTCGCGCCGCGCGAGGACGAGATGATCCTCGGTCGCTTCGAACCACGTTTGATTCGCGAGGTGTACGCGCAACACGGGCTTGCG
>JAQBPM010000351.1 GCA_028287525.1 Vulcanimicrobiota bacterium | reverse complement strand
GCCCGGCGGGAGACGATGCGCCCGCCGTCGACCAGGATGCTATCGAACCTTTCCCAGCATTCGTTCGACGGATCGTACGAATAGCAAGGACCACCGGACACCGCGAACGTCGTCACGTTCAGGAGGTTCTCCCATGCCCCGTCGCCTCACTCTTGCCGCGGTGCTCATCGTCGCGCTTTGCGCCGCGGCGTCGGCGGAGACCGGTGAGCGGGTCAGCACGCTCGCTGATCAGCGGGCGGTCGGGATCACCATCTACAATGCCGATCTCGCGCTCGTCCGCGACCGCCGTCACGTGACCTTGCCGGCCGGCGAGTCGCGGCTCGCCTTGCGCGACGTCAGCGCGCGGATTCAGCCGGAAACCGCACTGCTCCAGAGCACGGCGTCGCCGGGACGCATCAGCGTGCTCGAGCAGAACTTCGACTACGATCTGCTCTCGCCGCAAAAGCTGCTCGAGAATACGTCGGACGCGACGTCGACGTGATCCACGTCGATCGGCGCACCGGCGCGGAGCGGCGCGAGACGGCACGGGTGCTTTCGACGAACAGCGGCGTCGTGCTGCGCTATGCGGATCGCATCGAAACGAGCATCGACGGACGGCTCGCGTTCTCGGCGCTGCCCGGCGACCTGCGCGACCGGCCGACGCTCGTCACCGAGCTCGCGGCAACGAATGCCGGCGAGCAGGACATAGAGTTGACCTATCTCAGCGGCGGTTTGAACTGGAAAGCCGACTACACCGCGGAACTGTCGCCGAACGACGACCGCATCGATCTGCGCGGGCTGATCACCCTGCAGAACGCGAGCGGGACGGCCTACCGCGACGCGAGCGTTCAATTGGTCGCGGGCGACGTCAACGTCGTGCGCTCGGCGTTCCAGCCGGCGCCGGTACCGCTGCAGATGATCGGCCGGGCAACGGCCTCCTCCGTAACCCAGCAGGACTTACTAGAATACCACCTCTACACGTTGCCGCGCCGCACCACGATCCTCGACAATCAAACGAAGCAAGTGGAGCTGCTGACCGCACCCGACGTCGTGGTGACGAAGACGCTCGAACTGCGCGGCCAACCGTACTACTACAACCACTTCAACGTCGATCTGGGGCAGCGTTTGAAGGTCGGGACGTATCTCTCGTTCCGCAACGAAGGCGCGTCGCTCGGCATCCCGATCCCGCGCGGGACCGTGCGGGTCTACAAACGCGACGCCGCGGGGACGGCGCAGTTCGTGGGCTCCGACAACATCGACCACACGCCGAAGGGCGAGTCGATCCGGCTGCACCTCGGCGACTCGTTCGACGTGACGGCGAACAAGAAGCAGACCGACTACCGCGTAGGTGACGCCCCGACGGTATTCGAGAGCGCGTACGAGATCGCGCTGCGCAACGGGAAGACCGTCGCGCAGACGGTGCTCGTCGTCGAACCGATCCCGGGCGACTGGACGATGCTGCAGAGTTCGGCGCCATACCAGAAATCGTCGTCGTCGACGGCGACCTGGGCGCTCGTCGTCCCGCCGCAGAGCACGACCACGCTGACCTATCGCGTGAAGGTGAAGTTCTGATGCGGGGTTTCGCGGGACGGGCACTGGGTGCGCTGGCGCTGAGCGGCGTGCTGATTGCCGCGGCGGGCGCACAAACGGGCGAACGGATCAGCACGCTCGCCGACCAACACGGGGTCGGCATCACGATCTACAACAACGATCTCGCGCTGGTGCGCGACCGCCGCCGGATAACGATCCCGGCCGGCGAATCGCAGCTAGCGTTGCGCGACGTCAGCGCGCGCATCCAGCCGGAAACGGCAGTGCTCCAGAGCATCGGCGCGCCGGACCGCATCAGCGTGCTCGAGCAGAACTTCAACTACGATCTGCTCTCGCCGCAGAAGCTGCTCGAGAAGTACGTCGGGCGCGACGTCGAAGTCGTGCGCACGAACGCCGTCACCGGCGCACAGACCCGCGAGCGCGCCCGCGTGCTCGCAACCAACGGCGGGATCGTCCTGCGGTACGCCGACCGGATCGAGACGTCGGTCGACAATCGGCTCGCGTTCCCCGAATTGCCGGCCGATCTGCGCGACCGCCCGACGCTGGTCACAACCATCACCAACAGCGCGGCCGGGCCGCAGGACGTCGAGCTCACGTACCTCAGCGGCGGTTTGAGTTGGAAAGCGGACTACACGGCGCTGCTCAACCCCGCCGACGACCGCCTCGACCTGCGCGGGCTGATTACCCTGCAAAACCAAAGCGGGACGAGCTACCGCAACGCGATGGTGCAGCTGGTCGCGGGCGACGTCAACGTCGTGCGCAACGAGATGGCGAAGGCGGTGCCGAACCAAACGGCCGACGTCTTCTCGGTGAGCAGCCGCCCCGTAGAACAGGCGCTCTTCGAATACCATCTCTACACACTGCAGCGCCGCACAACCGTCGCCGACAATCAGACCAAACAAGTCGAGCTGCTCACGGCGCCGTCGGTCCCGGTCACGAAGACCCTCGAGCTGCGCGGCGAGCCGTCGTACTACTACCAGGAGAACGCGGACCTCGGATCACGTCTGAAGATCGGCACCTACGTGACGTTCCACAACCGCGGTGGACGGCTCGGCATCCCGCTGCCGAAGGGTGCCGTGCGCGTCTATAAGCGCGACAACGGCGGGAACGAACAGTTCGTCGGCTCCGACGCGATCGACCACACGCCGAAGAACGAAGACGTCCGCCTGCACCTCGGCGACTCCTTCGACGTGACGGCGTCGAAGAAGCAGACCGACTACAAGCGCACGTCCTCGTCGGTCTACGACACGGCGTACGCGATCGTGCTCCGCAACGCGAAGAACACGGCGCAGCGGGTCCTGGTCATCGAGCCCATCCCCGGCGACTGGACGATGCTGCAGTCGTCGGCACCGTTCCACAAGAGTTCGTCGTCGACCGCGACGTGGTCGATCGCCGTCCCGGCAGGCGGCTCGACGACGCTGACCTACCGCGTTCGGACGCGCTGGAGCTGACCGGCGAGCGGGCACGGCGGCACCGATCGGGGTACACGGGCGAGGTGAGTCAGCAAACAACGCTGCGCGCCGGATTGCTCGGCGCCGCCGCCGGCCTCGGGCTCGGCTATGCCGCGGTACGGGCGGCACAGGCCGTGCGCGACCGCGTGCGTCCCTATGCTCCGCTCCCCGAGCGCGATCCGCAGCGCTACGCCGCGGCACGGCGCGCGCTCATGCTGACCGGCATCGCGCGCGGGGCCGCCGATCTCGCGGTCGTCGCCTTCGTGCTCGGCGATCCGCTCGAACGGGCGCTGCAGCCCCTGCCGCGGACGTTGCGTGCGCCGGCGTTCGCGCTGGCGCTCTCGGCCCTCGACGCCGTTCGCGACCTCGGGACCGCCTACGTGGAAGAGCACGCCCTGGAGCGCGTCTACGGTACTTCCGACCAGAGCTCGCGCGCATGGCTCGCCGACAAAGGAAAGGCCGCGGCCGTGAGCGGCGTCGTTTCCGTCGTGCTCGTCGCGCTTGCCGACGCCGTCGTGCGGGCCGCGCCGCGCCGCTGGCCGTGGATCGCCATCGCCGCGCTTCCTCCGCTCCTGGCGTTCGCCACCGTCATCGTCCCGACGTTCATCATGCCGCTCTTCAACCGCTACGAGCCGGTGCGCGGCGACCTCGAGGAGCAGATCCGCGCGCTGGCCGCGCGCTACGGCGTCGGCGACGCGGCGATCCTGCGCTTCGACATGAGCCGCCAAACGAAAAAGGCGAACGCGTTCGTCACCGGCGTCCTCGGGACGGAGCGGATCGCGCTCGGCGACACGCTCATCGAAGGGTTCGAAACCGACGAGACGCTTTTCGTCGTCGCTCACGAACTCGGGCACTACGTGCGACGCGATCCGTGGCTCGGGATCGCGCTGACGACGGTCTCACTCGGCATGACGATCCTCTTCGCCGGCGCGGCGGTGCGCCGCACGACCGGACGCGACCTCGACTCGCCCGCGCAAGGCGCGCGCTTGGCATTTTACGCGACGCTGCTGCAACTGGCGCTCGGGCCGGCCGCAAATTTCGCGTCGCGCGCAATAGAGTCGCGGGCCGACCGCTTCGCCGTCGCGGCGACGGGCGACGCCGCCGCCGGCGTGCGCGCGTTCCGTCGCCTGGGCGAGCAGAACCTCGCCGAATTCGAGCCACCGCGCTGGGCCGAGCTCCTTCTCGCCTCGCACCCCTCCCTCGCTTCCCGCATCCGCGCCCTCGAACAACAGACCTAGGGCGGCTTCCATGTGATTGCGAGCCTGTCGCAACCCCCGTGTCACGAGCGCTCACGGTTCGAATAGGATCGGCGTGCAGGTCCCGAATTGTCGCTCGATCTCCGCCTTGAAGCGCGGCCGAATTGAGGCGTCCGCGGCCGATGCCATCAGCAAGAGCAGTCCGCCGCCGATATGGATCGCGCGCAAGCCCAAGCCGTGCGTTGCCTCTTCTTCGATGAGGTCTTGATCGTCGATCCAGTCGAACACGCGCTCGAGTGCCGCGCTGCGTCGCAGCTCGATCTCGTCGGCAGTCACAAGACGACTGCCCGCTGCACGGCGGCGGCCGTTGCCTCTAGGCGGTTTGAAGCGCGCAACGCATCCGCTGCCTCGACATCGCCGAGGACGTATTCGAGTGCCAACGCGACCGCAGCCAAGCCGGCGGGCAACAGTCCGACGGTGAAGCAGCCGCGAACGCCGGACTCGCTCAACCACATGCGCGCAAGCTCGTTCTCGGCGAAGCGCCGCGTGAAGCCGAGCTCCTCGCGAAGTCCGACGACCGCCGCAGACGTGCTCGCGTGCGGCTCGCCGATCGCGACCAGCACCGCGTCCGCTGACGCCGCGGCGTGCAGCGCACGACCCGGCAGCGGCACGCCGTGCGCCGCCAGCGCCGCGGCACCGATGCACCCCACGACGACGTGAACGACGTCGCGCGCGGATTGCAGCGCCGCCTTGATGCGCGGTAACGCTGCCTGCGCCGTATCGTCGGCATACAGCAGCGCGACCCGCCGAATGACCGGCATACTCATGATGTTTCCTCCTGTAGAAGTCGTGAAGCGTCGCAAAATGGAGGCAGCGGCGGGAATTGAACCCGCGATCAGAGATTTGCAGTCTCCTGCCTTACCGCTTGGCTACGCCGCCGAAGCGACGCAACACGACACAAAAAAGCCCTCGCCGGTTCGGCGAGGGCTCACATCAGGCTGGGAAGGTTAGTTCCCGCGAATGCGCGCGCAACACCACCGGGCGGAACCCGACCGTTGAGGACAACAAACCGTTGCGGCGTGCAGCACCATGTCCGACGCACCATAACATCCGCAATGCCGCGTCGTCAACACCTGTATTGGCGCATATTGGCGCAACGTAGAGGTGTCCCCAGCTTCGCCTAGCGACCGAACTGGGCTTGAGCGTCCGCCGTGCCCTGGCCCGCTCGAGGGGACATTTCTCGATTGCAGGAGGGGCAGATCCGCTCTGAGCTGACAGCCGTTCGACGCGCCTGCTCGAGCGGGCGGGAACATCCGCTACCGTAGGTAGTCCACCGATGCGCTATGGAGCAGGTTCATTACGATAAGCCCATGCGGCGCTCCATAGCAATCGTTCTTGCCATATTTCTCAGCGTCCCGATGCTCTTGTGTTCCCCGGCGGGTGCGCAAACCGTTACGACGACGACGGGAGCCATTCGCGGCACCGTCAAGGGTTCGCGTGGCGGTCTCGGCAGCGCGACGATCACCGTTTCGGGTCCGATCATCCGGAGTGCCGTAAGCTCGCCGGACGGGTCGTTCACGATTGGCGATCTGCCTCGCGGCTTATATACCGTGACCGTTCGAGCGAGCGGCTTTCGTCCGTCGTCGAAATCCGGCCTCGCCGTGATCGATGGAGAAACGTCGATCGACGTTCAGTTATCCGCACTCGACGACGTGAAAACGATCGGACGCGTCACAACGCAATCGAGCGGCATTCATTTCAACACGACGAGTGCCTCGGTGCAGGAAGTCACGCAGCAGACGATCGATGAACGCGACTTGACGAACCTCCGGCAAGCTTTGGAGAGCATTCCGGGTGTTACCCTGAGCCGTTCCTCCGAATATGAAGGCAACTCGAGCTCGGTCTTCGATAACGTCGTGTTCCCGGTCGTGCGCGGCGGCGAGCCATACGAAACCGGCACGCTGATCGACGGTCATCCGATGTACGGAGCCGCGAGCAATCTCGGCTTCAGCGTCGGCTGGATCCCAACCGGCTTTTTGCAAAGCGTCGACGCGGTCAAAGGCCCCGGCGCAACGACGCCCAGCATCAACAACGCGATCAACGGTTCGGTGAACTTCGTCACGATCGATCCGCGCAGCAAGCCGGAAACGCGTCTAGAGGCCGAAACCGATGGTTTCGGCGGCTCCATCTTGCGTTTCCGAACGATCGATAAGTTCGGCAAGTTCTCGTTCGCACTCGGCTATCAGCAACAAGTCAGCCCGGGACCGACGAACAACAAATCGGTACCCTACATCCTCGGCCAAAACAATACGAACTCGATCAACGGCCAGCCGTTCGCGTCGTGCGTTGGTACGAATTGCTATGCGACGCCGGGTGCCAACAGCTCGCAGTACTTCAACGGTGCGGATGCCTTTTCGACGACGACGAACTTTAACGTTCAAGGCATCGCGTGCTGCACGACCGATCACACGGCGTACAGCAATCGTGCGGAGCTAGTAAAGTTGCGGTACGACTTCTCGCCGTCATTATATGCAACGATCGGGTACTTCGGAAATCAGACGTTCCAGCAATTGGGCGTGCAGAATTTGGGACAATTTAATTTCACGCCGGCTGCGGGCTACACCGGCGGCATCCCCGCTGGTCCGATCGCTGCGGCGACCGGCTACGACGGAGCCTCGACGGCACAACTCTCCGGAAAGGGGTTCAACACGGCCTTCACGGCCGATCTCGTAGGGACGCTTGGCAATATCGTGCTTTCTGCGAAGGCGATTCAGGTTAACACGCGTCAAAATTATTCGAACGGCGTACCCTTTCTCGGAACCGATAGCGTTCAGCCGGGAAGCGTGCCTGCAATGCTGTACGGCACGATTGCCAGCGGCACAGTTCCGTCCTACACGACATACAATGGAACGACCGTCGCCTTCACGCCGAGTCTGGGTGCCTACACGTATACCTACGGCACGAATCTCGGCGGTTTGACGCTACAAGCGGATTTACCGGTTGCCGATAACGTCTATACGATCGCGTACGATAAAACGCAATACACGCCGACGTTCAGCTACGACTACGGATATGCGTACGGCGATCTCGCAGCGAACCCGTACCCGGGTAACTACGAAGTCATCGAGTCGATTCTCGCCCGCGCGGCCGTTCGCGTTGCGCCGAGAATCCGGGCGACGGCAAGCGTTTACTATAACCGTTACGACGCGCATGCGTCGGTCGACAACAACGTAACGTTCGGTGACTTTCGCTCGAATTATGTCGCGCCGCGTCTCGGCATCACTTGGCGCCCGGAGACGAACACATCGGTGCGCTTTGCTGCCGGTTCGTCGATTGCGCCCGCGGTCTTAACGAATATCATCGGCGGGCAAGAGCCGATCACTCCCAACAACTCCGCAAATCCGTCGTACTATACGTACAGTATTACTAATGCCGCGGTTAAACCGGAAACAGCGTTCGGATACGACATCGGTGCGGATCACGTGCTGGGCCGTTCCGGGATCGTGATTTCCGGCGATATTTACACGACGAACCTCGTCAATCAGCTCTTCACCGAAAGCACGCCGAACGGAACGTATAATGGCCTGCCGCTCTACGTGGTGCAATATACGAATATCGCGCATGCGCGCTACGAGGGCGTCGAACTCTCGATCGGACGTGACGTGCAGCGCGGGTTCTTCTGGTCGGCGTCCGGCTCACTCATGCGCGCCGCTCCGTACAACTTACCGCCGAGCTTTTACAGCCTGCCGAACCTGCCGAATTCGACGAACCTCGGCATCGTCAACGGTGCCAACTTCACCGGCGTCAATACCGGGTTCAACGGCGCCTCTAACGGCGTGAGTGTGCCGTACTCCACCGCCAGCGCGACCATCGGCTGGCGCACATCGCATGCCGGGTTCGCACGGCTCGATCTGAACTATTATGGCCCGAACAATCAATACTACGAGCCGGCGTTCGCGGTGCTCAACGCCTCGCTCGGCGTCCCGGTCGCGCGCAATCTCCTCGTGACGGCGACGCTGCTGAATCTCACGAACGCATATAGCTCGCCCTATCCGATCTATCAGAACGGGTACACCGGCGGCTTCAGTCCGACGTTGGTTACCGGGCAAAAATTCTATGGGATTAGCGACGGGCCGGGTCCGACCTATCTGAAAGTCGGTCTCTCGTACAAGTTTTAAAACTGCTCGCGTTCGTTGCCGCCGTTGGTCTTGCAACGGCGGCATGCTCGGCGACGCCATCTCCCGGCGTCACGAGTGAGACGAACGTTCCGGCCCTTGTCGTTGCCGATCACGCCGAACCGCGTACGCTCAATCCGCTGTTGATCGGTGGCCTCTCGGAAGATCTTCAGGTACTGCTCTTCTCGTGCCTCATGCGCAGCGGGCCGAAGGGCCGGCTCATTCCTGATATCGTGACGCGCATCCCGACCTCGGCAAACGGAGATATCGCGAGCGATAATCGTACGATTACGTATCACCTGCGTGGTGACGTCTTCTGGCAAGATGGTATTCGGCTGACGGCGCGCGACGTCGCCTACACGTTCCGCCAGATCATGAATCCGCGAAACGACACGGGTGCACGCATTCCGTACGTCGATGTCGCGAGCGCTCGTGCGTTGGACGATCGGACGCTCGTCGTTACACTCAAGCGTGTCGACGCCGCCTTCGTCTCGAAGTTTTTCGCCGGCAGCTTTTGCTGGGGCATCTTGCCCGCGCACGTGCTGCAGGCGTATGCATCGCTTAACGACGTGCCGTTCAATGCAATGCCGACGGTCTCAGGTCCGTTCGTCGTCGCGTCGTGGAATCGCGGCGACCGGCTCGTCCTCGAACCGAATCCGCGCTATTTTGGCGGCGAGCCGCACATTCGCATCATCGACCGTTTCATGCCGACGCCGGGGACGACCGTAACCGCACTGCGAACGGGCGAGGTCGACGCGGACTTTCATGCGGATCCCGCCGAGGCGCATGCGCTCGCTGCGGATGCGCGGTACCGTATTCACCGTACGGCACTTCCCGCTGCCGGAACGCTCGTATTTAACGTGTCCGATCCGGTCTTGCACGATCCATCGCTACGCCGGGCACTCGGCATCGCGATCGACACCGCGCTGGGTGCGCGACGCATCTCCCCAGGACTGTTTCTCGCCGGCGATCCGGAGAGCGCAGCATTCGCATGGGCGTACGACGCCCGCGTTAAGCGACCGCACTTCGACCGCGTCCGCGCCGGTCGTGAACTCGACGCTCTGGGGTGGGTCGCCGGTAACGACGGTGTGCGTTCTCGTAGCGGGCAGTCGTTATCGTTGTCGCTGACCGTCGCGTCCGACGGTGTCGATCCGTCTGTCGCCGTGATGCTGCAAGATCAACTTCGGCACGCCGGCGTCGACGTTGCGATCAAGAGCTATACGCCGTCAACGCTTTACGGACTGGATGGGCCGTTGCGAACGGGCCGGTTCCAGCTCGCCTATCTTCCGCAATTCTTCATCGACTTCGACGGCGATCTCAGCTCGCTGTTGAACTGCGACCGGTTTCCACCGCGCGGCTTCAATTTCGGCCGCTATTGCAATGCCCGCGTCGACGAAGCGAATCGCGATGCACTAGGGCTTCTTAACCCGCAGCGCCGGCGTGCTTTTTACCGCGTCGTTCAGGAACAGCTGCTGAGCGACCCGCCGTGGCTTACGCTCTGGCGCATGAACAAGGTCGATATCGTGCCGGCGCGCCTGCGCGGATTCGTCGCAACGCCGCGCTACGATCCCTATTACGCCGTGCAGACGTGGCGTTTACCTGTGACTGAAAAAGCTCGCTTCTAGCGGCTGCTGGATGCAAGGACGGCCGCCGGATCCGCAATTTCAGTGACGGGCAACGCGACGACGTGCCAATCATCGGCGTCGCCGATTACGCTGATGTGATCCGGCGCTGCAGGAAACACGAAGCCGCGTGCCCGCAGGAGCACGTCGATGTGGCGTACCTCGGTCTGAAAATCCTCGAGCGTGAAGCCGCTCGCCACGGCGAGCACCGTCCCGTCGGCATCGACCAAGATGCTGCCGTTGAACAGGCCGAAGTGTTGATAGCATGCGGTCTGATACGCGTCGTACGCCGCAGGTTCCGCTCCGACGACGATCCCTTGCAAGAGGTCACGATGGCGGTTGCCCACGACTTCCATGTCGTCGACCGTGCCCCAACTGCTGATCGAAAGACAGGTCAGGCCCGCGTCGGCCCAGCGACGGATGATCGGCACTTTTTTCCAACACGGCCGGCATTCGGCGCCGGAGAACTGTAGGAGAAACGGCCGCCCTGCAAATTCTGATAAACGGCGAACGACGCGAGTGCCCAGTTCGATCCAGGGAAAGTCAGGCACGCGCGCGCCGGTCGTGATCGGTGAGACCACCGGCGTAGCGTGCTGTGCGGCAAATGCTGTCCGATCGATCGGTTCGATGCCGGAGGCGAGACTCAAATCGAACGTCAATGCTCCGTACGCGCGCTGGGCATGCCGCAGGTCGACGGCGATGACGTTACGGCCCGTGCGCAGCGCGCGAGCGGGGATGGAAAACTGGAGCGGAAAGCGCGATGTGTCGCTGCTCGAAAAGGCGCCGGTCGTGACGTTCTCGGTAAGATCTGGCCACGGAACGCCTTCCCATGCGACGAGAACGCCGTTGAGAAACACCGCTGCGCTCGTATTTCTGTGGAGTGCGAGGGTGAGGGGCGCGCCGGTGAACGCCGTCGCATCGTCGACGTCGAACGTCCGGCGGAGTTGGGCTGCCGCGGGCCGCGCTTTGAATGAGGTTCCCGGATTGATCCGGGTTGCCAGGTCTTTGACGCTGTAGCCGAGGGGCGCCGTCCCGATGTCCCAGGCGCTATCGTCAAATTCAGTTGCAGTCCATCGGTTCGCAGGGGCGGCGTCCGTGTGACGAAAGCGCCATTGCGCGCCGAATGCGATGAGTGTCTGTCGAGCCATCGGTGCCATTGTATCCGCCCCGGCCCCCGCGCGCATCGGTACTACACGCAAAGATGCGGCCGTCTAGGCACAATGCGGATGTTCCAACGGCGCGGAACGGCTATCATGGCCACGTCGTATGGAACACGTCGAA
>JAQBPM010000346.1 GCA_028287525.1 Vulcanimicrobiota bacterium | reverse complement strand
AGCATCGCGTGGAAGAAGCGGCCGTAGAGCGCGGTGTCGGCGGTCTTGGCGCTGGCAAGATCGGTCACCGGGCCGTCGGTGAAGAAGAATCCGAACATCGAGCCGGCCGCGCCCACCGTGTGCGGGACGCCGTGCCGGCGGAACACGTCGCTCATGCCTGCGCAGAACCGCATCGCAAGCCGCTCGAGATGCACGAACGTTTCTTTAGACAACAGTTCCAGCGTTGCGACCCCCGCGGCCATCGCCAAAGGGTTCCCGGAGAGCGTCCCGGCTTGGAAGACGTCGCCGTCGGGCGTGAGCCGGTCCATGATCTCCGCGGTGCCGCCGAACGCGCCGACCGGCAGCCCGCCGCCGATTACCTTGCCGAGCGTGGTGACGTCGGGCAGGACGCCTTCGCGACCCTGCACGCCGGCGTAGCCGACGCGAAAGCCGGTCATCACCTCGTCGAAGATCAGGAGCGCGCCGTACTCACGCGTCAGCGTTCGCAGTGCGTTCAGGAAGCCGGGGAGCGGTGCGACGAAGCCCATGTTCCCGACGTACGGTTCGACGATCACCGCGGCGATGGCGCCGGGGTTCGCCTCGAACGCCGCGCGAACGGCGGCTGCGTCGTTGTACGGCACGATGATCGTGTCGCGCGCGGTTCCGGCCGGCACGCCCTTCGAATTCGGCACGCCCATCGTGAGCGCGCTCGATCCGGCGGCGATCAGAAACGGGTCCGCGCTGCCGTGATAGCAGCCTTCGAATTTGATGAACTTGTCGCGGCCGGTGAAGCCGCGCGCCAAACGGACGGCGTTCGCGGTCGCCTCCGTCCCCGATGAACAGAACCGGACTTTGTCGATCGAGGGCACCGCCGCGACGATCAGCTCGGCCAGTTCGGTCTCGGCCTCGGTCGGCGTGCCGAACGACGTGCCCCCTTCGGCGGCGTGCCGGACCGCTTCGACGACGGCCGGGTGGGCGTGTCCGGCGATCATCGGGCCCCAGGAGAGGACGTAATCGAGATAGCGGTGACCGTCGACGTCGGTCAAGTACGCGCCGCGCGCGCTGCGGATGAACACCGGCGTCCCGCCGACGCCTTTGAAGGCGCGAACGGTCGAGTTGACGCCGCCGGGAATCACCCGTTTCGCCGCGGCGAACGCCGCTTCGGAGCCGGGACGCGAAGCATTCGGCGCGCCGCTCACGCGAGCGCCTCGCGCAGCGCGGCGTACTCGGCCGGCGTGTTGACGTTGGCGAAGATCCGCTCGTCGCGCACGGGCACGAAGGTCGTCTTGAGTCGGTCGATCACGAGGCGCAGTGCGCCGTCGCCGCCGAGCAGCACCGGCATCCCCTCGCGCAAGAACGCCTCTCGGCGATAGAGCGAAGCGAGCGGCTCGAGGCGCTTCGCGTTCGCGTCGTGCATCGGCACGATCGCTTCGACCTCCGGCGCAATGCGCGCGGCGAGCGTCGCGACGAACGCAGCGTCGACGAACGGCGCGTCGCCGGCGACGGCGAAGACCCATGTCGTGCGCATCGCGTTCATCGTCGAGAGCAGACCCGAGAGCGGCCCGCGCAGGGGCCAGCGATCGATCACCTTCGGCGCGTCGATCTGCTCGGCGATCTCCGCCGGCAGCTCGCCCTTCGTCGAGAGATACGTCTCCCCGGCCGGCGAAATGTTCCGAAACACGCGCACCAGCATCGGCACGTCGCCAACCGTGAGCGCCAGCTTCCCCGGCAATCGCGTGGCTTCGCCGCCGGCCAATACGCACACGCCAATGGTGTCGGGAGCCGTCACCGGGTTCTCCGGAGATACTCTTTGGCGAAGTACGTGATGATGATGTCGGCGCCGGCGCGGGTCATTGCGGTGAGGGTTTCGTCGATCGCGCGCTCTTCGTCGATCCAGCCGCGTTCCGCCGCTGCTTTCAGCATCGAGTACTCGCCGCTGACGTGATAGACCGCGAGCGGCAGATCGGTGATCTCACGCACCGCGTGCACGACGTCCAGATACGCCATCGCCGGTTTGACCATCACGATGTCGGCGCCCTCATCGACGTCGAGGCGCACTTCCTTGAGCGCTTCGCGGCGGTTGGCCGGGTCCATCTGATAGCTGCGCCGATCGCCGAACGACGGCGTCGACTCGGCTGCTTCGCGAAACGGTCCGTAGAACGCGGAGGCGTATTTCGCGGCGTACGACATGATCGCGGTTTTGGTGAAGCCTTCGTCGTCGAGCGCGGTGCGGATCGCCGCGACGCGGCCGTCCATCATATCGGACGGCGCGACGATGTCGACGCCGGCCCGCGCGTAGCTCACCGCCGTCTTGGCCAGCACCTCCAGCGTGCGGTCGTTGTCGACGTCGCCCGCGGGATCCAGAATGCCGCAGTGCCCGTGGTCGGTGTACTCGCAATTGCACAGGTCCGCGATGACGAGCATGGCGGGCAGCGCGTCCTTGATCGCCCTCGCCGCGCGCTGCACGATGCCGTTCGGATCGGAGTTGACGGTCGCGTACGGGTCCTTGTCGGCCGCGTCGGGGATGCCGAAGAGGATGACGGAACGTACGCCGGCGGAGTCGAGCTCGCGGCATTCCGCGACCACCCGGTCGACCGAGTAGCGGCTCACCCCCGGCATCGAGCCGATCGCCTGGACGATCCCCGTCCCGGCGACCACAAAGAGCGGCTGCACCAAACCGTCGCGATTGATCTGCGTCTCGCGCACGAGCCCACGCATCGCCGCGCTCGAACGCAAGCGCCGCGGGCGCGCGGTCAGGCGGTTCCGCTCGGCGAGGTTCATGCCTGGTCTTCCAGCACGAAGAGCAACACGGTTTGTACGAACGCTCCAACTTCGGCAGAGGGTGCAACCACATCCGGGGGCCAGCCCTCGACTTGCGCGGTTTGCGCCGACGACGGGCCCATCGCTGCGACCAGCGGCCGGTGGCCGTCCCGGCGCAGTCCCGCCAGGTACTCCGCCATCGCGCCCACCGCACCGGACGAGGGGAAGAGAACCACGTTCGGCACGCGACCGGCAAGAGCCGTTCTTGCGCCTTCGCTGTCCCGCGCTTCGACCACCTCGGCGCCCGCCTCCCGAAGGGCCGGGGCGATTCGGCTCGGCCGCTCCTGGGTCCGGGGCAGCAGAAACAGCCGCCCGGCGAGCGGGGTCGCGCCGAGCAGAGCGGCGCCGCCCGCGCCGAGCAGCCCGATCGCCAGGTCGATGCCGAGCGCCTCGGCGCCCGCGAGGTCCTCCAGGGCAAGCGCGGCTTCGCGCCCGGCGCGCAGCACCCGCGAGCCGTCGAGCGCCGCGATCGCCGCCGCGATGCGCAGGGTACCCGCCTCCCACGCGGCGTGCGCGCCGATCGGAGCCGCGCAGCCGCCGCGCACGGTGCGCAGGAAGGCACGCTCGGCGCGGACCGCGATCGTCGTCTGAGGGTCGCCCAGGATCGCGTTCAGCCGAACCGCCAGCGGGTCGCCGTCCCGGGTCTCGATCCCGAGCGCCCCTTGGCCGACCGCCGGGGTGAGCTGATCGGGGGCGAACGGGACGGTATGAGCGGCCCGAACCCCGAGGCGGTTCATCCCGGCGCAGGCCAGGACGATCGCGTCGTAGTCGCCCGCCCGCAGCTTGCGCAGCCGCGTGTCGACGTTCCCGCGCACGTCGTCGTAGGTCAGGTCGGGGCGCAATGCGCGCAGCTGAGCGCGGCGCCGCGGCGAGGACGTCCCGACCCGTGCGCCCGGCGGCAGGTCGGCAAACGCCGCGTACCGTTCGCTGCAAAAGGCGTCGCGCGCGTCCTCGCGCCGGGTGATCGCCGCGAGCGTCATGTCGCCGGCGAGGGTGCTCGGCAGGTCCTTGCACGAGTGGACGGCATAATCGGCGCGTCCGTCGCGCAGCGCCAGCTCGAGCTCGGTCACAAAGACGTTGTCGGTGCCGATCGCCGCGATCGCCCGGTCCTGCACCGCGTCGCCGCGAGTCGTGACCTCCAGGATCGTGGAGGGGATGCCGGCGCGCGCGAGGGTCGCCATGATGCCCTTGGTCTGGGTCATCGCCAACTGGCTGGCGCGCGTCGCGGCCACCAGCGGCCGATTCTGTGCCGGCACGACGCCGGTCAGCGTGTCGACGGTTCGCTCCACCTCGTGCTCGACCGCCGAGGGGATCATGGAGGCGAGCTCCTCGATGTCGCGTTCGGCAAAGTGCCGCATGACTTCGGCGCGCAGCGGCGCGGGCACGACCGCCAGGACCCGTTCGCGCAGGGCGCCTAGCGTCGCGGCCGCGCGGGCGTAGCGCGCGTCGAACTGCACCGCCAGCTCGTTGCGGATCCGCTTGGTGAACGACGGCGAGAGCCCGGCCGAGTCGACCGTGACCGTCAGCGCGCCGGAACGGTGAACGGCCGGCGTCGCGAAATCGCCGCGCCCGGCCTCCGAAGCGTCGTTCACCAGTACCCCGGCACGGCGCGCGCCGGCGGAGATCGCCCCGTTCGTCGCGTCGTCGTCCGTCGCGGCGAAGACCAGGAACGCTCCGGTGAGGTCATCGCCCTCGTAACGGCGCGGCTTCCACGCGATGCGGCCTTCCTCTACGAGCGAAGCGAGCGCCTCATTCAACGTTGGGCTGACCACCGTGACGGATGCTTGGGCTGCCAGCAGACCACGAATCTTGCGTTCGGCGACGCTGCCGCCACCGACGACGACCGCGCTTCTGCCGCGCAGCGAAAGGGCGACGGGATACACAAGCCCTATCTTCCCTCAGATGCGATCCGTCCCCGCGCGCGCGGCGCTACTCGGCGCCCTCTTCGCCGCGCTCGTCACCCTGCCGGCCCTCGGCACCGGCACCTTGTGGGACAACAGCGAGACCGCATACGGCGAAGTCGCCCGCGAGATCTTGCTGACGCACGACTGGGTCGTGATGCACCTCAACGCGCAGCCGTGGTTCATCCAGCCGCCGTTGTACTTCTGGCTCGCCGCCGCGTTCGCGAAGGTGCTCGGCGTCTCGGCGCTCGCCCTGCGTCTCCCCTCCGCACTCGCGACGATCGCGATGGGCGGCGCCGTCGGCTACGCAACCGCACGCATCGCCGGAGAACGCGCCGGCATGATCGCGTCGATCGTCCTTTCGACGAGCCTGATGCAGGCGATCGTCGGACGGCTCGCCATCATGGATGCGCTGCTCGACTTCACCGTTGCCGCCGCGGTGTTGTGGTGGTATCGTGCCTTCGAACCGACGGGGACCGCGCGCCGGCGCGACACAGCGTTCGTCTGCGGCGCGCTCGCGCTCGCCGTCGGAACGCTGGCGAAGGGTCCGGTGGCGCCGGTGATCACCGTCCTCGTCATCGCGGCGTGGCTGCTGTGGGAACGGCGCGCCGGACGGCTCGCCGGCCCGAGCGCGCGCGCCGTCGTGCTCGCACTCGTCGCGTACCTCGTCGTGACGCTGCCGTGGTTCATCGCGCTGACGTCGCGCGTCGGCAGCGGGGCGCTCGTCGAGCTGATCGGTCACTACACCGTCGGCCGCTACACCGGCGTGATCGAGAATCAGCGCGGCCCGTTCTGGTACTACCTGCCCGTCCTGATTCTGGGCTTCTTTCCGTGGATCGCGTTCGTCCCCGCCGCGTTCGCCGCCGCGTGGCGCGACGCGCGCCGTCCCGAGGCGGCCTTCGCGCGGCTCGCGCTCGCGTGGACGATCGTGCCGCTGGTGTTCTTCAGTTTCGCGAGCACGAAGCTGCCGAACTACGTCGCGCTGCTGCTGCCGGCGCTGGCGATCCTCGTCGCGCTGTGGTTCGAGCGCGTGCGGATCGGCTTCGATCGTCGCTCCGCGATCGTCTCGGCCGCGACGATCCCGGTCTTCGTGGGTCTGGTCGGGTTCGCCGTCGCGGTGTTCTCGCACACCAACCGGCTCGACGTCGACCTCGCGGCCGTCGGACCGCAATTCGTGTTTCTCGGTGCGGCGATGCTGGCCGGTTCGATCGCGACCGTGGTCGCGATCGCGCGCCGCGAGACGGCGCAGTGGTCGCCGTACGTTCTCGCCTGCACCAGCGGCGCGCTCGTGTTGTTCATCGCGATCGTCGCCGAACCGGCTGCCGAACCGCTCAAGGCGATTCCGCCGATCGCGCGCGCGATCCAAGCGCAGCGGCAGGCGTCGGACGTCGTCGGCATGCACGGCGTGAGCGGCGGCAACGCGCTCGTGTTCTACACCAGCCCGCCGGTGCGCGACGTGAAACGCAACGCCGACTTCACCGCGACGATCTGCCCGAATTCCGACGCGTGGATCGTCGCCAGTCCGGCCGAAGCCGATCGCTTCGGCGAGGTCGCGCGGGGCCTCGGCCGCAGCGCCGAGGTCGTGACCGCGAGACCGCGCGGCGACCACCCGCGCGCCGCGCTCCTCCACGTCTTCGGACCACCCTGCCGCTAAGAAAAAAGCCCGCCGGATGAACGGCGGGCTTTTCTCTTGCGGTGATCGCAGGGGCTATCTGGCGCCGCCGACCTCCGATACGGTCACGGCGGTGGCTTTGTTACCCCAGGCGTTGCGGATGTAGGTGATCACGTCGGCGATCTGCTTCGGGGTAAGGTTGCCCTTCCACGCCGGCATCTGGCCGTTGTACGTCGCACCGTTGACGGTGACTGGGCCGGTGAGGCCGTTGTTGACGATGTCGATGACCTTCTTCGGATCGCCGGTGACGACCGGGTTGTGGGCCAGCGGCGGGAACGCGCCGGGCACACCCATGCCGGTCGCGCCGTGACAGCCGGCGCAGCTCTGCGAGTAGACCGCCGCGCCCGCGCCGGCCGCCGCCGGAGCGGCACCCGTGCCGGCCGACGTGGATCCTGAGGTCGTGCCTCCGACTCCGGCAGTCGTTCCGATCGGACCGCTCTGACCGGTTGCCGTGGTGGCGGCTATCGCGTTGGGTCCGATGAGGTTGTGCTGCAGCTGTCCGGTCACGACGTTGTTCTGGCCGATCCACGAAAGACCGATTGCGCCGACCATGGTCAGCGCCGTGAGACCCAGCACCCAAGGACGCCGGGTGAGGCGGCGCGAGGGGTTGCGGTCGATGAACGGCAGCGCGACGAGCAGCACGATCAGCAGCGTCGGCCCAATGATCGTCGCGAACAGCGACGCGGCTTGTACCATCGCGGGCGGAAGTCCGCCGACAAGATCGACCAGCGCGTAGAGCGCGATGAAATACCAGGCCGGATACGGGACGAAGGTCGAGTTGTTCGGATCGGCCTTGTCGTCGAGCGGCACCGGCGAGAACGTCGAGAGCGCGATGATGATCACGAAGATCGCGAACGACAGCACGGTGTCCATGAACAGCTGTTCCGGCCAGAAGCGGCCGGCTTTGAGCTTCGGCGCTTCGTCGATCGGCGGTCCGGCCGGACCGTTGTGGCGGAAGATCGAGAGGTGCGCGGCGACGAGCGCGACCAGCGCGGCGGGCATCAGCCACACGTGGATGCCGAAGAAACGGTTGATGGTCAGCGTGGTGATGCCGTCGCCGTCTTGGAGGAACTTGAGCACGGCCGGCCCGAGGATCGGCGCGTTGCCGGCGATGCGGATCGCGACCGTCGAGGCGAGCAGCGCGTTGAGATCCCACGGCAGCAGATAGCCGGTGAGCCCGAGGACGAGCGTGACGACGAAGAGCAGCACGCCGACGATCCACTGCAGTTCGCGCGGCTTTTTGTACGCGCCCCACAGCAGCACTTGCAGCAGGTGCATCGCCATCAACGCGATCATCGCCGAGGCGCCCCAATAATGGAGCGAGAGGACGAAGTGCCCGGCCGGGACCTTCTCGATGATGAACTTGGTGGATTCCCACGCCGTCGCCGTCGACGGCGCGTAGTAGAACGTGAGGAAGATGCCGGTCGCGATCTGCAGGATCATCGCGAACATCGTCGCGCTGCCGAACGCGTACCAGTAGGACGCGCCGCCCGGGACGTCTTCGGTCAGGAAATCTTTCGTCGCCGAAACGATCCCGGTGCGCTGGTCGAGCCAGGTCAACATTGCGCCTCGCCCCCTTATCCGACCTGGATGACGATGTGCGCGGGCATGTTCGCCGCGTAGAGGATCCAGGAGACCTGGACCTTGCCTTGATATTCGCGCAGCGGCAGCGGATCGAGGCCGCGCAGCGCCGGACCGGCTTCGTGCACGCCGAGCGCGCTGTATTCCGAGCCGTGACACGGGCACAAGAACTTGTTCGAGTTCGAGTTCCACGTGTAGCGGCAGCCGAGGTGCGGACACAGCGGGCTGAAGACGACGAAGCCCATGTTGACGACCTGATAGGGGATGTCTTTGAGGTCCGGGCGCTCTTTCTTGATCTCGTCTTCCGTTGCGCGGACCGCCCACACGAACTGTTCGGCGTCGGTCGCGCCGAAATAGCCGTTGATCTCGTGGACGTTGAACGTCACCTTGACCGGCGTGTTCGCGGTGGCTTTCTTGAGCTGGTCGACTTCCTGCTGCGTGAGGCCCGACCACGGGTCGTTGCTCGTTCCCGGGGCGGGGACGAGCGATGCGACGAGCGGGATTGCGAGGCTGATCCCGATCACGCCGCCCAGCGCGATGACCGCGTTGGCCATGAAGGTCCGCCGGCTTTGTTCTTCCGGCGTGCCCGGGTCTTTGTACGCCTCTGCGTGAGCCATCTCTCTCCTCAACGAATAGGTGCCGCGCTGTGCCGCCCCGTCGTATCGTAAGCGGGCGCCCGGCAAAACTCGCGTACCTTCGTAGGAATCGAGCGTGCTCCCCTCCGCGGGAGCGCGACGTTTTTGCCGGATGATAGACTGGACGGATGGCCTATGCGATCCTGGTCGTGAGCGCGATCTTTCTCGAGCTCGCGGTCAATCTGCCGACCGGATCGCTTCCCTTGGCGTTGGCGAGCGACGGAATCGGGCCGACCGGGATCGCCACCGTCGCGGCGGTCGCAGCGCTCGCGCCGCTGCTGGGAAGCATACCCTTGGGCGGACTCATCGACCGCTTCGGGCGCCTGCGAACGATGCGCATCGCCGCCGTCGCCTCGGCCTTGGCCGTGTTCGGCCTCGATTTCGTGCACGGGCTGGCCGCCGCCGCGGCCGTCATGGCCGTGCGCAGCCTCGCGATCACCGCCTACATGACCGCGCAGTTCGCCTACGCGAGCGCAATCGTCCGGGCCGACCGGGCGGTCTCGGCCGTCTCGACCCTCGGAATGGTCGGGAACCTCTCCCTGGCGCTCTCGCCTGCGCTCGCCGTGTGGCTCTGGCAGCACGGCATCGGCCGCGAGCAGTACCTCTGGGGCACGCTTCCGGCGCTGGCAGGGACGCTCGTCGTCTTCGCGCTGCCGCGCCGGCACGACGTCCACATCCGGCGCTCGCGGCGAATCTTCATGCGCTCGGCGTGGCTGCCGGCGATGAGCTTCCTGATCGGTGCGACGCTGGTCAGCGGCGTGAACACGGCGCTGGCCGTCATCACCTTTCACCAGCGGGGCATCGCGAACGCGGCGCTGCTGTTTACCGCCGTCGCCGTGACGACGTTCTCGCTCCGGTACTTTGCCGGCCGGCTCGTCGATCGCTTCGGGCCACGCTTGGTGGCCGTGCCGACGGCGGCATTCCATTTCGCCGGCGCGGCGCTCGCGGCGAGCGCGCACAGCAACGCGACGGTGATCGCGGCCGGCATTTGTCTCGGTTTCGCCTGGTCAGCGATGGTCCCGGTCGGGATCGCGCTGCTCTTCGAGCGCAGCTCGCGCACGACGCGCGGCGCCGCGATGGGCGCCTACGGCACCGCCTTCGCGATCGGCAGCTTGGGTGGGGCGACGTTGGCGACGTTTGCCTCAGCCGCTGGGGTCGGCTACAGCGCCGCCGTCCTGGCGGCCGGGATTGGGCCTGCGCTGGCTCTGCCGTGGATATTTGCGGCCGGACCGGGAAAGGTCCGCACGTGAACGATCAGGAGCTCCACGCGCACATCGAACAGCTCGTCGCCGAGGAGCATGCGCTGCTCGAAAAGGGCGGCGAGGTTTCGTCCCACGAGCGCACCCGGCTCGGGGCGATCAACGTCCAGCTGGACCGGCTTTGGGACTTGCTGCGCCAGCGGCGAGCCCGCGAAGAGTTCGGCCAGGATCCCAGCACGGCGCACGAGCGCAGCGCGGATACGGTCGAAAAGTACCTGCAGTAGCGGGTTTTGCTGCTGGCGGACCGTTCTTAGAAGCGGCGAGGCGGTCGAGCGCCGAACGCTCGCCGCACTTTCGGCGGCCGTTCCGACGCGATCTCGACGGTGATCGTTTTCTCTTCGAGCACGCTGTTCTGGAGCGCTTGGATCGCCGCATCGGCCAACCGGGCGTTCGCAACGAACACGTAGGCAATTCCCTTGCGGCGTCGCGTGCGGCGGTCGCGCGGCAAGGCAATCCGCTCGGGGTCGCATCCGAACGGGGCGAAGAGTTCCGCAATGCGGGTCACCTCGACGCCCTTGGCGATCCCGCGGATCAACAGTCGAACCTCGCCGGGCCGTTCCATCGCGGCGGCGTTCCCGCCCGCGGTTCCTGCGTCCTAGGGCGAGCTAGGCTTTTCGCCGCCGGTCCATCGCCTCGGCGGTCTCGCGGTCGCGGTAATCCTCCGACGACCGCAGTTCGTCGATCGCGCCGCGCACGTCCGCGTCCGAGGCGTCTTGGTCGAGCTTCCACTTGCCTTCGAGGCGCTCGATCGGAATTTCGACCCCGACGATCCCGCCCAGGAGCGCGGTGATGTAGGCCTCCGGCGCATCGGTCACCGCCCACGGGTCGCGGCGGGGCGCTTCGTGTTTCTCCGTCAGTCGCGTCACGATCGTGCGCAGCGCGTCGGGATCGTCGATGACGCGGGGACGTCCGTAGGCGTGCACGGCGACGTACAGCCAGGTCGGGACGACCTTGCCCGTCTCGCTCTTGGTGGCGTACCAGGAAGGTGAGACGTACGCGTCCTCGGCGCGGAAGACGATCATCACCTCGCCCTCGTGCCGAAGATCCCGCGACTGCGCGTTCGCGCGCGCAAGGTGGCAGGTGAGCATGCCGTACGGTCCCGCGTCCGGATCGAGCAGCATCGGCACGTGACTCGCTATGAGACCTGCGGGACCCGACGAGACGAGCACGCCGAGGCGCGCGTGGTGCACCATCGCGTGCAGAACGCCGAGATCGTCCTCGCGAAAGCGCGGCGGGATATACATACGGAGGCCTTTGCACCTCCGGCGCGCGCGGCTCCTGGCGGCTAGGAACGCCCTCGGCTTTGCGGCGTCAACGAAACCGACCACGTATCGATACGGCCGGCGATCTCGTCTCGAACCTCGCGCGTACGGGCCAGTCGTTCCTCGGGAGTGCCGTCGAACGATGACGGATCCGCGAACGACCAGTGAAGACGCTCGCCGCGCGTCGGGTAGATCGGGCACGCCTGCGCGCTCGACTCGTCGCAGACGGTGACGACGAAGTCGTATTCGCGCGAGCGGATGTCGCCGTCGTTCACCGACTTCGATCGATTGCCGCTGATGTCCGCGCCGACCTCGCGCATCGCGTCGACAACGACGGGGTTGAGCGAGCCGGCCTCGAGCCCTGCGCTGTACGCGCGCAGGCGGTCGCCGTGCCGTGCGTTGACGAACGCTTCCGCCATCTGGCTGCGGGCGCTGTTGTGGATGCACACGAACAGCACGGTCGGCACTGCCGATGAGTCGGACGTCACGCTGAGATCTCCGGATGCGGGAGGACGACTGCTTCGGCAGCAGCCTTCGAAATGGGAGACAGCCACGCGAACAACGCGGTCGCGGCGGCGGCGCCGAGGAGTTGCGCGGCGATGAATCCGCTCGCATCTTGCGGACGGATCCCGGCGAACGTGTCCGTGAAGGCGCGCGCGATCGTCACGGCGGGATTTGCGAACGAGGTGGACGGCGTGAACCAGTACGCGCCGACAATGTAGGCGGCGACGCCGTACGGCGTCGCGGTCGAACGCGACCGCACGCACCCCCAGATCGTCGCGAGCAGACCGAACGTCGCGACGAACTCGCTGACGAGCAGGCCGGAGCCTGCGCGAACATGGGTCGAGGCAGAGAAGGGCGCGAGACCGAACATCGCGTCGGCGAGCGCGGTGCCGCAGAGCGCGCCGGTAACCTGCGCGACGATGTACGGGAACACCGCCGGCCACTTCACGCCGCCTTGCCACGCGTCGACGAGCGTCACCGCGGGGTTGAAGTGGGCGCCGGAGATCGGGCCGAAGGCGAGAAGCAGCGCGATGAGCGCGCCGCCGGTCGCTATCGCGTTCGCGAGGAGCGCGAGCCCGACGTTTCCGCCGCACAAGCGCTCCGCCATGATCCCCGAGCCGACGACGGCGGCGAGCAGAAGAGCCGTCCCGACGAACTCCGCCGCGATCGGACGAGCGTTCATCGGCGCAACGGCCCGAAGCAGCGTTCTGGGATCCCCACACGACGCAGACGCAGCGCGCGTTCGCACTCGGCGATCGCGATGTGCGCTTTCGCCCGGTCCAGCGTCACGGCGCGATTGAGATGCGCGCGGAACCACTCGTGATTCGGAATGTACCCCATCGTCACGGCGAGGCGGCGCAGTGCATTCTTTAGGAACAGCACGTTGCGCCGGACGTCACGGCGGCTTCGGTGCTGCAGCACGTCGTATCCGCGTCGTCGCGCGCTTCGGTGTCCTCGTGCACGATGTAGGTCTCCCAGCGGCGCCCGTCCGGATCGGTCGCCCAGACCTTGGTCTGGTTCGCGTAGCAGCACGTCTCTTCGCGCTCGACGTCGACGGCATACCCGGCGCTTTGCAAACGCCCGACCTGCGCGTCGACGGCATCGACGGTTTCGACCACGATGCCGAAATGCTGGCCGTGTCCGGCCTGCGTGCCTGCGTCGAGATCGAGCGCCAACTCGAGTCCCGGCTGCTCGGTGATGAACAAGGCGTAATCGTCGAGCCGTTTGGCGGGCGGCGCATCGAGCAGCGTCGAGTAGAACGCGACGCTCGCGTCGAGATCGCGCGTCGCGAGGTTGAGATGCATCTTCATACTGGGACCCTCTCCGGGATGGTGGCGCGAAGGGCGCCCTCGATGCGATCGCGCGCGTCGGCGGTGATCCGGTAGTAGCCCCAGGTTCCGCGGCGCTCGCACGTCACGAGCCGCGCCTCGCGCAGAATCTTGAGGTGGTGTGAGACCGTGGGCTGCTCAAGCGGCAGCGCGCCGGTGAAGTCGCAGACGCACACCTCGTCCTCGGCCCGGGCCAATGTCGCCAGCATCGTGAGCCGGTGCGGGTCGGCGAGCGCCTTGAAGAGTGCAGCGTCCGCGCTGCGGTCAGCCTGGTCTACGCTCGCCGGTGGGCAGCAGCGCTGCATTGACATATTTCAATATTGTGCTTTGTATCGGAAGATGTCAATATAGCCCTGTCGCGAGGCTAAGCCCCCGCCGTCGTGCTGACGCTCGGGAGAAGCCGGCCAAGCGCCCATCTGACGTCCGGTGCCGCCGCCCTGATCGCGTACCGCGCGGGGATAGCGGCGCGCGAAGTAATCGAAAATCATGACGTGCCACATCCGGCTCATCATGGCGCGGCCTTCCGCACGCTAACGCGGGAACCCTAGGTCAGCCTGCTCCTCCGGTGCGCAAGCTACGTCTGCGCTGCGATCGCCATACGAAGGTGTTTGCGATCAATCGCCAGCGCGTCGGTGAGGGCGGCTCGGAGGCCCGGATCCGTGGTGAACACGAGCGCTTCCACGATGAGGGTGATGTCGCTCTTGTGCGCATCGGCGAGCGTCTTGACGAACTCGCGGTCGAACGCCGCGCCGCTGTAACGCGCGAGACGTGTCAGGACGACCTGCGTCGAGCTGTCGGGCTCGAGCTTCGTGTTGTCGGCACCGAGCCGTTGCGCCGCCGCTATCCCGGCCATCGCGGTACGCGTGTGGTCCCTCACCATCGCGCGCGCAAACGCGCGCACCGCGGCACTACGTGCCTTTCGAATCCCGAGCTCGCCGAGTTGCACGTCGCCGACCGAGTCCTCGGCGAGATACGTGGCGATCGCCTTCTGCCCGGCGGTCGCCGATGGGTCCGGCGGCGGGATCGACAGCTGCGCGCCGGCCGTCGCCAGCGTCGCCGCGGCCAGCGCCAGGGCGAAACAGAAGCGTGTCGTGTTGGTCATGGGCCCGGTTTTTACCCGAGGAGCGCGAGTTGCGAACCCGTACGGTCGGGACGGAGCGGACGATGCCGTTCGAACGTCGTCGTGCGGCAAGCAGCATGGATACGCTCCGCCACTTCCCGCACGTAGCCCGGCTCAGCGTAACGTCCGCGCGCGAACAGTCGCGCGTACCGCTCGACGAGCTCCGGACGCGTTGCCGAGAGGGACGCGAAATACGCAGCGCGCGTGATCGCACCGAGGTTGAGCGTGCTGTGCCAGACGTGCGACGCGCCCGCGTCGGCCGCCGCGATCCCAGCCGCCGAGGTCCGCAAGCTGTGCCCGCTCGACGCGGAGCCGGTCGCGCTGCTCGAAGGCGCGGTGACGCGAGAGACGCTCAGCGCGCGCGCCTTCGATCGCGTCGCCCGCGTCGCCCGCACCATCGCCGACCTCGACGGCGCGGAACGCATCGCGCGCGAACACGTCGCCGAGGCGCTCCTGTATCGAGCAGCGGATCGCACCCACGCGGCGTGACGACGCGCGGCGCCGCCGTACGTTCGTCTGGGACTAATGCGCTCGGCGAACACGTCGACCCTCGATGGCAGCGGCAAAGATTGCGACTTCGAGTGCACTGGCCCACGGTTTAGGCGGACCAGCGCACCTGCCTACCAGCGCTGACCCGCCAGAGAGATCCCTAGGCTCTTAGACCGCAACCTTATGCGGAGCGCGCCGGGCGGGCCGTTCGGGAATCTGCTCGGGGGATACCAAGGGGCACCGTCACGCTCAGCCGCATGGATCTGATCCGCCTTCGCTGAGGCGCCCGTTCCGTCGCCGCGGACCTCGTCGGCTGCGCGCAAGACCAGTAAGGTGTACGAACGGCGCGCGCAACGGCGTTTGACACCTAGGCTGGAGCGGATCCACCGGGGGTTGCAGGATCGCCTACGCGGAGAAAGCACCTCGTAGGAACGTCGACTGTTTCATACGATCGGGGGCTCGTACTCGTGCCTGGCAAAGTCTGTGTTCTCAACCTCACTGGATCGTCCGTCCAACTATCTATAAACGGCACACCCTCCGGAACGGTCCAGGAGTGGGGAAGCAACTACGTCCCGGCAGTGCTGGCCGTGCCTCGCGTTCGGAACCAGAGCGACTCTCCCGGGAAGTTCTGGAACGGGAGCAATGCCGTGCAAATCTCGTATGATGAGAGCTCGTTCGCAAGCGAAGTCTCGATAGACGGCAACGGCATGTATTCGCTCGACGACGACCTGGTGCTGTCCATCTCGAGCAATGCGTGGGGGTTGTACAACACGCGCGGCTACCAGGTAGCCTCGGGTTCCATGAATTACCAACCGTAGACCGCGCGGTTCGTGCGGTTTAGGACTGGATAGGTCAGAGGCGAGAGCGCGACGAGCTCCACAACCCTCGTCCAGCTGGCCGGGATGACAAATGGGCGGTACAGTTTCATCGGGGGCTGTAACTTGAGCACAGTCCAGTCCCAACGGGGAGTAGAAACGACAAGCGACGAGGCGCCGTCGTACGCGACGATCGCCCGCACGATCGGCCTCGTCCCGGAAAACATCGTGTTCCTGAGTGACGTCGATGCTGAGCTCGACGCCGCCCGCGCGGCCGGCATGCAAACCATCCGTCTCTTGCGCCCCGCCGACACGCCGCCCGGCGCGACGACGACGCACCCGAGCGCCGTCACCTTCGACACGATCGAGATCACCGCCGTCAGTAGTACGTGATCTCCAGCACCGGCGGCGCGAATGCCGTCTGGCATTGGCGGTTGGCGAACTCATGCATGTTCTCGTCGCCGTTTCTCAGGACGAAGCCGTAGTTCGGATCGCCGTGCACCCAGGAAGCGACGTACTTCATCACGTCGACGTTGATGGCCGGTCCCGTCTCGTTGCCGAGCTGGAGGCCGCTGTCGAACCGCCCCTCGATCCACGAGCTGGCATCGCTCCGCCACCAGAACTCGGTCCCGGTTCCGACATCCGTCAGGCACGAATGATTGTTACCGAAGGGTGACGCCGACCGCGTCATGGTGAGACGAAGCGTTGCGGAAACGAGCCGCTTGTTCTTCAAGCTCGACACGTCGAACGCGGCTGCACCGCGGTAGAGGAGATTCGCCACGCTGTCACCCAGCGTATGCTCCTCCGCGTAGTACGCAAAACCGACGGCGATTTCCGACCCGTCGTTGAATTGGAAAATCTTCCGCTCGAATATATTGCCGGTAAAGTTGTTCCCGTAGTCCTTGTAGTATTGTAAGGCGGTCCGAATGTGTACGGGTGAAAGTCGAACCGTCTTCGCGACGGAGCCGCTTCCCGCGCAGAACGGCGGGCTGAGCGCGGATTCGCGCGTGCCTGCGTACGCGCTGACCGCGTAACAGGTGCCGTTGTAACCGCCGGCCGGAGGGGCGACGTCGACGAGGGTGAGATCCTTCTTGTTCGCGCGCGTGTTCACGAGCTGCTTGCGCCCCGAGTCCACGCGAAAGATCCGGTACCCGTCGATGTCGGACGGCCCCGATACGGACTGCCAATCCCAAACGAGCAGCAGGTCGCCGCTCTTGATCAAGTCGGGACAGACGAGTGCCCCGAGCAGACCGACGTGGGCGCCGCAGTCGGTGGCGCTCGAGACGCTGCGTACGTTGGACGGTGCGCCCAGCGCGATCTCGCCGATCGTCCGGTGCGTTACTGCGATCGGCGGGGGCGGCGGCGTCGCGATCGTCACGTTGATGGACGGACGTTTCACCGCGACCGGAGACTTCGGCACGGCGGCCCCAGGCGCCGGCGTCGTCGCGCCCGCGGCCTTCGACGCCGGCCCCGTCGTGGCGACCGGTGCGGGCGGTGCAGGCGTCGGAGCGCACGCGGTTGCGGGGAGGGAAACGTTGAGCCGAGGGAGCCGCGGCACAAGCACGTTGCCGGCCCGAACGCTGACGCTGATGATGTGCATGCCGCCGAGCGAGCCTGTACTCGAGCCGACGCGATACATCGGTACCGTGGCGATGCTCTCGTCGCCCGCGGGGAGTTGCGCAAGCGTCGCATCGCCTGCCAGTTCGTGCGTGCCGTCCGCTGCGGTCAACTTCACCGGACCGCTCGGCGTGTTGCCGTCGTTGTTCAGGTGCACGTTGATGAACAGGACCGGTTTGCCGGTCTCACATGCCGGCGCCAACGTGTACGGCTGCTCGGCGTACTCCGTTGTGACCATCTGCCTCGCAAGTGCCATCGCCGGCATCGCGGCGACGAAGAGCGCGGCAAGCGCGCGTGCGGCATGCTTACTGTTGAACGTCATTCGGTGCACGCCGCGCTCAGATTTTTGCGGCGAGCGTTTTGAGCACGGCGATCGCGGTCCCCGCGCTCGTCTCCGGGGTTCGAATCACGACCGCCTTCGTGCCCTTCAGCGCACCCGCTTCCCAGCCGCCGAGGCTGGGGAGGACGTACGCTTTCTGAGCGACCCCCGCGACCGTCTTGAACCCTTTGCCTAGCTTCGGCTCGGTGTAGTAGCGCGCCGGTACGACTTGCGCCGTGAGCCCGCCGACGCTGCCGTCCGCGGGAACCCATTGGCAGCCTTGCGCCTGCGGCATGTCGGACATCGATCCGAGCTTCATCGCCTTTCCGAACCAGGACCGCAGCTGGTTCGCCGAGAGCATCCCGCAGACGGACGGTGAGTTGGCGGCGGCGGGAGGGGCCGCGCTCATCGCCGCGCCGGCGAGGACGCTCAGGCCAAGCGCAGCGGTGAGCGCAGCGCGGTAGTGCCGCGGAGCATGGGTGGTTTGCACGTGATGCTTCTTTCCTCGGGGTCCGTAGGGCGTCAGGGCGCGACGGTCGGCGCGGGAGGCGGCGCTCCGGGGGCGCCCGGCGGCGCTGCCGCCGAGCACCAGAGCTAACAGCATCGAACCAAGCTTTGCAGATCGCGCAATCATGTAGTCTCCTCCACGCCCAGACCATCGCACGGCCGCGGTTGTGGACTCCAGACCGACTCGCACAAGTACCTCGCACGAGTACGGGACGTGCGGGAAACGCCGCGCTCGCATCGGCAGAATCTCTCCCGGGACTCGCGGGTAGCCCGATCGTCGCCGAGGAGACTTGCCGTGCGCCACGCACGCGTCTTGATCGCCGGTCTCTCGTTCTATTGGTCCTCGAAGTAGGCGTGCAGTAGGTTGGCAGGTTCGCCGACCGAGGTATGGCGCCAGTCACGGGCAATCTCCGCCTGGGCCTGCACGAGTGGAATCCGGTGCTCTCGACAGACCGCCCGTTGTAGGGCGTCTTCGACCTGGTCTTTGAGGATCGACTCCGCAGTAGGCTGCGCCCAGAGATTGCGTTCGTCGCCGCCGGCGCCGCCGAGCTCGATCGGGACGAGGTGGTCGATGCGATAGTTTTGATATGTGCCACGGGCGACGTGGTAGTTGCGGCGCACGTCGCGCACCATTGCCCTCCAAGACGGGTCGTTACGCGGCGGGCGATGTGCGTGAGCGTAGGCGCGCGCGCATACCTCCTGGGCATTCGTGGTGGCGGTGGCGTTAGGCGTGATCGACGCATCCGGCAGCGCGAGCGCCGCGAGCGCTGAGGTCGCCGTTACGGCCGTCAAAAGTAGGGCGCTGAGGGCCGTGGCCGCGGCTTTGGTAAGAATCTTCACAGTAGAGCGCGCCGGAAACGTGTGCGTCCCCGCGGCGCGCGCGATCGTGACCGTCTCCTCCTCGAGCGGCTGGCGCAACACCTCGAGCGTCGAGCGCGGAAATTCGCCGAGTTCGTCCAGATACAGCACGCCATGCCTGAGCGAGGGAGATCTCTCCGGGGCGCGGGATCGATCCGCCGCGCGTTCTAAGCCGCGACGCCGGGGATTAGGACGAGCAGCTGACCTCGAGGTGGGCGAATTCCGGCGGCGCGGTTTTCGCCCACGCTTCGTGCTCCGGATGCTCGTCGTATGGCGTGCGCAGCACGTCGTAGACGGCGCGCACCACCGCATCGTCGCCGGCTTCGCAGGCCTCGATCGCTTGCTGCGCGACCCAGTTGCGCAGCACGAATTTCGGGTTCGCTGCGCGCATCGCGATCCGGCGCTTCGCATCGGCGCGCGGGTCCGACTCGGCGCGCTCGAGGTAATGGGCGAACCACGCGCGCGACGTCTCGTCGTCGCCGAGCATGGCGAGGGCGCTCGCGTCGTCGTGCGAGAGCGCGCGCCAGAAGTTCGTCCAGTCGACTCTCCGCTGCGCCAGCAGCGTAACGATGTCTTCGACGAGCGCGACGTTGCCGTCGGCGGATTCGAGCAATCCGAGCTTCGCGTTCATTCGAACGAGATACGTTGTCCAGAACGCCGGCTCGTATCGCGCGAGCGCGGTTTTCCGATCCTCTTCCGAGATCAGCGACGACAGCGCGACTGCGAGAGCGCGGCAGTTCCACAATCCAACCGACGGCTGGCGGCCGAACGCGTAGCGTCCGCCTTCGTCGGTGTGGTTGCAGATGAAGCCGGGGTCGTACGCTTCGATAAAACCGTACGGCCCGTAGTCGAGCGTCAGACCGAGGATCGAGAAATTGTCGGTGTTCATCACCCCGTGCGCGAAACCGACGGCCTGCCACTCGGCCATCAGCATCGCCGTGCGATCGACGACCGCTTCGAGGAAGCGCGCGTAGCGCACCGGCCCATCGGCTGGCGCGATCTGCGGGAAATAGCGTTCGATCGTGTAGTCGGCGAGCGCCTTCACCGCCTCGAACCCCTTGCGGTAGTGAAAGATCTCGAACGACCCGAAGCGCACGAACGTCGGTGCCATGCGAATGACCGTCGCCGCGCGTTCGATGCGCTCGCGCAGCACCGGCTCGTCGCCCGCCGTCATCGCGAGCGCGCGCGTGGTGGGGATGCCGAGCGCGTCCATCGCTTCGCTGGCGAGAAATTCGCGCACCGTGGAACGCACGACCGCGCGGCCGTCGGCGAAGCGCGAGAACGCCGTCATCCCACCGCCCTTGATCTGCAGTTCCCATGGCCCCGAACCGAGCGCGTTCGCGGAATGCACTTCGCCGAGCAGGATCGCCCGGCCGTCGCCGAGCTGCCCGGCCCACACGCCGAACTGGTGGCCGCCGTACATCGCCGCAACCGGTTCCATGCCGCGCACCAGCGCGTTGCCGCTCGCGAGCGCTACGAACTCGGGCCGTGTTTCTTCACCGGGGCGCAGATCGATCAGTTGCGCGGCCGCGGGGCTGAACGCGACCAGGCGCGCGTTCGGAATGCCCGTCGGCGAGCGCACTTCCGAAAACGCGTCCCCGAGCGCCGCGAACGAGTTCGCGAACCGCAGCTCCTCGAGCGTCTTCGCGGGCGGTGGTGCGATGGCCATCGCTCTCTGTAGACCCGTTCGGCGGCGCGAACCGTTGCGAACGGCAGAAGGTGATGGTTACCAGCATCGTGGAGAACAATGGCCTCCATGCGCCCTTTTCTGTTTGGCTTTGTGGTCGCTTTCGTGCTGGCCGGCCTGGTTGCGTTCGGTGCCGTCAAGACCGGAGCGGTCATGGCGCGACAGGACGTTCCTCCCGGCAAACTCGAGACGTGGCTCGCGCACACGTCGCTCAACGCGACGATCGATCGCGAAAAACCGATGCCCCCGTATCCGTACGGGCCGCCGTCCACATCGGACTTCGTCGCCGGCGCGAACCTCTACGTGCAGAACTGCGCCGTCTG
>JAQBPM010000335.1 GCA_028287525.1 Vulcanimicrobiota bacterium | reverse complement strand
CCGCGTGATATAAGGTGCTTTGGCTCCAATGACCGTAGGTCGACCACCGGGTCGATAATGTGCGCTCCCATGGACGCACGCCTGCCGAGGACGCGGAATCGAGAAGAACCTCTCACCGTTCGGGCATTTTGCCTTCGCGGTCCGTGCGCCTCGCCCAAAGTCGGCGGAGGCGTTTTTGTTTCCCTCTCGGAGCACACGATGCCGACCGCGAAAAAAGAAGCGACGATCGAACAGCTCCGCGAGAAGATCGCGAGCGCGAAGAACCTTTTCTTCACCAACTACGCAGGCCTGACCGTCGAACAGATCACGAAGCTCCGCAACGAGCTTCGCAAAGACGGCAGCACCTACGGTGTGGTGAAGAATACGCTCTTCAAGCGCGCTGCGGGCGAAGAACTCGCATCGCAGCTCGACGCGATCCTCGCGGGGCCGACGGGCGTCGTCTTCGCCGGCGAAGACCCAGTAGCGCCGGCGAAGGCCATCAAGACGTTCTCGGACCAGACCAAACCGGTCGACGTCAAAGCCGCCTACATCGACGGAAAGCTCGTCGACGCGGCGCAGGTCCAGGCGCTCGCCGCCCTTCCCCCCAAGCAAGAGCTGCTCGCGAAACTCGTCGGGTCGCTCAAGTCCCCGCTGTACGGACTCGTCTACGTCCTCAGCGGCAACCAGAGCGGCCTCGTCCGCGTCCTCAACGCGATCCGCGAGCAGAAGTCCGCGGATCAGCCCGCTGCGTAACCAGGAGCACATTCAGTCATGGCAGTCGCCGAACTCATCGATCAAATCGACAAACTCACCGTCCTCGAGCTCAATGACCTCGTCAAGCAGCTCGAAGAGAAGTACGGCGTGAGCGCCGCCGCGCCGGCCGCCGCCGCCGCCCCCGCTGCCGCAGCCGCTGCGCCGGCCGAAGCCAAGACCGAATTCGACGTTATCCTCGAAGAGGCCGGACCGGAGAAGATCAAGGTCATCAAGGCCGTCCGCGAAGTCACCTCGCTCGGTCTGACCGAAGCGAAGGCGTTCGTCGAGAGCGCTCCCAAGCCGGTCAAAGAAGGCATCGCCAAAGACGAAGCCGACGCGATCGCCAAGAAGCTCCAGGAAGCCGGCGCGAAGGTCACCGTCAAGTAACTTCGTTCTCGCATCGGAGAACAGAAAGACCCGCGCCGTAACGGCGCGGGTCTTCTTTTTTTCCTCGGCTACGCGATCCGGAACCATGCGGCAACGGATGCTCGGTTGCACTGGAGACGAGGGGGAACTTTCGTTTCTTGCTCCAAGCTGGGAAAGCGGCTTTTCGAGCGGCGTTTTTTGATCGCGGTTTTCGATGCGGGGTTTCGGGGTGGCGGTTGTCGGGGTGTCGCAAGTCTTCGGGCGAGAACAATTCTCGCGAGGGGGCGAGTCCGGGCAGAGCAGGCCCCGACGATGGCTCGCCAACGCATGATTACTACGCGTGACCGAGGCAGCTTCGCGACTATCTGGGCCGTTGCCGCGGCGTTGTTGCTGCTCGCCGCGCCGGTTTGCGCTAGCGATATTCCAGCAAGCGCACTCGATCGGGAGCCGTGCGTTTCGCTTCGATTCGCGCCCGCATTGGAGATCGACTCGAGTGGACACCGGCAACGTGTCGTCGCCTTTGCGATGCTCCGCGACGGGCGCGAACTCGAGGGGCTCTTTCCGTATGACTGGACGTACGCGGATCCGGCGCACGAGAACCCGTTCTTCGGCGCTAACGCGTTTCGAACCGACCTGCCCATTCGGATCCAGCGCCCGCCGCACCCGTTAGCGCCGCGGACGGTATCGCCGGTCATCGCATACATCCTCGAGCATACCTACGGCGACGGGCATCTGCGCGTCAGAACATGTCCGCCGTTGACGGGTGCGACGGACCGGACGTTTTCGGGGCGCCTTACGGAGCATGTGATCGGTCTGCAGGTCAGGCATGCCACCGACGATGACTTCGTCGTGCAAGTGGCTTCGGCGCAGAAGGGAGCGGGCCCAATCACCGTCTGCGCATTGGCACTGAACGTCGGGGCCAGGCCCGTCGAGCGAGTCCGGCTGCGATGGGACTTCAGACTCCGTTCGGGAACGGTCACGACGTCGCAGGACTGGCATGTGCTCCTCTCTAAGTCCGCCGCGCCCGTCAGCCGAGGCGCTTGGTTCGACGCGTTCCTCGCGATCGCATCGCATGGGCCGCAGATATGCGCGCCGATATCGGACGACTCACGGTTGAAGAAGGTCGTAGATGACATCGAGCAGATATCATTAACCGTCCTCAGCGTCGAACGAACCCCATAGCGTTGCTACGGACGACCGCAGCGCTGCACGAAACGAGATCGGCGGGCAGGCGCGGCTCAGGCTTCGCGCGTTACGACGCGAATCTGCGCGGAGACGGCATTCTCGCGGCCGATCTCATCGAACCAGCGCACGCCGTCCTGAACGAGCGTGATCGTGAGAACGGCGTCCCCCGGCGTTGCCGGCACGCCGATCCGGCAGACAACCGGCGCCATGACTCGCGGTGCCAGCGACGCCGGCAGCGGTGATCGCGTCGCTCGGCCCGGAACAATCGTGTTCCCGCGCGCATCGGTCCACCGGTACGACAACGTCGTCGGAAACGGCGGGGCGCTGGTGAAGAACGCGCTCCCGAGATTCGTCACCGTCACGCTCAGTTCGAGCAGGTCGCCTGCCATGCACGTCTGGGGCAGCGTTGCGACGATCGCGCAGCGGGCATCGGTTTCGGCAAGGGCCTCGCCCACGGGCCAGATCGTCGACGGCTCGAACGTCCCGACGTCACGGAGCAGATCGTGGCGCGCCGCCTCGCCCGTGCGCGTCGCGTTGTGCTGAAAGCCGGCGCGCAAGCCGTCGACGAGCGGCTGCGGAAGGATCGTCACGTCGTAGACCTCCCGCGAGGGCAGCGGATAGCGCGCGACGGTCTCCCACGTCACGCGATCGAGCACGACGAGCTCCGCGCGCCGCCGACCCTTGGTGAGCCGGTCGCCGCTGACGCCGACGAACGCGAAGTCCGGCGTGATCGCGAGCCCGCGCGTCCAGCCGCCGCACGGAATTCGGCGAATCGCGCGGCGGGTGCCCGCATCGAACACGGCAATGCTGTCGGCTGCGGAATCGCAGACGAACCATTGGCCGTCGACCAACCGCGGAGAATGTGGAGAGCTTAGCCCGTCGGGCACGACCGCACGTGTGCACGATCGCGAGCATTGGGTGCTATGTTTGCGAGATCGCTAAGGGAAACCATCATCACCTCATTCGACCGCTCGCATTCGGGTGCTGCATTCTGCGAGACCCGGCCCTTGCGGCACAATTGCACTCGTCGGCTCGTGATCGGTTGGCCACTGAACCACCGGTGATGTCGCGCGCGGCGTTGATGGGTATCACGTCTCAACCGTACGACCTGTTGGCAGAGTTTACCACCGCTTCACAGTTTGACGCCGAGGTCGCGGGTCTCGTCCTGGCCTCGCTCCTGCGGTCGAGCATAGGCTGTTATTTCGCGACAAACAGGCTCTGGGCGGCTCCTAGTTCGGAAGCACTCTCCACCATCGAGAAGTGTGAGCCGGAGGCCGCGCACGCTGTACGGCGCATAATTTCATCGCCATTGCGAGAGCTATGTCGGGATCCCGAAGCGCTAATTTGGATGGTTGCCATGTTGTGCCGCGGGACGGCGAATTCAGCGGTCCCAAAGACTTCGCGAGCGTCAAACCAAGCTGCGCCAATCTGGGGCACGGCGGGCGAAAGCGTAGACGGCAGGCTCGCGGAGGCGGTTAGTTCGTATACGCAAGGCCCGCAACGACGTCAGTATGCCGAGGAAGTCGTGGTGACCGCGTGACTTCGCCTTAGAAGCAGCCCGATACCGGGGATAGATATAAAACCAGCGCCAGGAGACCGCCAAAGACGGCGTAGATTGCAACAGGTACAAGTACAAGCACAGAAACGCCTCGCCTGCTCCAGCATGTCGAGGGTGTGAACGGCAGTGCTGCCAGTGCAATCAATAGCCAAACGGGGTAGGCTACGAAATATCCCTCCGTGAAAAATCGCCTCGGGGCTGCGAGCGATCCATAAAAGTCAAACATGTCCGTCGGTTTGCATACCCCGCCGACAAGCACGGCAATGACCGCGCTCGCTATCCCGGCTGACATGGCCAGGCTATAGAGCATGCGAAGCAAAGCTCGCCTCGGAAAACGTCCTGAGTTCGTGCTGCGTTCAGTCACGCCGCGACCACGCGCTGCGTCGGCTACCGTAGGCATTAAAACTCATACCGCATTTGTAGGCGGGAATCAGGATTCGGCGATGAAGCGCCGTTTCCCGGGCCAACCGAGCCAAACGTACCGGCGTGATCGCGCCTCCGCCGCACGGGGGCAGCGCCCCCGCCGTGAACCGCGCGGGGAATGCGGCGTTCGGCGCTTAGACGTTCGCAGATCGAAACGGGCGGCGGCGGCTAGAACTTATCTCCGGACCCGGCGGCAACATTCCCTAGTGTTTTTTCGCGACCGCCTTGTGGGCCGCGTCACGCGCCGCGGCGGCTCGGCTCGCAGCCACCGTCAGCGGGGTAGCGGTAGCGATGTTCGGGGAATAGCGCCCGAACAGCGCCACGTTGCGCTGCAATTCTTGCTCGAGCGCGGCGATGCGTGCCTGATTGGTCGGATGGTCGGAGATGAACTCCGGCGGCGCGTTGGCATCGATCGTCTCGAAGCGCTGAAATAGCCACACCATGCCCCAGGGGTTCGAGCCCGCTTGTGCGCACGTGATCGCGCCCTTGTGGTCGGCGGCGGCCTCGACGTCGCGCGAATAGGGCAGCGCCTGGAACTGGGAGCCGACGTTCGCAAGCGTGTCGATCACCCCGCTGTACTTGCCGCCGGTCGCCAAATTCGCGAGGAAGTCGCCGATCGTGTACACGGTCGCGGCTTTTTGCTGCTTCTGGTACAGGTGCAGGACATCGTGATGGATGTCGTGAGATGTTTCGTGGCAGAGCACGCCGGCGAGCTCTTCGCGGTAATGCACGAACCTCATCAGCGAATCGGTCACCTAAACGTTTCCGTCCGGAACGGCAAACGCGTTTGGCTGCGTCTGCGGGGTTTCGCGCTCAATAAAGATTAGTGGATCCGGCTACGTGACCGGTTTGGGATCCATTCGTCCCGGTTGCTTTGGATCGCATTCGCGCGTGACTCGTTCGGCCCGCTCGGTGCGGGCGGCGAGGTCGTGGTGATCGACGCGGTGTCGGGCAAGGAGGCCGCGCGCCTGCGCGGTTTGACGAAGCCCTATCGGCGTCTGCTCTCTGCATGATGATGCATATGCGGTCGCGGACGCGGGGCGATCCGCGGTTTCGATCGTTGCGCGGACGGGCCGACGGCGCCCTTGCGATCCTGGCCCGGCCCGGCCCGAAAAGCGACGTCGACGCGCTGTTTTCGCCTCCACAAAGCCGGAGGCTGGCGACGCGTTACGAAGGGACTTGGTCGCGCCCGGTCGATCGCAGTCACACGCAGGATCTAAAACGTATATCCGGACCCGGCGGGTGCTAGGGCGCGATTACGATTCCGGAGGCACTGGACAGCGCGTTCGTGACCGTCGTTCCGGCGCCCGTATACGGCGGTGAGAACATCGTTACCGTTCCGGTGTCCTTGTTGGCGACGTAAAGATCGCCGGAGACGTCGACCGCGAGGGCGCCAGGGTTGATGCTCAC
>JAQBPM010000298.1 GCA_028287525.1 Vulcanimicrobiota bacterium | reverse complement strand
CGATTATGCCGCCGACAACGTGTACCGGGGTGCGACCGTCACGGTCCAGCCGAGCTCCGGTCAGCTCGAAACGCGCGTCGAGTGGCATATCGGGCCGCACGAATCGCTGCAATACATCCTTGGGTGGACCTTGGCGACCTACCTGGGTCAACGGCCCATCACCTCGATGCCGCTCGGCGGACCCTGCGACTCCTGACGAGCTCGGTGGACTCAGACCACGAATGAGAGCCGTGCGTCCCGGACGTGTTCGACGAACGGGCGCACGGCCGGAGCGTTCGAGCGCTCGCGGCGCCAAGCGATGGCGAGCGTAGGTTGCCGCGGCGGAACGTACCGGCGCCCGCGTAAGCCCCAGCGCTCCAAAGAGCGCGTCGTACAGGGGCACCACCACATTTACATCACGAACGCAATAGTTGAGTTGGTTTACGAAGTCAAGAGAAAACCTCTCGCGTTCATCCACGGTTTCTCTTTGGCGCCGTTGCGCCACGAGCTGTCGTCGCTATAGGTAAGGGAGACGCGTGCGGGTCGCGCGTGTTCCAGGTGTCCTCGGCGGCGCAAGCTTTCTTGACCGCGGTTTCACGTGAGGGGCGGCAGGGGCGGGCGGTTCTCGGGCATCGTCGCCCTTCTATAACAGCAATTTCAGATCTGCTAGCAGCAGGGTTGGGACTAGACTGCTATCAGCGAAGCTTGTCGACGCTCGACCGCCGTTGAGTCGAATTTGAATTCGTTAAGAACCACTCGCGCAGCTCGGCAACGACGAACGTCGAGCCGGTGATGACGATGATGTCGTCGGGTTCGGCGTTGCGCCGGGCGATCAAGAATGCGGCGAGCGGGTCGGAGATCGCGGGTCCACGGGCGCCGATCGACTCGGCGAGTACGGCCAACCGCTGCGGAGGAATCGGGTTCCGTCCCGCGGCTTCGGAAAACGACGTGAACGTGAACAACGATCCCGGCAACGCCACGAACGGTCTGATCACCTCAACCGCGTCCTGCGACTCGCCGATCGCCATGACGAACGCGAAGCGATGGTCGGGAAAGGCGCGCGCCAGCGCGTCTGCGACATGCTGCGCCTTGTCGGGATTGTGCGCAATGTCGAAGACGACGCTGGGGTGCGAGGGGAACAACTCCATCCGGCCGGGGATCTGCAGCCGCGTAAAGCCGGCTTCGATCGCTTCGCGCGAGGGGCGAAGCGTCGCGTCCAGCTGCTCGAGGGCGCGAATCGCAGTAGCCGCGTTCTCTTGTTGGAAGTCGCCGAGGATCGGGACAGAGAGATCGTACCGATCCAGCGGCGTGACGACGGTGAACGATTGCCCGCCCGGTGGATTTTCGCCGGTCTCAATCCGCACCGTATCGGGGACGGAGATGAACGGCGCTCCGACATCGGCGCAGGCGTGCTCGATCACACGCCGCGCCTGCGCGTCGCGAGTCGCGGATACGAGCGGAACGCCGGGCTTCGCGATCCCAGCCTTGTTGCGTGCGATCTCTGCGACCGTCTCGCCAAGGATCTCGGTGTGGTCGAGCGCAACGTTGGTGATGACCGAGACGCGTGGCGTCAAGACGTTGGTCCCGTCGAGCGTCCCGCCGATTCCGGCCTCGATCACGGCGACGTCGACCCGGCTGCGAGCGAACCACAGGAACGCGAGTGCGAGCAGCGTCTCGTAGTAGGTCGGTGGCCCGTGGTCGTAGCCCATGCGACCGACGGCGATCTGGATCTCGCCCATCAGGTCGCCGAAGGCCTCCGGCGGGATCGACACGCCGTCAACGCGCGCGCGTTCGGTGACGCTGCTCAGGTGCGGCTTCGTGTGGAGGCCGGTGCGCTTTCCAGCCGCCTGGAGCACCGTCGCAGTCATCGTCGACGTCGAGCCCTTTCCGCTCGTACCCGCAACGTGAATCGTGGGATAGCGCCGCTCAGGGTTCCCCAGCACCGCGAGGAACGATTCCATCCGGTCGAGACGGTTCGGCATCCGCCGCGAAGCCATCTCATTGACGAGTTGGACCAGGTAAGACTGTGCCGCCTGGAAGGTCACGCCGGGTGCTCACCAAGGCGATGGTTGTCGCCCGAAAGGCCGGTCAGCACGATATCAGCTGAGAAATTCATGAACCACACGTGCAAATTCGATCGTCCATTGAAATAAGAATCCGTGGCCCGCATCGGGAAAGATCCTTACTCTGGCGTTCGGGATATGTTGGGCGAGAATGTGCGTATTGATTGGTGGAATCATCGTATCATTATCGCCGCTCGTTACGAGCGTCGGTTGGCGAATGCCGGAAAGTCGATTGAGTTTTGACGTATCAGGAATACCCCATTTGACAATCGCGTCATATTGTGCATCTCGGGACTCGGCGGTAATCCGGGTATCGCGCTCCGCTTTCCGAGACGTAAACCGTTGGACAAACTGCTTTCCGCGCTCAATGCTCGTTTCCGTCGGGTTGAAGAAAAGCCACAGAAGCTCAGTCGGACCATTGTTCTCGGCGTTCGCAACGGCTTCGACGTCCACACTCCAGCCGTGCATCCCATCACCACCGCCCCGCGGGCCGGTAGCAGCTAAGATGAGCCGCCGCACCTGGCGTGGTCTCAGAAGTGCAAACTCTTGCGCTATCATTCCACCGATCGAGTAACCGAGGACGTCCACCTCTTTTAGGACCGACGCGTCGACAAATGCGATCGCGTCGCGTGCCATTGCTGTGATGCTTCGTGGAGTGGTTCCGGAGGACAGACCCACGCCGGTATTGTCAAAAAGAATGACTTCGCGGTGCTGCGCCAGATTGTCGACGAGCTGTGGATCCCAGTCGTCCATGTTGCCGCGGAAATGCTGCAATAGAAGCAGCGGCGGAAAGGGACTCGTTGACGGGCCCATTCTCCTGTAGGCGTACTTGATTCCGTTCGCCGCGTCGACAAATCGGTTCTCCGTGGTGACTGCGCTGCTCTTGAGAGACGCCGACTCTGATGCCATATGGCTGTTACCTGTCCCAATTTAGATTAAAGCTATGCGATGCGAGAATCCGGGGGGCGGTCTCGGCTGCCCGCGTGGACGATTCCTGGAATTCTATCGGTCACGGCTCCGTTCCATCACGCCGTCGTCGCGCGGTCGATCAGCGCCTCTACTTTTTTGTCGAGTGCCCGCGCCGCGGTGAGGAGCGGGGGATTATCTTCGACCATGATAAGAGACGACGGGCGCACGTAGAAGACGCAGGTCCCCTTTCCGTCCTTGTCTTCGGTCATCAATAGCTCCACCGGGACGAACAAACCCGCAGTGCTCTCATGCCGTATCATGGTGACCGCGACCAGAGGATTACCAAATATTAGGCGCACGATACGCTGCTTGATGCCGAACTTTTGGAGCCATCCGCCGTGATCGATCTCTGCGAACAGCGCGAATCCGCTTTCGCCGATGAGCTCGTTGGCTTTACGAACGTATTCCTCTTCGGAAATCGCGGTCTCGGCAAGCGCGATAATCTCCTGGAGTGTCGTTTTTCCCATGAGCGCGCGAAGCCGTCCCGACACCTCGTCGAAGGCCAACGGACTATCGATCATCACGCGAACACCGGTAAAGTCACGGTTGACAACAGACAGGTTCGTATTCACCGAATTGCCTTTCAGCTGAAAAATGGGAATCTTCGAATGCTTCGCGCACCCGTGCGGCGCAAGAACAGCCGGCTTCAGACTGCTACGACCAGAGGACGGATCACGTAAATGTGACATCGCTGATGTCGATCGAGACCATCAGCATTTCCAGGATCGGTCGTCGATCTGGCCCGCGCGTGTAGGCTCGACGCTTGGTCGGTAGTGAGATACCATTCGCAGTCACATAATCTGACGTTAACTGCGACCCTCCAAAGCCGCCTGCAATATTTACGTTATAATCATGCCGTCGCAGCATCAAGTCCTCGCCGAAGAAGAAATCCTGGACTTCACTGTGCGTTTCGATCGAACCAGGGAAGTATGCGCGCAGTACGCGCCACACTTCCGACCCCTCGTGCCACGCCTCTGTCTCCTCGACCGACACGCCATCCATCGCGAGAAGAAACGGTGTCGTGAAATACGTCCACAACGCTTCGCCGTTGAAATAGGCCCGATGCAGCGCATCCCAGGGCGTGTTCATCTGATGGCCGGCGAAAGAGTCCTTAGACGCACGCCGCTCGGCAACAAGCGTGCCATCGAGCTTTTCAATGGCAATCTTTTCCGGAGTGAACATGGTGCGTTGATCTGCAGCCCCGTAGGGGAATACCGACGAGCGTTCCTTGTGCAGCCACACCGTCATGCGACGCGGATCTGCGTCCTGAAGGAGTCCTTTTAACGGAAAGAAGCCACCACCGCTTACAATCGTGGCATCGACCTTCTCATATCGATCCCAGCGATCCGTACCCCCGTGAGCTTCAATCACGTTCGCAAGCAAGTTCAGCATTTTTCATTCCCCATTTGTCGGCTGCTCTGACACAAGCATAACCGCGTCGCGCGCTTCTGTCTGCAAACTCGCACTGTCCAAAACGAGGATGCGAACATCTGTCGCCTGACGGTCGACAAGTCGGTCCACGGACCGGAACAACTCCGCACGCACGTCGCCGAAGCACTCGCCTATTGCGGCGGCATGGATCGCCCCGCGCCCGCACGTTGAGATCGACGTCGGAGGCAGCATCAGAGGCCGAGTTCTGTGAGCCCGGGCTGCTCGGCGGGTCTGGGGGCACTGCGATCCCAGTGGAATTTGCGCTCGGCGCTCGTGATCGAAAGGTCGTTGATCGAGGCGTAGCGACGGCACATTAGGCCGCGCTCGTCGAACTCCCAATTCTCGTTGCCATACGAGCGGAACCAGTTGCCGGAGTCGTCGTGCCACTCGTAGGCGAAACGG
>JAQBPM010000274.1 GCA_028287525.1 Vulcanimicrobiota bacterium | reverse complement strand
GATCGGCCGGCAATACACGCCGGTCGTCTTTACGCCGATGAAAAATCGGCCGTCGTAGCGCGCATCGCGCGCCGCCGTCAGCCGGTAATACGCCGCATGGTCCATCTCCGTCACGATGACGTAGGTGACGGCGCGGCGCGGCGCAGTAGCGGTTTTCGGCCATCCCGCCAGGGTTACCATGTCGCCGATCTTAGCACGCGGGGGACGCTCCGGCTCGCGCTTTTCGGACGTCATCCTCGCGCCGTCCGCCGCCCGCCGCAGCGAGCGAGCGCCAGCCCGATGAGCGCGCGAGCACGCGCACCGCATCGTAATGCCCGCGTAAGTTGAGCGTCCGGCGGTCGTAAGCGCGCCGTATCAGCTGAGGTCGTACGTTTTGCCGGGCCCGGCTCAGGCCGGAGCCTTTCCGCTTGCTCGGAGGCAGCCTTATGAAAACGACCATCGGACCGAACGCGTCGAGCGTCGGCGATGCAAACGCGACGCAACTCGTGCAGACGAACGGCATCCACGTCGACGACTCGCGCATCGCGAAACTGATGCCGATCCCAGCGCCGGTGCAGAGCGATGCGCTCGCGACCGGCCTCCACGGCGCCATCGGATGCGATTTCATTCCCTCGACCAACCAGCTCGCGTTCGTCGAATACGCGGGCAACGTCTCGATCGTCAACCTCTTCCGGCCGCTCGTCGCAACCGTTTCGCAGGGAACGCAGACGATCACCGGCACGTGGGCGTTCGACTGCGAAACCGGAGCCCTCGGCGGCTTCAACGCGGCGAGCGACATCTGGTGGGAACAGCAAACCGCCGTGCAGCGCCAGATGGTGCCGATCGGCGGCGCCAAGATTGCGAACCTCGGACACGTAGACTTCAACGCCGTCAGCACCGCGACGCTGCAATCGCTCACCTACGGCACCGCACCGATCCACGGCAACAACGACGCATCGAACAAGCTCACGAACGGCGACGTCTTTGCGGTGCACACGAACGCCGGTAACTACTGCAAGATCAAGGTCCTCTCGTACGGCTACGATCTCCACATTCAGTGGGTCACGTACAAGGTGGGCCAGCGCTATCAGGTCCTCGGCAGCGGGTACGCCGAGCCCGAGGACATCATCGTCGGCCCGGACGGCCGGCATGCGTTCGTCACCGAGCGCACCGGCAACGTGCTGCGGGTCGATCTCTCCAACGCGTCGCGCGCGGCCGCGCACGTGCTCGCGAGCGGTTTGACCGCGCCGCACCAGATGCAGTTCGACGGACTGCACAATCACGTCTACGTGGTCGAGTACGCCGCGAACGGACGCCTGCTGCGCATCGACGTCGGAACCGGTGCGACGACGACCGTCGCGTCCGGACTCGATCACCCCATCGGGCTGCTGCTCGCCGCCGACGAACAGTCCGCGTATGTCACGGAGCAGGCCGCCGGCGGCGGACGTTTGCGCCGCGTCGACATGGGAACCGGAGCCGCCAGCGACGTCGTGGGCGGGTTCACCGCGCCGTTCATGATGTCGTGGCTTGACCCGGCACGCGAACGCCTCGCCTTGTGCGAACGTGATCCGGCGAATCGCATCGCCATCGTGGACCTCGGCAACGGCAACACGGTCACCCGCATCGCGCCGGGCATCGGCTTCCGGCCGTCCGACCTCGCGGTGGTCGCTGCGCACCGCGCGCTCGTCACCGCCGACGCCGAGATCGACGACATCACCTTCGGACTCGATCCGCTGACCGGTCCGCTGTACAAGGGCGTCGGGTTCGTCCCGTTCGACCGGATCGATGCGGTAACGGGCCTGGCCAATACGTGGGCCGACGTGAACTACTTCTTCCGCGTACAGAACGTCCCGTTCGGCAGCGTCATCCCGGTGAAGATCAACCACTACCTCGCGTCGATCGACGGCGCGGCGTGGTATCAGATCCTCGTCGACGGCATCCCGCGCGGCGACGCCTGGGGCGACTACAAGTGGAACCCGATCACCAACCGGTACGATTCGCTCACGATCTCGGCGCAGGACATCGGCCCGCTGCACAACGTCTATCCGGTGCGCACGCTGGCGGATCTCGTGCTGTGGTACAACTCCGACCTCGGCAGCCGGGTCGACACGACCGGCTACGTCGACGGCCTCCACACGATCGAGGTGCGCTTCTACAACGCGACGTTCGGTTCGATTGCGGTCGGCGCACCGAACGGCGGACCGCACACGATCTGCTTCGACAACAGCCGCTGCTTCGCGTCGCTCGACTCGATCACGCTCGGCGGGAAGAGCGCCGGCACCGACTGCGGCATCCTCAAATACGTCAACCTGACCGACACGGTGACGCTGACGTACCGCGCCTCGCAAACCCACGCTTCGGCGACGTATTCGTTCGCCGTCTTGCGAGGGGCGCACGAGATCGCGGCACTCGATCAAGGCGGGAACGTGGGCGCACCGAGCTACAGCGAGTCGGCGACCGTCGCCACGCTGCTCGGCTCGTGCGCGGGTCCCGGCGGTCCGGGAACGGCCGGCTATCTCGAGGAGCTCTACGTGGCGACGAGAGCGATCAACGGCGAGGGTCGCCTCTCGGGGTACGACGCCTCGGACGCGAGAGCGTTCGTCCTCTCCAAGTAGACGAGACGCACGGCACCGCGTCGAAGACCGGTGCCGTGCATCCCGAAGCCGAGCGGCTCATCGCCGCGCTCCGCCTGACGCCGCATCCAGAAGGCGGATGGTACCGCGAGACCTATCGCAGCCCCGATCGGGTGACGACCAACCTCGGCACGGTTCGCAGCGCGACGACCTCGATCTACTTCCTGCTCACGTCCGATGCGTTCTCGGCCTTTCACCGGCTCGCGTCGGACGAGACGTGGCACTTCTACCGCGGCGACCCGGTCACGATCGAAGTGATCGCACCGAGCGGTACGTATCAGCGCCACGTCATCGGCGTCGGCGACTCGCTGCAGACGACGATCGCGGCGAACGCCTATTTCGCCTCGCACGTCGACGCGCCCGACGGCTTCGCGCTCGTCGGCTGCGACGTCGCGCCCGGTTTTGATTTCGCGGACTTCCACCTCACGACACGGTCGATGCTCACGGCGGCGTATCCTCAGTTCGCGCCGCTGATCGCGCGCTACACGCGGTCGGGGACTTCGACCACGGAGTAGCGGATCGGCGTCACGTCCATCTCGCGGTGCACCAAACCGCGAGCGCGGAGGTGCTCGAGGTGCGCGATCGTCTCGGCGACGGCGAACTGCCGGTGCATGTCGGGCAGGCGATCGAACGGATCGCCGCGCCGGCGCCACGGCAGCGCGCGCGCGACGCCCGTCGCGCTCGTCGGTTCGACCTCCAGCGCCGCGAGGATCTGACGCTCTCGATGGCGATGATGCGCGAGGAGTTCGTCGACTCGGCCGGCGACGTCGGCGAAGGGCTCGCCGTGCGCGGGGAGCGCGCCGGTCGCGCCGGTCGCGGCCACCGCGTGCAGCGAGCGTTCGTACGCGCCGAGCGGGTCGCCGCGATGGTCGCGCCAGACACCGACGTGTGGCGTGACGGGATCGAGGACGTGGTCGCCGGTGAGAATCTTCCCGGTCACCTTGTCGACGAAGCACAGGTGGCCCGGCGTGTGGCCCGGCGTCCACATCGCACCGAGCCGGCCGACGCGCGCGCCGTCCTCGAGCAAATGGGTCGGCTTCGTGAGTTCCGTACGATGATGGTGGAGCTCGTCCTCGATCTCGCCTTCGAACGAGAACCCGTTGCGCGCGATCCACGCGTCGGCTTCGCGATCGAACGCCGCAGGATCGGTCAAGTGCATCTGCGCAGCTTCCCAATCTTTGGGGTGCATCGCGAGCATCGGGACGCCGGCGCGCATCAGCGTCCCCGCCAACCCGTAATGATCGAAGTGGACGTGCGTGATCAGCAGACGCCGCACGTCCGCCAGCGTATGCCCGTGCTCGACGAGGCCCGCGTTGAGCGCCTCGAGCACGTCGTCGGCCTTCCACCCGCAGTCGACCAAGGTGAAGCCGTCGTCGTCCTCGAGTAGGTACCCGTTGATGTACCGCATCGGGTTGCCGGCCATCGGAAGGCGAATCTGCACGATCCCGTCACCGAGGACCGACGTGAGCGGATGATCGTGCGCCATATCGTCGGGTACAACTTCGTGTCACCCTGAGCCTGTCGAAGGGTGACGGAGTGGGCTACTCCGACGGCACCGCAGCTGCGGTCGCTCCGGTGTCGGGGCCGATCCAGACGGTTTGGATGTTGACGAACTCGCGGATCCCGAACTCGGAGAGCTCGCGTCCGTGCCCGCTCTTCTTCACGCCGCCGAACGGCAGGCGCGGATCGGACGCGGTCATTCCGTTGATGAAGCAGTTGCCCGAATCGAGCCGCGCGGCGCATTCCTCCGCGCGGGCGATGTCGTTCGTCCAGAGATTGCCGCCCAGCCCGTAGCGCGATGCGTTCGCGATGGTCACTGCGTGCTCGGTGTCGTTCGCACGGAACATCGCCGCGGCCGGACCGAAGGTCTCCTCGTCGGCCATCCGCATCCCGATCCGCACCTCGCCGACGACCGTCGGCTGGTAGTACGCGCCGGGGCCCGGGATCGCGTTACCGCCGAGCAGCAGCTTCGCGCCGGCTGCGACCGTGTCGCGCACTTGTTCCGCCAGCTGGTCGCGCAGGTCGAAACGCGCCATCGGTCCGATGCGCGTGTCGCGCTGCATCGGATCGCCGATTTTCAGCGCGCGCGCCTTCTCGACGAACAGCGCGACGTAGCGATCGTACACCGATTCCTCGATGATGAAGCGCTTCGCGGCTATGCAGCTCTGGCCGGTGTTCTGGAAACGAGACCGCACGCCGATCTCCGCCGCCCGCTCAAGATCCGCGTCGGCGAGCACGATGAAGTAGTCGGAACCGCCGAGCTCCAGCACCGTCTTCTTGATCGCACGGCCGGCGAGCGCACCGACGGACGAGCCGGCGGCTTCACTCCCGGTCAACGTGACTGCCGCGATCCGCTCTTCGAGCACGACCGGCTCCATCGCCTTGCTGCCGATCACGAGCGTCGTGAACGCTCCCGCGGGAAAGCCGCTCGCGCGGAACACTTCTTCGATGGCTAGGGCGCAGCCGGTCACGTTCGATGCGTGCTTGAGCACGACGACGTTCCCCGCCATCATCGCCGGCGCCGCAGCGCGGAACGCCTGCCAGTACGGGAAGTTCCACGGCATGATCGCCAGCAGCACGCCGAGCGGCCGGAAGGCGACGTAACTGCGCGTCGCACCCGAGGGGATCTCCTCGGAGCGCAGCAGGCGTTCGCCGTTCTCCGCGAACCAGTCGCAGGCCCACGCGCACTTCTCGACCTCGGCCTCGGCTTCGGCGATCGGCTTCCCCATTTCACGGGTCGCCAGCGACGCCAACTTCGACTTCTGATCGCGCAGCGTCAAGGCTGCGCCGCGCATGCGCTTCGCCCGTTCCGCGAACGGCGTCTCGCGCCAGCGTTGCGCTTGCCCGTGCGCACGGCCCAGCAGCTCGTCGATCGCACCGGGATCGTGCTGCTCGTAGGACTCGAGGACTTCGCCTGTAGCGGGGTTCGTGGTCCGGATCGTCTCGGCCGCGGTGGCACTCATAGTACTCCTCCCGTTCCCCGCCGCGAACGGCGCTCAAGCACGGGGCGCGCACTCGCGAGTTCTTCAGCCGCCGCCTGAACGCGCAGCGCCGCCGTGTGCTCCTTGTGACACGGCAAGCAGAGCGTCTCGAGATTGTCCAGATGGTGTACGCACGAGAGCTGACCGTGCCGGCCGGCGGCCGGTTCGATGTGGTTGACTTCGAGCCGCCCGACCTTCTTCTGCTCCCGCCAAGCGCGCATCGCCTTGAGGTACGCCGCGCGCGTGCGATGCGCCGCGACGGTCGGCCGCTTCGGCCCGCGCGTCCCGCAGCGCTTGCAGCGGTAGCGGTCGCGGCGCTTCGCGGTGCTCCGCGCGACCGACCACCAATGGTTCGCCCAGAACGCATCGCCGCAGCGGTCGCTGCACCACGTCCGCCGCCGAGCCGGCAACTCCGCCGCACACCATGCGCACGCACCCTCGCCAACCGGCGGCGCGAGCGAACATACCGCGAGCAGCGCGTCGCGTTTGAGCGGAGCGGAGAGCTTCACGGTCCGAAAGCCTGCGGCGCGACCGTGACGACGCGATCGTTCGCGAACGTCACCGACCACGTTGACCGCGCGTCGTGGTTGTACGTCCATTGGTTCACCTGGTCGAGCTGCGCGGCCGTTGCGTCGCCGCTCGGATAGCCGTAGGAGCGACGGACTTCGACGCGCGTCATACCAGCGTGGACCGCTTTCGGCGGCCAGCCGCCCGGGGACGCAACGGTCGTACCGCTCAGGTCGAAATACCAGGGGTCCGCGAAACGCAGCGCCGGACACGGGCCATCGGGCGAAACGCCGCCGCTGCCGCCCCATCCGTGAGCGAGCTTCGTGTCGGGAAGGTCGACCATCGCGACGATCGGATCGATCGCGAGAAAGGAAAAACCGTCGTTCGACCTCCCGGTCCCGAGGTACACCGCGCGCCCGCGTTCGCGTGCGACGCTTCGGATCGGAATCGGCGTCCAGGCGTCGTACTCGCGATACCACGCCGGGACACATCCCACCGTCGCCCCACCATAGCCGTAGAAGGCATGGCCGCGAAGGCGCTCTTTTACGACCTGCAATCCGCGATCGTCGCCGCCCTCGTCGGGCCACCAAACGGGTTGGCTGCCGGCGGGCAACGCCTTCTGCTGAATTTCGGCGCCGTTGGGCGAACGCGCGAAGCCCGATTCCAACCGCACCCGGACCGCGTACATCCCCGGCGCAGCCGGCGGTTCGGGGAACGTCACCGGAATGCGAAACTCGCGCGGAGGACCGCCGGTGACGCGGTCGGGCAGGGCCGCGGCCCCTCCGAGCGAGACGCGCAATTCTCGCCACGGAACATCGGCGGCGCGGTCGCCGGCATACGGCCGCACGAAGGTTCGCAACTTGCTCGCGTCCACGTCGTACGGAGCGCCGTCGGCCGTTACGGAAACGAACAGAACGCCGCCCTCAGCGGACAATCCGGCATTCACGATTTGCGCCGCCGCCACGCCCAGGTTGCGCGGAGGATTCTGGTTTGCGGAGCCGCCGAAGCCGACCGCAAGGACGCTCGCACCTGCGAGGGCCCGCAGTGCGGCGATCACGAACGCAGGCGGCGGGCGCAGACCTCGAGCCGCGTTCCCAGCGGGTCGGTGAAGAACAGGGCGGGATACGACGGATCGCCGCGCTCGAGTTCGCGCGCGCCCATCCCGGGCAGTACGCGCTCCCACTCGCCCAACGTCTCTTCGTCGACGGCGAATGCGATGCGGCCGCGCGCGGGCTGCGCGCCGGTCTCTTCGATGATGCCGATGAAATGCGCGAGACGGCCGTCGACGCCTTCCTCGTAGTATTCGACGGTGTTGTAGCGTTCGGGCGTCGCATCGTTCCACGACGAGCCGCCGAACTCGACCCACGAATACTTCTTGCCGGTCAAGCCGAGCCGCGGAAAAAACTCGTCGTAGAACGCCTCCACCACGCCGAGCACCGGAACGCGCAGGTCGAGGTGATCGAATCCGCGGAACGCCATCAGCGCAGCGCGGGCTCCGCGGCGTCGTCGGCCTCGAGTGCCGGGCTGCCGGCGCCGGCAAGAAACACGCCGAGCTGTGAGACCGAGAACTGCATCCCGGTCCAGAACCGCCCGAACTCGCCGAAGCGCGAGGACGCCTCATCGAAGCGCATCGTGTAGACCAGCCGCTTGAACACGAGCGGATCGTCGGCGTACAGGTCGACGCCCCACTCCCAATCGTCGAAACCGATCGAGCCCGAGATCACCTGCGTGACGTGACCGTGGAACGAGCGGCCGATCTTGCCGTGCTCGAGCATCAGCTTGGCGCGCTCGTCGTACGGCGTGGCGTACCAATTATCGGGGCTGTCGCGTTTTTTGTTCATCGGATAGAAGCAGACGTAGCGGCGGCGCGGAATGCGCGCCCACAGGCGTCCCGCGTTGCGGGGCTCGCGTGCGGCCTCGTCCATCATCGCGTCAAACGCCGCGTTCCAGTCCTCGGAGTGCGGCTTGAGGCCGCGATCGCGCAGTTCGGCGTGGAACTTCGCGGTGTCCCCGTACAAGCCGAGCTCGAGGATCGAGACGTACGACTCGTACGGCTCGAGGAAGTCGCGCAAGGCGAGCTTGTCGACCTGAGTCTGTACCTCGCCGAGCGCGTCGAACGAGCGTGCGTAGTGCGTGAGCAGCAGGTCGCCCTTGTGTCCGAGCGTTTGCGCCAGGCCGAGGTCGGCGTCCGCATCGCGCGCCAGCGTCGCGAACAGCTCGGCCGCCTCGCGTTCGATCGCGCGGCGCCGCTCGACGTCCACCGCGTCCCAGCGGCGGCGGTCGAATCGGAACATGCGGTGCAGGATCGCCCAGCCGTCGAGCGCTTCGGGAACGTTGGGATGTCTCACGCGTTGTCTTCGCCTTTCGCCTCGTGCGAACCGGACGGCTTGCGGCCGGTTTCGGAGCGCACCTCGGCGACCAGCGCGGCGGGCCGTTCGCGATACTTCGCCCAGAGTTGCGGCATATGCGCAACGTCGCTGAGGATACGGCCGAAGGCGGCGTTCACCGGCGCGTCGAGTCCCGCCTCACGGGCCGCGCGCGCCACGGCGCCGTTGAGGGCCTCGACTTCCGTGCGGTGCTTGGCGGAACGCAGGTCGAGCAGGAGCGAGGGCGGCTTCTCGCCGCGCGCGCTGGCGATCCGGCCGGCCAGCACTGTGCGCGCGATCGGCGTCGGCATCGTCGCGACGGCAAGCAGCGCGCGGACGGGATAGCGCGGCAGGTCGATCGCCGGGATGCCGAGCGCCTTCATGGTAGAGCGCACCTCGCGGATCGCGCGAATCTCCAGCGCGAAGATGTCGTCTTCGCGGACGATGCGTTCGGGCAGCACGTCGAGGATCGCACAGGTCGCGTTCGCGACGATGTTCAGCGCCAGCTTCGACCATTTGAGCGAGCGGAAGTCGCGCACGGCCAACGTCTGCAGGCCGGCCGCACCGAACATCGCGAGCAGCCAGTTGTTGGGGTTGGTCGTGCCGACCGGGGCGAACGCGATCCCGCCGCCGCTCGCCGCGACGCCGCGGCCGTTCGGGCCCATCGCGACCGGCACGGTCATCGCGGCCGAAACGACCGCCCCGGCACCGAACGCGGCCGCGAACGCCTCTTCGTTTCCGATCCCGTTCTGCGGCGTGACGATCGTCGTGCGGGACGGATCGCGCAGCGCGCGCCGAAGCGTCTCGATCGCGGACCGCGTGTCGTAGGTTTTCACGGTGACGAGGGCGATGTCGGCGTCGACCGGCACGACGTCGTCGAGCGAGCGCGGCGCATACGTCACCTTGTTGCCGATCCCGCTGAGCAGGTCGCCGAGGTACGTGCCGACCGCGCCGGCGCCGACGACGTAAACGTTCATCTCAGCTGCCGGTGCTGCCGAAGCCGCCATCGCCGCGGATGCTCGCCGCGAGCACGCCGGCCTCCCCGAACGACGCCCGCGACACGGGGGCGACCACCAGCTGGGCGATGCGGTCGCCGCGGCGCACCACGAACGGCTGGTCGCCGTGATTGACCAAGATGACGCCGACGGGACCGCGGTAATCGCTGTCGATCGTCCCGGGACTGTTCAGGCACGTCACGCCGGATTTCAGCGCGAGGCCGCTGCGCGGGCGCACCTGCACTTCGTACCCGGCGGGTACCTCCAGCGCGAAACCGGTCGGCACGAGCGCGCGCGCGCCCGGCGCAAGGACGAGATCCTCAGTCACGGCGGCGACCACGTCGGCGCCCGCGGCGCCGTCGCTCATGTACACGGGCAGCGGCAGGCCCTCACCCTCCGGCAGGCGCGCGACCGCGATCGACGGGTTCATTTCGAGAGCAAGCCTTCGAGCTCGGCCCGGAAACTCGCCACGTCGCGGAAGTCGCGGTAGACGCTGGCGAATCGGACGTACGCCACCTCGTCGACGCCCTTGAGCGCCTCCATCAGCTTCTCTCCGACGAGTTTGCCGGAGACCTCGCTCTCGCCGCGCGCGAAGAGCTCGCGCTCGATTGCCGCCACGACTTCTTCCATCTGGGCCTCGGAGACCGGCCGCTTCTCGCACGCCCGGCGCAGCCCGTTGAGCACCTTGTCGCGATTGTATTGCTCGCGCCGCCCGTCTTTTTTGACCACGAACAGGCGCGGAGCTTCCATCCGCTCATATGTTGTGAAGCGGTGCTTGCAGCCGAGACACTCGCGCCGTCTGCGGACGGAGTTGTCGTCGTCGCGCGAGTCGACGACGCGAGTCTCGTTCTTGCGGCAGTGCGGGCAGAGCAGGTCGGCTAGGTCCTCTCCGGAGGCGGCACCCCTACATGTTGTGGGTGCCCGTCCAGTATAGCCCGGATCGCCTCGAAAACGAAGCCGGGGCTGACTCCGCGCACGGAGCAGCCCCGTCATGGTTGGGTTAGGTGGAAGCCCCGATCTTGAACATCTTGGTCCCGCAAACGGGGCACTTCCCTTCGGTCGCCGGGCGACCGTTCTTCATCTGGATCTGCTGCGCGTCTTTGATTTCGCGCTTGGTCTTGCATTTGACGCAGTACGCTTCGGCTGCCATGGTGCTCGGTTACTCCCTCGGAACGGCCCGGCCCCGAATGGGGCGGTATTCGAGGTGGGCCGTTACGGGGGGCGACGAGGAATCCCTGGGAGGATCGAGACCCTAGCCGCGGCAGCAGGCAAGCGTGATAGGGCCTGCGTGAGGGTCCTTCGACAAGCTCAGGATGACATGGGAGCCGCCACAGGTGCTATCTGGGCGGCTCCGGGTGACGTGGGGGCGGCTCAAGATGGCCGTACGGTGGGCCGGGAAGGGCCGGTGGCGCGCCAGGATGGCCTGGAACGGCGCTGGGTGGCGCGGGATGCGCTGGAAGCGGCCTGCCCTGAGCGTCTGGGCGGGACGGTGCTCGAAGGGCTCTGGGTGGCCGGATCGCTCGAGGGGCTCGCCGCACCGTGCGTGGCGATCGTGGGGACGCGGGCGCCCTCCGATGAGGGCCGCCGCCGAACGCGCCGCCTGGCGGAAGCGCTCGCCCGCGCGGGCGTGTGCGTCGTCTCGGGGCTCGCGCTCGGCGTCGACGGGGCAGCGCACGAGGGCGCGCTCGCGGCGGGAGCGCCGACGATCGGCGTGCTCGGCGGCGGGCACGCGCACTTCTTCCCGCCGCGACATCGGGAACTCGGTGCGCGGATCGCTGCGGAAGGCGGCGCCGTCGTCTCGCCGTTTCCGCCCGACAATCATCCCGAGCCGTGGCAGTTCCTCGCGCGTAACGGCGTGATCGCCGCGCTCGCCGACGCCGTGGTCGTCGTCGAGGCGGCCGCCCGCAGCGGCGCGCTGAACACCGCCGGTCACGCCGCCGACCGCGGCATCCCCGTCCTCGCCTTCCCCGGCGACGTCGACCGCCCGAAAGCCGCCGGCTGCAACGCGCTCATCCGCGACGGCGCGACGCTCGTCCGCGACGCCGACGACGTGCTCGCCGCGCTGCCGTCGTACCTCGCGCCGCCGACACGCCGGGCGCGGCACGCTGCGGCACGCTCGGACGACTCACCGGCGGTACGCCGCGTCCTGGCCGCACTCGCGAACGGCGCGAGCGACGCGGGCTCGCTCGTCGACCGCGTCGATCTCGCCCCGGCCGAACTGTTCCCGCTGCTCACTGAACTTGAAGTCGCGGGCCGCATCATCGCAGGCGCGGACGGCTACGCGCTGGACCGCCATTAGGTGCCGCCGCGCGTGCGCGAGGTGAAGCGTTTGCTTCGCAAACTCGGCTACACCGACGAGCGCCACGGCAAGGGCGACCACACGATTTTCAAGAATCCAACGACAGGAGATGATTTAACGTTGGACGGAGCGGACGGCCACGAAGTGCCGTGGCTAGTCTGGATGAAAATCCGCAAACGCCTCGGCATCCGCTAGGGAGCCTCATGTACGCAGTCGTGATCGAATACGACCCCGAGAACGGGAGCTACGGCGCGACCTCGCCCGATTTCGACAACGTGTTTGCAATCGGAAAGAGCGAAGCGGAGGCGCTGGCGCGCTTTCGTAATGCGCTCGAAGGGTACTTCGATTTCCTACGCGAGGAGGGTAGGCCGATTCCCGCGCCGCGCTCTACCGTCGCAACGATCGCCGTCTAGACGCTGCACCGATGAAGCGGCCGTCGGGTCTTCGAAGGGCAACGGGGCTGGAGGATCAGCGATGTACACGGTCGTCATCGACTATGATCCAGAGAATGGCAGCTACGGCGCAACGTCGCCGGACGTGGATGACGAGCACAACGCGGTCATCGGCATCGGAAAAAGCGCCGATGAAGCCGTCGCGCGCTTTCGCAACGCTCTCCAAGGCCACTTCGAATTTCTGCGCGAGCGTGGCGAACCGATCCCCCAGCCGCGGGTCACCGTGACCACCGTTCCGGCGCCCGTGCTCGAGGACGCCGAAACCTAAGACCCCGCGGCGAACGGCTCTTGCGTGCACGTTCGCCTCATTGCGGTAGGGAAGGTTCGGGAGCGGTATCTTGCCGAGGCGGTTGCGGATTTTCGTGCGCGGCTGCGGCCGTACCATCGGCTCGATGAGATCGAGGTGCGCGCAGCCGACGGGGGCGATCCCGAGCGCGCCATGCGCGCCGAGGGCGACGCGATCCTCAAGCTGCTCGATCCCACCGACCACGTGTGGCTGCTCGAGCGGCGCGGCGAGCTCTTCCCGAGCGACGAGCTGGCGCGGCGGATCGAGGCGCTGCCGCATCGGGGGATCGCCCGGCTGACCTTCGTCGTGGCGGGGACGTACGGCGCTTCGGATGCGTTGCTCGCCCGAGCGGACGTGCGCTGGTCGCTCTCGCCGCTCACCTTCCTGCACGAATGGGCGCGGGCGCTGGTGCTGGAGCAACTGTACCGGGCGGCGAAGATCGCCCGCGATGAACCCTACCACCACTGAGGAGATCTCGCTGCTTTCGCTCGACGAGCTCGCCGCCCGCTTCGCCGCCGCGGCGCGCGCACTCTGGCCGGAAGCCGATCCCGTGGTGCAGTTCGAGGCGCCGCGGCGCGCCGAGTTCGGCGACGTGGCGACCAACGTCGCCTTCGGCCTCGCCCGCGTCGCGCGCAAGAAGCCCCAGGAGATCGCCGAGGCAATCGCCGCGCGCGCGCTGGACGATCCCGCCGTCCGTTCAACCGTCGCCGAGGCAACCGCCGTCGCCGGTTTCATCAACCTGCGCCTCGTGCCGGCGTTCTGGCAGCAAGTCGTCGCCGCGGCGCTGCGTGAGGGCGCCGATTTCGGCCGCGGAACTCCGACCGGCGAGCGGATCTCGCTCGAGTTCGGCAGCGCGAATCCCACCGGGCCGCTCGTCGTCGTGCAAGGCCGCACGCTCTCGGTCGGCGACACGCTCGCGAAAACGATGCGCCACGCCGGCTACGACGTCTTCACCGAGTGGATCATCAACGACGCCGGCTCGCAGATGGACGCGCTCGGCCGATCGGTGTATGCCCGCTACCGCCAGCTGTTCGAGCCGGCCTATCCGTTTCCGGAAGACGGCTACCCCGGCGATTATTTAGTCCCCGTCGCCGAGGCGCTTCGCGCGCGCGATGGCGACCGCTGGCTGGCCGTTTCTATTGAAGACGCGACGGCGCCGATCGCGAAGTTCGCGCGCGACGCGATCGTCGCCGGGCAGCAGGCGGTCGCGCGGCGGTTCCACGTCGAGTACGATCTCTGGCAGTCGGAAAAGGCACTCCACGACACCGGCGCGATCGAGCGCGGCATCCAGCGCCTGCGCGATCTCGGCGTGCTCTACGAGAAAGACGGCGCGACGTGGCTGCGCACGACCGATGCGGGCGACGACGAGGACCGCGTCGTGATCCGCAGCGACGGCCGGCCGACCTATTTCGCCAACGACATCGCCTACCATTACGAAAAGCTGCAGCGCGCCGACCACGTCGTCGACTTCCTCGGCCCCGATCACCACGGCTACATCAAGCGGCTCGACGCGCTGGCGAACGCCTACGGCCGACCGGGCGCGTTCGAGGTGATCCTGGTCCAGCAGATCACCCTCAAACGCGGCGACGAGATCCTCTCGATGTCCAAGCGCGCGGGAACGCTGATCACGCTGGAAGAGGTGATCGACGAAGTTGGCGTCGACGCGGCGCGCTTCTTCTTCGTGATGCTCTCGACCGACCAGCCGCTGACGTTCGATCTCGAACTCGCCAAGAAGCAGTCGAACGACAACCCCGTCTACTACGTGCAGTACGGTCACGCGCGGATCGCCTCGGTGCTCCGCAAAGCGCGCACCTCGCACCCGGACGCCCTCGCGGCCGCGGAACGCGGCGAAGGGCTCGCCGCCCTCACCGATCCGGCGGAGCTCGCGCTCGCGCGCCGGCTAGCCGACTTCGGGCCGACGGTGGCGTCGGTCGCGCGAGCGCGAGCGCCGCACCGACTGCCGAAATACGCGCGCGAGGTCGCGGCGGACTTCCACCAATTCTACGACGCCTGTCGCGTGCTTACCGACGATCCGGCGACGACGACGGCGCGCCTGGGCTTGTGCATCGCGACGAAGACCGTCCTCGCGACGACCCTCGCGCTCTGCGGCGTGAGCGCGCCCGACTCGATGTAGCGCGCCAGGGAGGGTCGCGCCTCGCGCGAACAGCGCCCGCGTAGCGGAATTCGTCGAGAAGAAGGCTGTAATGAGACGGTGGTTTTTCCTTGCGTCGCTCGTGGCGCTCGTGGTATCGGCTCCGGTGGGGCGCGTCTCCGCGGCCTCCGACCCTCCGTTGCTCCTGCGCGACCCGACGGTCAGCCGAACCGAAATCGCCTTCACCTACGGCGGTGACATCTGGGTCGTCCCACGCCGCGGCGGCGAGGCGCATCGTCTGGTCACCGGCTACCACCTGGCCAGCGCGCCGATCTTCTCGCCCGACGGCACGCAGATCGCGTTCAGCGGAGCCTATGACGGCAACGTGGACGTCTACGTTGTCGCCTCGAGCGGCGGCGACCCGCGGCGCCTTACGTACCATCCCGGTGCGGACGTCGCCGTCGGCTGGACGCCGGACGGAAAGCGCGTCTTGTTCCGCTCGAGCCGCGCGAGCTTCTCCGATCCGAACAATCTCTACACGATCCCGGCTTCGGGCGGCTTCCCGGCCGAACTGCCGCTCACGATGGCGGAGACGGGTTCCTACTCCCCGGACGCTTCGCATCTCGCATACGTTCCGACCCTGCAGTGGGAGCCGTACTGGAAGGGCTATCGCGGCGGACAGACGACGCCCGTCCTGATCGCGAACCTCGCCGACTCGAGCACCGTCGCGATCCCGCGAAACAATTCCAACGACAACGATCCGATGTGGGTCGGCGACCGCGTATACTTCCTCTCCGATCGTGACGGCCCGATCACGCTCTTCGCATACGACACGCGCACGCGCAAGGTCGAGCGGGTCATCAGCAACGCCGGGCTCGACATCACGTCGGCGTCGGCCGGTCCGGATACGATCGCGTACTCACAGTTCGGCACTCTGCACCTGTACGACGTCGCCTCGGGCCGCTCGGAGGCGGTGCGCGTGACCGTCGCCGCCGACCTCGCCGCGGTGCGTCCGCACTGGCAGCACGTCGCGACCTCGATCGTCAACGCCGCGATCTCGCCGAACGGCGTGCGCGCGGC
>JAQBPM010000338.1 GCA_028287525.1 Vulcanimicrobiota bacterium | reverse complement strand
TCGCGCGGACCCTGCCGGCCGGGAGCCGCGTCGTCACGATCCTCTGCGACGGCGGCGAACGCTATCGATCGCGCCTCTACGACGCGAACTGGCTGGCCGAAAACGACGTCGTCCCCGCCGCGTCGGGTCTCGAGTTCTTGTGAGCGGCGACGCGCTGCCGCCGAAGCCGTCGCACATCACGGCGGAGGGGTCGCTGGTGATGGTCGACGTCTTGGCCAAAGCGCCGACGTCACGGTCCGCGCGCGCCGAAGCGTCCGTGCGCCTCGGTGCGGCCGCGGCGGAAGGGTTGCGAACGGCGACGCTCCCGAAGGGCGATGCGTTCGTCGCCGCGCAACTGGCCGGGATCATGGCCGCGAAACGCACGAGCGAGCTGATCCCGCTCGCCCATCCGATCCCGCTCGGCGCGGTCGACGTCGCGTTCGCGTGGGACGACGCGACGACGCTGCGCATTACCACGCACGCGACCACCGTCGGTCAGACCGGCGTCGAGATGGAGGCCATGGTCGCCGCAAGCGTCGCCGCGCTCACCATCTACGACATGTGCAAGGCGCTCGACAAGGGCATCGTCATCGAGCGGGTGCGCCTGCTCGAGAAGTCGGGCGGGAAATCCGGCGACTGGCGCGTCCCCGAGTCGTCCCGATGACCGTTCATCCCGTCGCGGTGATCGTACTCTCGGACCGCGCGCACAGCGGCGAGCGGCCCGACGCGTGCATCCCGGTCGTGCGCGATGCGCTGCGGGCGGAGCCGCTCGCGATCGACGACGAGCGCGTGCTGCCCGACGACGCGGCCGCGCTGCAGGCGGCGCTGATCGAGTTGTGCGACGGCGGAACCCGCTTGATCCTCACGTCCGGCGGCACGGGCTTGGGCGAGCGCGACCGCACGCCGCAGGCGACGGCGGCAGTGCTCGATTACGAGGTGCCGGGGATCGCCGAAGCGATGCGCTTCGCGTCGATGCGTCACGCGCCCGGCGCGATGCTCTCGCGCGCGATCGCGGGCGTGCGAAACCGGTCCTTGATCGTGAACCTGCCCGGCAGTCCGAAGGCCGTGCGCGAAACGCTCGATGCGATCGTCGGCGCGCTGCCGCACGCGCTCGATCTGCTCGCCGGAAACGCAACAGATCACCATCCGGCGGGGTTTCGGGAACGATGACTTTCCAGGCCGCGCAGTCGTACCTGCTCGGGTTGATCAACGAGAACGCCTCCCGCCGGATGCCGAATCGGCTCGACCGCATCGACGCGTTTCTCGACGCGCTCGGCAACCCGCATCGCGAGTATCCCACCCTGCACGTCGCCGGTACGAGCGGCAAAGGTTCGACCTCGACGATGCTCGCGGCGGTGCTGCAGGCGTCCGGCCGGCGCACCGGATTGCACACGAAGCCGCACCTCGCCAGCGTGACGGAGCGCGCCCGGGTCAACGGCATCCCGATTCCGGAGGATGCGTTCGGCGATCTGATCGGCGAGATGCTCACCGCGGTCGACCGGGTCGCGTACGAGCACGGCAAGCCCACGTACTACGAAACGCTCTTGGCGCTGGCGTTCCTGTGGTTCGCGCGCTGCGAAGTCGACGTCGCCGTGATCGAAGCTGGACTGGGCGGTACGCTCGACGGCACGAACGTGCTGCGCCCGAAGGTCAGCATCATCACCAACGTCGGTTTGGATCATACCGACGTCTTGGGCGACACGCTGGAAGACATCGCGCGCGACAAAGCGGGCATCGCCAAAGAAGGCGTGCCGCTGGTGAGCGACGTGCGCGATCCGGGGGCGCGCGCGGAAATCGAGCGCATCTGCGCCGACGTCGGCGCGCCGTTCGTTTCGGTTGCCGACACCGTCACGATCGAACAACGCCCCGGCGAGCGGTACGGCCAATCGTTTGCGGTCACGACGCCGCTGGACCGTTACGAGATCGCACTCCCGGTGCTGGGACGATTCCAGCAGCGGAACGCGGCCACGGCGATTCGCGCGCTGGAACACCTTCCGCCCGACTTGCGTCCGACGCGCTCGGAGATCGAGACGGGACTCGCGCGCACGATCGTCCCCGGCCGGATGGAGTTCTTCCCGTCTCACCCGGGCGTCGTGTTCGACATCGCGCACAATCCCGACAAGGCGCAGAGTCTGGCCGACGCCCTTGCCGAGACGTTCCCGGACCGTCGCTTCACCTTCGTCATTGCGATCGGCGACTCGAAGGACGCGATCGAGGTGATCCGGCCGTTCGTGCCGCTGCGCGGCTCGTTCATCTTCACGACCTTCGCCGTCCCCGGGCGCGAGGCGTCGCGGCCGCAGCGGCTGGCGTCGATCGCGGGCGAGCTCGGCGCGTGGGGCCGCGCGATCACCGACCCGGTCGAAGCGTTCGCGATCGCGCGGCGCAACGCCGAAGCCGACGACATCATCGTCGTCACCGGCTCGACGTTCGTCGTCGCGACGCTGCGCGGCTGGTGGATGGCGAACGTGGCGAGCAATGTCTGAGCACGCGACGACCAGCGCGCGCGGCGCGTTGCGCGTGCGCGACCGCGTCCTCCCGTGGGGCGTGCGGACGTACCTGATGGGGATCGTCAACGTCTCGCCCGACTCGTTCTCGGGTGACGGCATCCCCGACGCGGGCGCGGCGGCGCAGCGCGCGCTCGCGCACATCGGGCACGGCGCCGATCTGATCGACATCGGCGCCGAATCGACCCGGCCCGGCCACCACCCGATCGACGCGAAGACCGAGCGCGCGCGGCTGATCCCGGCGATACGCGCCATTCGCGCCGCCGCGCCCGACGCGATCCTCTCGGTCGACACGTTCAAATCCGGGCTCTTCGGCGAAGCGCGCGCTGCCGGCGGAGATCTGCTGAACTCGATTTGGGGTGCGCCGGCGGACTTGATCGCCGCTGCCGTCGAGGCGGGCACGCCGATCGTCGTCATGCACAACAAAGCGGTCGCGCTCTACGAACGCGACGTCGTCGACGAAGTGCTGACGTTTCTCGACGATGCCGCCGCGCGCTGCGTGCGCGCCGGGATCCCGGCGGAACACGTCATCCTCGATCCGGGGATCGGTTTCGGCAAACTTCCCGAGCACAGCATCGCGCTGCTGGGTGCACTCGACCGGCTCGTGGCGCTCGGCTTTCCGACGCTCGTCGGCACCTCACGCAAGTCGACGATCGGCAAGCTGACCGGCCGCGCCGTCGGCGCCCGCGAGTTCGGCACCGCCGCGACCGTCGCGCTCGCCGTCGCGGCCGGCATCGACATGGTCCGCGTGCACGACGTCGACGAACAAGGCGACGTCGCGCGCGTCGCGGACGCGATCGTTCGCGGCTGGCGCCCCGCCGGCTGGGTCGATCGCCTGCCGTGATCGCGCCTTCCGACACGATCGAATTGCGCGGGATCCGCGCCTGGGGTCATCACGGTGCCGATCCGCGCGAGCAGGATGTCGCGCAGCCGTTCGACGTCGACCTCGCGCTCGAGGTCGATCTGCAGGCGGCCCGCGCCAGCGACGCGCTCGCCGACACGGTGAACTACGCCGAACTGCATGCGAGCGTCGTGCGCACCGTCGCGCACGAGCGCTGCGCGCTGCTCGAGCGGCTGGGCGAGCTGATCCTCGACGCCGTCATGACCGACCCGCGCATCGCGCGCGCCCGCGTCGCGATCGCGAAACCGCGCATGCTGGCCGGCGCGACACCCGTGGTCACGCTGCACCGGGCACGGTGAGCGCCGTGCCGCGCGCTGCGATCGGGATCGGCTCGAACGTCGGCGACGCGGCAGCCGCGGTGCGGCGCGCGTTCGTCCGATTGGCCGAACTCGGCACCGTGTGCGCGCGTTCGCCGCTCTACCGCAGCGCGCCGTGGGGCGTGACGGAACAGGACCCGTTCGTCAACGCCGCCGCACTGCTCGACACCGAGCTCGGCCCGCGCGATCTCCTCGCCGCCCTCAAACGCATCGAGGGTGAAGAAGGCCGCGTCGCGACCTATCGTTGGGGGCCGCGCGTCCTCGATCTCGACATCCTGACCTACGGCGACGAGCGCGTCGACGAGCCCGATCTCATCGTCCCGCATCCCCGTCTGCACGAACGCGCGTTCGCGCTCGTGCCGCTGGCCGACATCGACGCAAGTTTTGCCGCACAACGTGACGCGCTGCCGCCCGGAGAGCGAGCGGGCGTCGTCGAAGAGCTTCGCCGATGAGACGACTGGCGGCCGCGTCGCTCGCTTGCGCCCTGGCGGCCTATCCGGCCGCCGCGCGAGCCGATCTGTTTTCGTCCGTGTCGTACGGCGTGCACGTCAGCACCATCGGCGACGGGATCACGCTGGAAAAACCGCTCCTCTACGACTTCAGCGTGCGCATCGCGACGGGCAACGCGAGCGTCTCCCAACAATTCAACTACGACGGCAACCCGTACACGTCGACGACGAAGTACAACAATTTCTCCCTGATCGGCGACTACCGCCCGAACGGCAGCCGCTACCGCATCAGCGGAGGGCTCGTCTTCGGCAACGACGGCATCGTTAACACCGCGCGCAACGAGAGCGCGCTCATCCGCATCGGCAACAACCTCTACCCGACCGCCCAAACCGGCACCGTCACGACCCGCGTCAGTTTCCCCCACCCCTCCATCTACCTCGGCGCCGGCACCGGCACGGGCCTCATCCGAGGCTTCGCCCTCGCCTTCGACGCGGGCATCCTCAT
>JAQBPM010000337.1 GCA_028287525.1 Vulcanimicrobiota bacterium | reverse complement strand
GAGGACGTGTGGATCTGTCGCCGGGTCGACATCGCGCGCCATTGGATCGCCAACCACCCGGCCGGCGCATGAACGTCGCCCCCGCCTACGCGCTGCCCAAGGCCGAACTGCACCTGCACATCGAGGGCACGTTCGAGCCGGAGCTGATCTTCGCGCTCGCCGAGCGGAACCGCGTCAGGCTGCCGTATCCCTCCGTCGACGCGTTGCGCAATGCGTACGAATTCACCGACCTGCAGTCGTTTCTCGACCTCTACTATGCAGCGATGAACGTTCTGCGAACGGAAGCGGATTTCGCCGACCTTGCCGAGGCGTATTTTGCGCGGGCGCGCGCGCAAGGCGTCGTGCACGCCGAGCTGTTCTTCGACCCCCAGGCGCACGTCGCGCGCGGCGTTCCGTTCGAGACGGTGATCGACGGGCTGTGGTCGGCGGTGCGTGAAAGCGAGCGCCGCCACGGCGTATCCTCGAAGCTCATCATGTGCTTCCTGCGCGATCGCAGCGCGGAAGCCGCGCTGGCGACGCTCGAGCAAGCCCTGCCGTACGGCGACCGCATCGTCGCCGTCGGGCTCGACTCCGCCGAAATCGGCCATCCGCCTTCGAAGTTCGAGCGGGTGTTCGCCCGCGCGCGCGCGGAAGGGTGGAAGACGGTCGCCCACGCGGGCGAAGAAGGGCCGCCGTCATACGTGTGGGAGGCGCTCGATCTGCTGCACGTATCGCGCGTCGATCACGGCGTGCGCAGCCTCGAGGATCCGCTGCTGGTCGCGCGCCTGCGCGACGATCGGATGCCGCTCACGGTGTGTCCGCTCTCAAACGTGAAGCTGCGTGTCTTCGATACGCTGCGCGACCACACGCTGGGCCGGATGCTCGACGAAGGATTGGTCGCAACGGTCAACTCCGACGATCCCGCCTATTTCGGCGGCTACGTCGGCGACAATCTCGCCGCCGTCGCGCAAGCGCTGCAGCTTCCGCCGAGCGCGCTCGAGACGCTCGCGCGCAACAGCTTCGAGGCCGCGTTCATCGAGCCGGCGGCCCGTGCGGCGTATCTGGCGCAGCTGGACGCCGCCGTCGCGGCACGCGTATGAGGCTGCACGAGCGGCTGGCGGAACTCGCGACCCTCGGTGCGACGCCGGAGGGGATCGATCGCCCGCTCTTCAGCGCCGCCGAACGCGCCGCTCGCGAACGGTTCGCGGGCTGGGCGCGCGAGGCCGGCCTGCGCGTCGAGCAGGATCGCGCGGGCAATGTGTTCGCGCGGCTCGACGGCGAACGCGATGGGCCGCCGGTGCAATGCGGATCGCATCTCGACACCGTCAAGAACGGCGGCGCGTACGACGGTGCCTACGGCGTCGTCGGGGGAATGGAGGCGATCGCGCGCATCGCGGCGTCGGGGACGCGCCCGCAACGGCCGCTCGAAGTCGTTGCGTGGGCCGGCGAAGAGGGAAGCCGTTTTCCGCTGGGATGCCTGGGGAGTTCGGTGTACGCGGGGCTGACGCCGATCGACGAAGCGCTGGCACTCGTCGCCGACGACGGCGAGACGTTCGCTTCCGCGATCGCGGGACCGAGCGGATTGCTGGCCGGCGTACCGGTGCGCGATGGTTTCCCGCCGCCGGCCGCATACGTCGAGCTGCACATCGAGCAGGGTCCCGTGATGGAACGGATGGGCGTGCGCCTCGGCGTGGTCACTGCGATCGCCGGCCAGCGCCGGCTGCGCGTCGTCGTCGACGGCGAGGCTGGACACGCCGGCACCGTACCGATGGACCAGCGCACCGACGCGCTGTGCGCGGCGAGCGAGCTCGTTCTCGCGGTCGAGGCGGCGGGACGCGCAGCCGGCGACGCAGTCGCGACCGTCGGCCGGCTCGAGGTCGATCCGAATCAGACCAACATCGTGCCGGGGCGTGTCACGTTTCGCGTCGACGCGCGGTCGATCGAAGACGCGCGGGTCGAAGCGATCGAAGCGGCGCTGCGCGAGCGAGCGCGCGGAGTCGAACGCGAGCGCCGCGTGCGCGTCACGATCGAGATGCTCGAATCGCGCTCCGCCGTCCCGATGGACGGCCGCATTCGGACGGCGGTCCGAAAGGTGTGCGACGCGCTTGTTCCGCATGCGATCGACATCCCGAGCGGCGCCGGACATGACGCGATGTGCGTCGCGCACGTCGCCCCTACCGCGATGATCTTCGTTCCGAGCATCGGCGGCCGCAGTCACGTCGGCAGCGAACGGACTGCTCCGGCCGATCTCGAACTCGGCGTCGAGGCGCTGCGCCTGACGCTCGAAGCGACGGCGAATGCCGTTCATGATTCTTTCTGACACACGAGGATTCGACATGCTGTTCTTCATCTGCGGCTCGGCACTGCGTGGGCAACCCGATCACGGCAACCTGACCGGTGCGCGTTTCGTGCGCGAAGCGAAGACGAAGGCGATCTATCGCCTGCACTCCGTTGAAGATCAGCATCCGGGCATCTACGAGGTTGCCGAAGGCGGCGTCTCGATCGCCGGCGAGGTCTACGAGATGACGGACGCGGAGCACGCGCACCTGATCGCGACCGAGCCCCCGAACCTCTACGAAGCGCCGGTCCAGCTCGAGGACGGCAGCAGCGTGAGCGCGATGATCTATCCGCGCGACCTCATCGCGCAGCGCGGCTACAAAGACATCTCGCACCACGGCGGCTGGGCCGCCTTCAAAGCCGCCTCGACGTAACTGGCGCTAGCATGCGCGCGAGAAGTCGCCTGCCGTCCAGCTAAGCCTGCTTTCAACGCAGCGCACAGGTGCGGCGCTGCACCTTGTATACGCATACGCGCGGTGGTAGCATCGTCGCAGTGAAAGTGATTTTCACTGTACCGCTCCTGCGTACCGCCGGCCCAAGCGCCAGAGACGGTACCGAAAGGAAAGGCATGAGCGACGACAAGCCGACCCTGACGACTCGTCAGGGTCACCCGATTCGTGACAATCAAAGCACGCGTACCGTCGGCGAACGCGGGCCGGCGACGCTTGAAAACTATCAATTCCTCGAAAAGATGGCGCACTTCGACCGCGAGCGCATCCCGGAACGCGTGGTGCACGCGCGCGGGACGGTCGCCCATGGCTATTTCGAGTCGTACGGTATGATCGGCGACGAGCCCGCGACCAAGTACACGCGAGCCAAAGTGCTCGGGACCAAAGGCAAGCGCACGCCGGTGCTCGTCCGATTCTCGACCGTCATCCACAGCAAGGACTCGCCTGAGACGCTGCGCGATCCGCGCGGCTTCGCGACGAAGTTCTACACCGACGACGGCAACTGGGACCTGGTCGGCAACAATCTGCCGGTCTTTTTCATCCGCGACGCGATCAAGTTTCCGGATTTCATCCACTCGTTCAAACCCGATCCGGTCACCAACCTCCAAACGCCGAACCGGCAGTTCGACTTCATCAGTCAAACGACGGAGTCGCTTCACATGATCACGTGGCTATTCTCGCCGCGCGGCATCCCGGCCGACTACCGCCATCAAGAAGGCGCCGGCGTCAATACCTACAAGCTCGTCAACGAGCAAGGCGACGCCGTCCTCTGCAAGTTCCACTGGGTGCCGAAGCAGGGCATCAAGTCGCTGACCCAGCCTGAGGCGGAGGCGATCCAGGCGAAAGCATTCAGCCACGCCACGAAGGATCTCTTCGACTGTATCGAACGCGGCGATTTCCCCGAGTGGGAGATGCGCATTCAGATCATGCCGGACGGGCCGCACGATGAGCTCGATTTCGATCCGCTCGACGACACCAAGATCTGGCCGGAAGACCAGTTCCCCAAGCGCCCGGCGGGCCGCATGGTGCTCGACAAGAACCCCGAGAACATGTTCCTCGAGAACGAACAAGCCGCATTCGGAACCGGCGTGATCGTTGACGGGATCGACTTCTCGGATGACAAGATGCTGGTCGGCCGAACGTTCTCGTACTCCGACACGCAGCGCTATCGCGTTGGACCCAACTACCTCCAATTGCAGGCCAACGCGCCGCGCGTGAAAGTGGTGACGAACCAGCGCGACGGCATCATGTCGCATCGCATCGACGGCGGCGACAACCCACACGTCAACTTCGAGCCGAGCATCCAGCCGGGTGCGGCGGTCGAGGCGCCCAAGAACGTCGTCGAGTACGGTGAGTAGACCGAAGGGAAGGTCTGCCGCTACCAGATCAGGCGCACGCAGGACGACTACACGCAAGTGGGCGAGCGCTACCGTTCGATCGACGACCGCGAACGCGACGACCTGATCAATAACCTCGTCGACGCGCTCAAGCAGTGCGACCGGAACATCCAGCTGCGAATGGTCTGGCACTTCCTGTATGCCGACGAGAACTACGGCACGCGGGTCGCGAACGGAATCGGCATTGACGTAAAAGAGGCGCGCAAGCTTCCACCGCTGCCGGGCAAACCACCGCCGGGACAACCCCGCTCGAACGGTGACGGTGCGAAGGCCGAAGGGGCGCCCAACGGCCAAAAGGCCGCGGAAGCCGCGCGCGAACCAGCGCGGTCCGTCTAGGGAGGACCAACCACGGACAGCCGGCGAGCGTCCGCCGCAGACCGCGGACGCTCGCTC
>JAQBPM010000233.1 GCA_028287525.1 Vulcanimicrobiota bacterium | reverse complement strand
TTGTCCGGCTTTTCGCGACTTTCAATGCACCTTCGCCGGTCCGGCACTTTGCCGGAACCTCTCCCTCGTAGACTCGGAGGCTTGACTCGACCTCGTGGATATTTTCACCGGATTTTTTGCGATGATCAGCAAGGGCGGCCCCGCGATGTGGATGCTGCTCGTGCTCTCGATCGTCGCGGTCGCCATCGTTATCGAGCGGCTGCTGTTCTTCGCGAGCCAGCACTCGGACTCGAAGGGACTGCTTCGCTCGATCGGCCAGCGTATCGCTGCCGACGACCTGCCGGGCGCCATCAAGGTTTGCCGGCAGAACAAGGGGATGCTCCCCAAGATTCTCGAGTTCGGCTTGCAGCGCGGTGAGAAGAACCGCGCCGACATTACCGACGCGCTCTCGATCGCGCTGATGGAGAACCTGAACTCGCTCGAGCGCAACTTGGGCGTCATCGGTACCATCGCGGTCATCGCGCCGTTCGTCGGTTTGTTCGGAACCGTTCTCGGTATCATCCGAGCGTTCGAGGACATCGCCCTCAAGGGCAACTCGACCCCGGCCGTCGTCGCGGCGGGCGTTTCCGAAGCGCTGATCACGACCGCTGCCGGCCTGCTCGTCGCCGTCATCGCCGTTATCTTCTTCAACTACTTCAAGACCCGGATCAAGGCGTACAACCAGGAGATGATCGTGGCCAGCAATCAGCTCGCCGAGATGCTCCACTTCCACAACACCGGCTCAGCGATCCCGACGGATCTCTACCAGCCGGCGAAGTAGGTTGAACCTGCAGGCCCGAGGACTCGACGTATGAGCATGGTCTCCTCCCAGCAGGACGACGCCGTGATGGCCGAGATCAACATCACGCCCTTCACGGACGTGCTGCTGGTCCTGCTGATCATCTTCATGATCTTGGCAGCGCTCGTCGCGCCGCCCGGTTTCGAGAAGCAGCTGCCTGACAGCAACAGCGCGCCGCCCCAGCAGCCGCAGAAAAAGACCGACAATATCGAAGTGCTGGTCAACGAGACCGGGGTCATATACATCGACGGCAAGCGTACCGACGTCGCGCACATCTACACGGACATGCAAGACGTGAAGAATCGCAAGGGCAACAAGCACGTCTCGCTGACCGCCGACGTGAAGGCGCCGTACGGAACGATCATCCGCATCCTCGACGCGGCGAAGATCGCCGGGCTCGAAGACGTCGGTTTCGTCACCTCGTAACGCTCTGCCGATGAAGATGCACCAGAACGCTTGCGGCCTCGCCGCAAGCCACTAGCGAAGAAGAGAAGGAAGCCCTTTACGTGGCCGTCACCACCGGACAAGGCGAAGAAGAGGTGATGTCGACGATCAACATTACGCCGTTCACGGACGTGCTGTTGGTCCTCCTCATCATCTTCATCATCCTCGCTTCGGTCGTCAAAGAGCCCAAGCTCCCCGACGCCAAGAACACGGACAAGGTCCATCAGTCGCAGATCGTCGTCCGAATCGACGCGAAGAACGACGTGCAGATCGGCTCGAGCATCGTGAACGAGACGCAAGCGAAGGCGCAGTTCGCGGATCTCGTCAAGTCGACCGGCTCCGGGCTGAAGACCGTCATCATCAAGGCGGACCCCAAGGCACGGTTCGGGACGATTTTACGCGTGATGGACGCGGCAAAAGCCGCGAACCTCACCACCTTCGGCTTGGCCAACCACGTCGAAGGCACGCCCGAGGGGCAATCGGGTTAGGATGGCGACGAATACGCCTCCGAAGCCCCCTCCCCGCCCCGTGGAGCGGGCCAAGAACTTCCTGCTCTACGGCTTCCTGATTTCGATTGCGCTGCACTTGATCGCAGGGCCGTTCGTGAAGTTCGAAAACACGAAAGTGCAGGAAGATCAGCCGCAAAAGGTCACCGTGATGAAGGTGCCGACGCCGCCGCCGACCCCGCCGCCGACGCCGACGCCGAAACCTACGGTGCCGCCGACGCCGCCGCCGAAGCAGACGCCTCCGCCGAAGCAGACGCCCGCGCCGCAGCAGCCGAAGATCAAGATCAACACGCTCAAGACCGTGACGAAATCGAACAGCGGTCCGAGCGAGACGGCCAACAAGTACGACAAGGGCAACACGCAAGGGATTCCGCAGGGCCAGGGAACGTCCGCACCGTCGACGGCGCCGCCGGCGACGCCGGCACCGGCGCCTCCGACGCCGGTTCCTACACCGAAGCCGTTGGCCTGTGCACATCCGAACGTTCAGCCCGGGACCGATTTCGCAAACCCGCCGGACATGCCCGCGATCGCCCAGCAGCAAGGGATCACCGGTGACGTGACGGTCGACGTTGCGCTCGACGAGAACAGCAAAGTCACGAGCGTCACGGTCGAGTCGTCACCCAGCAAGGTGCTCAACGCGAACGCGCTCGCGGCGGCACGGTCCTCGAAGTTCCATACCGAGATCAAGGACTGCAAGCCGGTCGCGGCGACCTACCGCTTCATCGTAACCTTCGACGCACAATAGGGTTCGGCGCTCTGAACGAGCGCCGAACCCTGCGGTCGCAAAAAACCCTCGCTTTGGCGAGGGTTTTTCGCAACCTGATTGTCTTGGCCGCCGGGACGTGGGCTTTTTTTTAGAGGACGCCCAAATCGCGGAGCTTGTACATCATGTCGATGTAGCCGAGGAGTTGGGCTTCTTGTTCGGGGGTGCGGTCGGTGAATTCGACGCCGATGCGGTATTGTTCGAGCGTCGGGTCGATCCGACACCAGCGGACCTCGCCGGTCAGGTGGAGCGCCGGGCGGGGGTCGCCGCGCAGTTCCAATTCGAGCCGCAGCGGCTGGCCGGCCGCGAGTTCGACCTGGGAGAGCATCGCCAGTCCTCCCAGACCCAAATCGTACGTCTCCGTCCGCGCGGCCGCGAATTCGTCGCCGATGGTATACGCGACCAGCAAGGGGGCATCGATAAGCCGCCGATGCGAGCGTGCTTCACTCACACTTCGCGCTTCACCGCGAGCGGGAAAGCCTCCCCCGCGTGCGAACCGACGCGAACGTGACGTTCGTGCAGGCAATGCTGCTCGCTGTGCTGCAGGGCGTCAGCGAACTGTTTCCGGTCAGCAGTCTGGGGCACACCGTGCTCCTTCCGGCGCTGCTGCGGTGGAACGTCGACGAGAGCTCGGAATCGTTCCTGGCGTTCGTCGTCGTCCTGCACCTGGGAACGGCGCTGGCGCTCATCGTGTTCTATCGGCGCGATTGGATCGCGATCGTCCGCGCCTTCGTCGCCAGCGTCGCGCGTGGACGCTTGAGCGATGATCCGAACGAACGGACGGCGTGGCTGCTCATCGCCGGAACGATCCCGGTCGGCATCCTCGGCGTGCTTTTCCAGTCGGCGGTGAAATCGCTGTTCGCCTCGCCGATCCCCGTCTCGCTGTTCCTGCTCGCCAATGGTTTCCTGATGCTCTTCGGCGAGTGGCTGCGCAAGCGGCAGCATCCTTCGACAAGCTCAGGACAGGTCAGCGGCGGGCGAACGTATCGGAAGCTGGAGGACCTCACCCCGAAGGAGGGTGTGTTCGTCGGCGTCATGCAGTCGCTCGCGCTCTTGCCGGGAATCTCGCGCTCCGGTTCGGCGATCGTCGCCGGGCTGCTGCGCGACCTGCATCATGACGACGCAGCGCGCTACTCATTCCTGCTCGCGACGCCGGTAATCTTGGCTGCGAGCCTGCTCGAGATCCCCACCCTGTTCGCACCCGACGCGCACGTGGTGCTCCAGCAAGCCGCCGCCGGCTGCGTCGTTGCGGGCGTCACCGCCTACGCATCGGTCGCGTTTCTCACCCGCTGGTTCCGGCACAACGACCTCGCGCCGTTCGCGTGGTATTGTATCGCTGCCGGCGCCCTCTCGTTCATCCTCTTCGTCACGAAAGTCATTGCATGAAGCAGATCTCGCTCGTCCTGGCCGTCGTCTTCCTGATCGTCGCGGTGCTCTATTGGACCGGGCACTTCATCCCGGCCGGCGTCCACGTGAAGCACGGAATCGTCAGCGTCATCCTGGCCCTGCTGTGCCTGGTGTGGTACCGCTTCCAGGCCGCAGCGCCCGCGCGCTGAGCTTTACGGTTTCGCGCCGCTGCCGATGACGTAGAGGTCGTCGGGATCCGGTGCGACGACCTCGACGCGTGCGCGGTGGAGGTGCATGAGGCGCTCGAATCGCGCCGCGTCGCGCGGCGTCGCCTGCACGATGACGAACGGCGCGGAAGCGGCGGCGTGCAGCACTTCGCCGACGGCGCGATCGTAGCTGGCATCGTCGTGCGTCCGCCCGCCGAAGACCGTGTCGCGGTACAGCCGTTCGACGTTGAGATACGGGTCGCCATGCCACCACGCTTCCCACATCCACACGCGCGCGTCGATGCGTTTGGCACCGCTGCGGCCGGGCGGCGCGAGATAGGCCGCGTCGGCCTGCACCGCGCCGAGGGTCGCCGCGAAGTCGCCGCGGCGCACGGTGTTGCGCTTGCCGTTCTCGACGACCCAGCGCTCCGTCTCGCGAATGTAGTGCCAGGCGAGCTCGCTCGGCGGCACGTCGATCAGGTCGTCGGGATAGCGCGCTTTGAGCAGCCAGTGAGCGAGCACGTGCCACAACCCGACGACGGCGAGGCCGGTCTGTCCGTCGCTGCGCAGGCCGTGCACGTTGGCGTGCCACACGCCGAGATACCGGCACTGGTCCTCGCTGAAGAACACGCCCTCCCAGGCCCGGAAAAGGTCGGTCGGATAGATGCGCCCGGGGAGCATCTCGACGATCTCGGCGACTTCGTTGTCGCGCAGGATCGTGAAGTCGTTGACCACGAGCCCCTCGCCGGCGCGCACGAACCACTCCAGCAGGTCGCCGCCGTGGACCACCAGGCCGTGACGCTTGAGCGTGTTGAGGTGCATCGGCAGCCCCATGAACGGGTCGACAATGCTCGTGATGCCTCGCGCTTGGCAGAGATCGAGCAGGCGCGTCCCGGAGACGCGACGGGTACGGGCGGGCAGGTCGATCACGTAGGCGCTCCGGTCCCCGAGAGATAGACCCGCGCTACGTCCGGGTCGAACTGCGTCCCGGCAGCGGCGGCCACCAGGCGCGGACCGTCGTTCGGCCCGATCGCGTCGACCGCGATCGCCAGCGCCAGCACGGCGGCGAGCGGGTCGCGTGTACCGTCCTCGTGCCAGGCGGACGAGGCGCCGAGCAGCGGGGCGTCGTCCCGGTACGCGGCGACCGTCTGCGCGATTGCCGCAGCGTGACGGGCGACCGTCGCGCGCCGGTCGCGGGCGAACCGCGAGAGCGGGTCGAGCCGGTCGTCGGCGACCTCGTGCCCGGCGGCGCCGAGCGCGAGCAGCCGCGCCGCGCGCACGACGCGGCGTTCGTCCAGATCGAGCCGCGTCGCGAGCGATCGCGCCAGGTCGACGACCCGCGCGGTGCGTCCGGCGGTGTGCGCCGCGCGTGCATCAAGCATCTCGGCCAAGCCCTCCAGCAGCGCGTCGTCGTCGGAAGCCGGGAGCACCGGTTCCCAACGCGCGTCCCACAGCGGCGTCAGCATGATGAACTCACGGAACGCGCGCACCAGCTCGACCCGGAACCGTCGGCCGTTCTCGGCGAGGATCGCAAAGAGTGCCTCGGCCGCGTCGCGGGGCTCCTCCGGATCCTCGATCGCCTCCACGAACGCGTTCGCGATCCCGAGCGACGCCGCGTCGGCCGGGATCCCGTCCCAGCGCAGGCGGTCGGGGAAACCGGTGCCGTCATCGTGCTCGCGGTGCCAGCGCACGATGTCCGAAGTGCGCGCCGGCAGGCCGGGCAGCCCGGCGACGATGCGGGCCCCGTACAGCGGCGCGTCGGCCAGCCCCAGCAGCCGCGTGCGCGGCACGGCGTCGGCCGGCACCACGACGGCGACGAGGCCGATCTCGGCCAGCAGTCCGGCGGCCCAGTTGGCGGTCGCGCCGGACTCGTCGGCGCCGCGATGGCGTGCGAAGTTGGCGGCGAGCGCCGCGCGGCGCACCCCGAAACCAAGGCGGCGACCGGCCAAAGCGTCACCGACCGCGCTATACAAGCCGAAAGCGCCGTCGCTCGGGCTGGCCGCGTCGAAAGGAACCGTCATCCTCGCCGGACGACGTTCACCGCACCGTGCCGAATCCCTCACACACCACCGCCGAAGACACGCGCGACGGATTCGCCGGCGCCGTCGGATCGACGCCCCTGATCGGCCTGCCCAAGCTCTCGGCGGTGCTGGGCCGCACGATCATGGGCAAAGCCGAGTTCCTCAATCCCGGCGGCTCCGTCAAGGATCGGGCGGCGCTGGGAATCATCAGCGATTTCGAAGCCCGCGGCCTCCTCGGTCCGGGAGGCGTTGTCGTCGAGGGAACGGCCGGCAATACCGGGATCGGCTTGGCGCTGGTCGGCAACGCGCGCGGGTATCGAACGATCATCGTGATGCCCGACGATCAAGCGCCCGAGAAGTACGCGCTGCTGCGAGCCTTCGGCGCCGAACTGCACGTGGTCCCCGCGGTCGGCTTCGCCGACGACGCGAACTACTATCACGTCGCGCGGCGGCTCGCCGAATCGACGCCGGACGCCGTGTGGGCGAATCAGTTCGAAAACACCGCGAACCGCGACGCACACGAACGGACCACCGGTCCCGAGATCTTCGCGCAAACCGGCGGCGCGCTCGACGCGTTCGTCGCCTCCGCGGGAACGGGCGGCACCATCGCTGGCTGCGGGCGCGCGCTCAAGGCGCGCGATCCGCAGATCCGCGTGATCCTCGCCGATCCGTACGGCTCGGCGCTGTACAGTTACGTCAAGACGGGTCAGCTCGCGACCGAAGGCGATTCGAATGCCGAAGGGATCGGGATCAAACGCATCGTCGCGAACTTCGCCGGCGCGCCGGTCGACGATGCGGTGCGCGTCGACGACCGCACGATGGTTGAGATGGCGCATTGGCTGCTGCGCGAGGAAGGGCTCTTCGTCGGCGGCTCCGCCGCCCTGAACGTCGCGGCGGCGGCGCGCTTCGCGCGGACCCTGCCGGCCGGGAGCCGCGTCGTCACGATCCTCTGCGACGGCGGCGAACGCTATCGATCGCGCCTCTACGACGCGAACTGGCTGGCCGAAAACGACGTCGTCCCCGCCGCGTCGGG
>JAQBPM010000228.1 GCA_028287525.1 Vulcanimicrobiota bacterium | reverse complement strand
GGGCCTCCCATGACCACCGCGACTTTCAACCCAGGCATCAGTTCGCTGTGAATTCTCCGACGAGGTGGACTTCGAGGTGGAGCTCGACGCCGAAGCGCTCTTCGACGGCGCGCCGGACGCGCGCCAGAAGCGTCGCGACGTCGCGAGCCGACGCCCCGCCCGTGTTGACGATGAAGTTAGCGTGCAAGGGTGACACTTCCGCCCCGCCTTCACGCCAGCCCTTGGCGCCGGCCGCCTCGATGAGCCGCCCCGCGTGGTCCCCCTCCGGATTGCGGAAGCACGACCCCGAGTTCGGGATCGCGACGGGCTGCGTCGCCTTCCTGCGAACGAGCCGCGACTGGAGCCGCTCCCGTACGGCGGCCGGCTCGCCCTGGGGAAAGCGCAGGGTCGCGCCGGTGACGATCGCGTCGGGCGGGATCGAGGTCCGGCGGTACTTCCACCCCACGTCGATCGCGTGCGGATCGGGGCGGACCGGGGTCTGAACGATCACCTCGGTCGCAAATTCTCCGATCTCGCGATCGGTCCCGGCATTCATCCGGATCGCGCCGCCGAGCGTCGCCGGGATGCCGGCGAGGCCGTCGACGCCGAGCCCCCCGAGGGTCGCGACCTGCGCGCACAACAGCGGCAGCGAGGCGCTTCCGCCCGCCTGGGCCACCACGGCGCCGTCCTCGGCGCGCGTCGCGAGTGCGGCGAATTCCCCGTCGAGCCGCAGGACGATCCCGCGGATCCCACCGTCGCCGACGAGCAGATTCGAGCCGGAACCCAGCACGAACATCGGCAGTTTGCGCTTGAGGACGCGGCGCAGCACGTCCGCCAGCTCGGCCGCGTTCGCAACGTCGATGAGCGCATCGGCCGGACCGCCGATCCGCCACCACGTGTGCGGCGCGAGCGCCGCATCGAAACGAGCGCGCTCGCCGAACCGCGCGCGCAGCGCCTCGCGGTCGTCGTCGTTCAGGACGGAGGCCGCCGTCACCGCACGAGCGGTGCGGCGGAGATCCGCTCGCCGAGCCGGTGGGCGACCCCGGAGATCGACCCCGCACCGAGCATCAGGACGAGAGCGCCTGCGGGAACGTCGCGCGGAACTTCGTCGAGCAGCGCTTCGACGTCGTCGACGTACGTCACGGGCGTCCCGCCGGCGGCGAGCGGCTCACCGATCGAGCGCGCGGAGACGCCGGGGATCGGGTCCTCGGACGCCGCGTAGATCGGCGTAAGGAACACGCGGTCCGCGCTCGCGAGCGCGGCGGCGAATGCCGTCTGCAGATACTGCGTGCGCGTGTAGCGGTGCGGCTGAAACGCGACGATCACCGGGGCGCCGTCCGCGAATGCGCGCGCTGCGGCGATGGTCTGCAGAATCGCGGTCGGATGGTGCGCGTAGTCGTTGACGATCGTGAGCGCTCCCCGGCCGACGATCTGAAAGCGCCGTTCGACGCCGTGAAACGCGCCGAGCGCCCGGGCGGTCGCGGCGAAGCCGATGCCGGCGGCGCGAGCCGCGCCGATCGCGGCGAGCGCATTCTGCACGTTGATTTCGCCGGGAACGTTCAGTTCGACGGTGCCGAGCTCCGAGCCGATCTCGCACACGGTGAAGCGCGAGCCGAGGTTCTCGTATTCGATGCCGGAAGCGGTGAGCTGCGCGTTCGCGCGGGTCGCGAACGTCGACGTGGCGGCGCGTGCTTCGCTGGCGAGCAGGGCGCTGGCGGGATTGTCGGTCCCGATCACGGCGCGTCCCTGCGGCGGAACTTTGCTCACGAACGTCGCGAACTGCGAGAGCAGGCGCGGCAATTCGGCGTCGGAGGCGATGTGGTCGTTCTCGATGTTGTTCACGACGGCGATCGTCGGCTGCAGCTCGAGGAACGAACCGTCCGACTCGTCGCTCTCCGTGACGAACCATGTTCCGGATCCTGCGCGCGCGTTGGTGCCGCTGTCGACGCGGATGCCGCCGACCGCGACCGTCGGGTCGAGGCCGGCCGCCTCGAAGATCGTCGCGAGCATCGCCGTCGTCGTCGTCTTCCCGTGCGTCCCCGCTACCGCGACGAGTTTGTGGCCCTCGGCCAGCCGCGCCAGCATTTTTCCGCGGGTCACGACCTCGATCTGCCCTTCGAGCGCCGCGACGAGCTCGGGGTTGTCCAGCGCGATCGCGGACGAGACGACCACGACGTCGGCACCGGCGACGTTCGCGGCGTCGTGGCCGATCGCAACGCGCATTCCCTCGCGTTCGAGACGATCGAGCAGCGGCGTTCGTCGAACGTCGGAACCGCTCACCCGCACACCGCGAGCAAGGAGCAGCCGCGCGATCGCGCTCATGCCGATCCCGCCGGAACCGACGAGATGGTAGACCGTGTCCGTCACGGGAGAATTTCGTTCGCGTCGGCGTCGCCGGCCACCCGCGACGCGGTCGCGCGATCGATCCGCGCGCGAATCGCGGCGGCCGCATCGTTCGGAGAGAGCGAGCGTGCGGCCGTCCGCATCTCCGCACGCCGTTCGCCCGTGAGGATCCCTTGCAGCGCCCACCAGAGCTTGTCGCCGTCGAGTCCCGCATCGGGAAGGACGACCGCGGCCCCGCTCTGCGCGAACAGCTCGGCATTGTGCGCCTGATGCGCTTCGGCGGCGTACGGATACGGGATCAAGACCGCCGGCGTCCCGGTCACCGCAAGCTCGGCGAGCGTCGATGCGCCCGAGCGTGCGATCACGACGTCCGCCGCCGCGTACGCATCGGCGGGATCGGGCAAGTAGGCCACCAGGCGGACGCGATTCCCGCCGGCCGGGGTACGCTCTTCGGCTTCCATATACGCGTAGTCGCGTTCTCCGCTGACGTGCAGTACCTGCCAATCGGCCGGCAGCGTGCGCCGGGTCACCAAGGCTGCGACCGCTTCGTTGATCGACCGTGCGCCCTGACTTCCGCCCATCACCACGACCGTGGTTCCCTGGGGATCGAGTCCTAAGCGAGCCCGTGCGGCGCGCGGGTCGTTCGGTGCGCGCAGCGACGCGCGAACCGGGGCACCCGTCACCACGGTCTTGCGGCCGAACGAGACCGCCGACGCCGCGTACGTCGTCCACACTTCGTCGACCAGCGGCAACAGCAGGCGATTCGTCAGGCCCGGCGTCACGTTGATCTCGAGCAGCGCGATACGGCAGCGGACGACGCGCAGCAAGCGCAGGATGCGCGCTGCAACGACGACGGGGAAGCACACGTACCCGCCGGTCGCCACGACCATCGTCGGTTTGAACGCGGCGAGCGCGCCGAGCGCCGCGAACACGCCGGCGGCGTTGGCGAACAGGGTGCGCACCGTTCCGAGCGAGAGCCTTCGCTGCAGCGCTGCGCTCGGCACGAAGCGCACCGGCATCGTCGTGACGAGCGTCGCTTCGAGCCCGCCTTCGTTGCCGAAGAATCGGGCTTCGTACTCCTCGCCGGGATGCGCGGCGCGCATCGCGTCGTCGATCGCGAGCGCCGGATAGATGTGACCGCCCGTCCCGCCGCCGGTGAACGCGATCCGCAATTTCACGAAAGAGAGGCCTACCGCGCGAGCGGCAGGACGCCGCTCGGCGAGCCGACGTTGACGATCGTGCCGCGCGGCGTGCCGTCGCGGCCGAACACCGCGATCGAACCGTCCTCGCCGCGGCAGCCCGCGTTCGCAACGTACACCGCGTCGCTCGTGATGGTCAGGTTCACCGGGTTCGGCAAGTTGGCGCGTAGACGGGCGGGTCCCCGCGCCGCCGCGGGATCGTCGAAGACGTCGACTTCGGCGTCGGAGACGAGGCCGCACGCCGGCGTCCCGGTCAAGATGCCGATCGAACCATCCGGCCCGGACGCGAGCGCGCGCATCGGCCGGCCGGAGACGCGCAGCGTGGCCGTCTGCTGGAAGCCCGTCGTATAGACGCGAATCTCGGAGTCGCGCGGATCGCTCACCGCGAACCGCCCGCCGGGGAGCGCGGCCAAAGCGGCGCCGTCGAGCGGGACCGTGTGCTGCAGACGGCCGCGCGTGTCATACGCATCGAGCCGGCCGGGGCCCAGCACGACGACGGTGTCGCCGACGCCGAGCGCGGTGCGCGCGCCGAACGGCGCGGCTGGAGTCCCGGAGAGCGAACCCTGCGCGTCGTACCGCCGCAGCAGCTGCGTCGAGGCGTCGTAGACCAGGAAGCCGTCGCTGCTCGGGGCGATGAAGGCGGCCGCGGCGCGCGGGAAGGTCTTGATCGTGCGCGATGCCAGCGACGGCGAGACCGACTCGACGTTGACGAACCCTGCATCGTCGTAGGCGACGAGCACGCTGCCGTCCGCCATGGCGCTGAGCAGGCGGTATCCGGTCGCCCCGGGGCCGGCCGAAGCGACGCGCCGGGCGTCACCGTCGACGTACACCAACTGGTACCGGCTGATGACCAGCAGCGGCGATGTCGGGCTCGCGCTCGCGCCGAGCAACGCCACGAGTGTCCAGAGCACCAAGCGCTTCATGCGTCTGCCCTTCGCGCGGCGCCAGGGCGTTCATGCTCGGTCAGGTCGTTCGGTGGCGTCCGACGTTGGCGATAAGGGCGACGGCGACCAGCGAGACGATGAGCGAGGTGCCGCCGAACGAGATGAACGGCAGCGGAACGCCGGTCACCGGCCACGAGCCCGTCACGACGCCGATGTTGATGAACGCCTGGATCACGATGAGGAACGTGCAGCCCATCGCGAGCAGCATCCCGAAGCGGTCGGGCGCCTTCGCGGCGAGGCTGACGGCGCGAATCGCGAAGAGCACGAA
>JAQBPM010000176.1 GCA_028287525.1 Vulcanimicrobiota bacterium | reverse complement strand
GGAGGAACGACGAGGTCCATGCTCACCGTCGCGCTCTGCTGAGCGAGCGCGTTGAGTCCCGAGAACGTCAGCCGACGGCTCGGCGAATCATCGTACGAAAAGAAGTCTCCGTCGGTCCCGATGCGTCGAAAACTGAAAACCGCGCGTCCGTCGGCACCGTTCGCCGCGAGCGTCTCGTAGCCGGAGTCCGGCAGGTCAATGCGCACGTCGCCCGCCGCGGCATCCGGCGAGAGCGCGGTGATTTCCAGCGCGTCCGGCGTCTCGCCGAGCGAAACGGCCATCTCGCCGATCGCGAACGTACGCGTCATGCCGCCGCTGCCGTCTCCGGCCCCACTCTCGAAGGCGACCTCACCCTTCACGCCACGCGCCGCATCGCGCCCTTGATACCCGTACGTGAAAGAGTACGTCCATCCCGCAGGCCCGTCTCCAGCCGCTACTCCGGTCTGTCCCAGCAGATACACATTGCCGGACGGATCTTTTAGGCCAAGATCGTTCATGCCGCCACGACCGCAGCGTCTGCCTTGCTCCGGCGAGGTGAGACATGGTAGAAGAAAACCCGCGAATGGAACAGCGTCAATTTAGCCATTCGTCCGAGACGCGTTCGATGACAGCTCAATGGTAAATCCCTCGACGATTCGGTTCAAGATCCGCTCCTGCATCTCGGGCGTCGTACCATGCGAGGCGACGAAGCGCGCGAGGTCGGCGAACATCATTCCCCAACCGACGGGGTCCTTCCACTCGCCCGGGGTGGAGATCACGAATCCTTGATCGCCCTGCGCTGAGCGCCATACACGAAGAATTTCCTTGGACCCGCGCTCGCGTTTGTTCTGTTTCGGAACTTCCAACTCTACCACGCACCCGCTCCTTTCGACGATCGCCGCACCACCATGACACACAATTCCCAAGCGGGCAATTCGCGGCCGGCGAGCGTCATTCGCGATTCCGTAGCGATGTAGCCTCGTAACCAGCGGGCTCCACAATTGCGAATGAACAGTTCATAGAGACTACCGTGTCACGCTGAGCGCATCTATTTCTCGCATGGGGCGCCACCCCGTACACGAGCTTCACATTGCTCCGATCGCTAGACCTTTTGTGTCCGCGTTCCGTCGAGGCGGCCTCCACGATGTTTGAGCGGCTCAGTCCAGGTGCCGTTGATACGATCGCACGATCGGTCCGGTGAGAACCTGACTCGTATCGTGCGACCTGCTTGACCGTAGTAGTCGGCGATCAGCACGCCGCGACGTATCGTTCCGCGCATCAATAACGGCGATACGCCGACGACGGTCTCCCCGACCTGGAGAACGTTAACGTACCAGTCACCCCCGCCGTTCCCCGTCGCACGAACATGCCAAAGCCCCTCGACGCAGCTCCCGTTTCGTGCGATCAGTGGAGATACACCAAGAAGGCTGACAAAACACGCGAGGAGGACGAAGTGTACGGTCCTCACGCGTGTCCAACAAAACCCAGCGCAACTCGGGGCGCTGCGCTACGTCCCGGATCGCCGAACATGACGCTGCCCTGCTTCCAGTTCAAACCTTCCTCTGAACGAAGCCGGCGAATGTCCTTGTAGCCGTTGCGCCATGAGTCGTTTGGATACACCGCTTGCAGCTCTTCAGTGTCGAGGTCGAACGCGATGGCATACATGCAGCGGACACCCGTCGGCGGCGGAGGAGGTCGAAGAGGGCAGTGAGGTCGCTGTCGCTTACCGGATGCTCGGTGCGCTGCATAGAGCCATCGTAACACAGGCCGAAAAGCGCGTCCCATCCCCCGGTCCTGAGTGCCCGGGCGGGCGGGTAATATGGCTGCGACGCGACTCTCGTGTCGCTCGTTCAACGCCAACGCCGTTCGCCTCCAGCTTCACGCGTTAGCCTATTACCTCGGCAACGTCCTTCGCACGCTGGCGATTCCAGAAGCGATTGCCGAGTGGTCGCTGACGACGCTTCGCGACAAGCTGATCAAAATCGATGCCAAGGTCGTCAGCCACGGCCGATACGTCGCATTTCAGATGGCGGAGGTCGCGATCCGGCGCAAGTCGTTCGGCGCGATCGTGGAAAGAATCGCCGCCCTGCGATCGCCCCCGTCGGCGGCGACGTGAACACGCGGCTATCGTGCGCCCAGGAGAAGCAGCGGGAGATTTGCGCCCCTTGGGCCATACAGCCGGGTTTCTTGGGCCCCGGCGGTCCGGTCCGGGCGCCATTTCGCGTCGAACCTACGGCTCGGCTCGACCAGCCCCGGAAAAACGACCGGTATCGTCCCGCAGTGGCTCGAAAAGGACGGTCAAATGGAGAACACCGAGAGGATGCGGCCACGATTATTCTTGGCGGCCGCAATCTTCGTGCTGTTGCAGCCGCTGCCGGCCGCTGCCGACCAGCCCCCGTCAGCGGAGCAGTAGTACGCACATGCGATCCAAACGATGCGCGATCTGCCACAACCGAAGTTCGCGACCTATAACGTGCAACTCCAGGTCACAGGCAGCGACTTCATCCTTACACGGCAGCCGAACGATAAGGCCGAGATCCGCCTCAACCTGAGCAGTCGGCACGGCAAATCGGATGTGGCTTTTCCCGCGGCATACCGAAAAAGCGACGATCTGACCTCGGTGAAAACACTTGAGGGATTCTGGGGCACTATCCGTTCTCCACTCTTCAACCCTACATGGAACGGTGTCGCCGACTGGATCCGGTACGGAGTCAACGGGCGCCCGGATTCCGCAACGGCGACGCCGTCGCCGACGCCTGCCGCGAACGGCTTGCCGGTGATTGGGGCTGTCCGGGCGATGGGCGTTGCGTTCTACGACGTGAGCGACGCCGGTACGGCGACGTGCGCAAACGGCGACTCCGCACATCGCGTGCACTTAATCGCGCGAAATAATCCCCTCGACCATCCACTCACCGACGCGGTGATCGACGAGCGCACGAATCGCCTCTGTTTCGTGCGCTTTGCAATGCGTCAGAGTGTCGTCGCGGTCGGATACACGAACACGATTGAACTGAACATTGCGAACGTCAACGGCGAGTCGCTGATTCGCACTGGAACGATCCAGTTTACACTCCGTGCAATGGGTTTCGGGGTGAGGCGCGTTACGATGACGTTCGCCTACGACAACGTCGAGTTTCCGGCGAGCCTTACGGCGGACATGTTTCCAGCGCCCAAATAAATTAAGTGGGTCTTAAAACTGCTCGTCGGGCCCCAGGTGTGCGAGGACGACTTCGCACTTCTTGTGCAAGTGATCGCGCAGGATCTCGGCCAGCCCGGTGGCGTCGCGCGCATGCAGTGCCGCGAGCATCGCTTCGTGCTCGCGGACGGCGGCAGCCCATCGTTCCTCGGATGTGTTCGCGGCGTAGCGCGCCCGGCGAATCCGCGCGCTGAGCCCTTGGTAGACCTCGCGCAGCACGGGGTTTCCGCTCGCGACGATGATGTGCTCGTGAATCGCCTGATTGTAATCGAAGTAGACCGGCAGATCGCGGCGCCGATAGGCGTCGACCATCGCCGCGTGCAGCTCGTCGATCTCCGCCAGCTGCGCTTCGGTGATCCGCTCAGCGGCAAGTTCTCCCGACAGCGCCTCCATCGACGCCATTACCTCGAACATGTGCTGGACGCCGGCGCGAGTGAGGCCGGCGACCCGTGCGCCGCGGTGCGGCAGCAGCTCGACCAAGCCCTCGGCGGCCAAGACCTTCAGCGCCTCACGCAGCGGCGTGCGCGAGATGTCGAAGCGCTCGCAGATTTCACGCTCCCCAAGCCGCTCATTCGGCGGGAGCTCCCCGCGAATGATCAGGTCGCGCAGCCGCGCGACGACTTCGTCGTGAAGGGAAAGGCGGGGAATCGGTGTGGCGACGCTCATGAGTGTGACGGGAGAAGAATTTTCGGAGAGCGACAGGATTCTCATGCATATTGCATGCAACCTGGCCGGGAGAATCGCATATTGCATGCAATATGCAAACCCTGCCCTCCGAGGTGAGCATGTACCGCAGCGGTCCCCACTTTCTCCAGATCCCCGGCCCGACGAACGTCCCCGACCGGGTCCTGCGCGCGATGGACCGCAAGACGATGGACCACCGCGGCCCCGAATTCGGCCGCCTCGGACTTGAGATCCTGGCCGGCATCCAGACCATCTTCCAGACCGACGAGCCGGTCGTGATCTTCCCCTCGTCCGGAACGGGCGCGTGGGAAGCGGCCTTGGTGAACACGCTCTCCCCGGGCGACCGCGTGCTGATGTTCGAAACCGGCCAGTTCGCGGCCCTGTGGCGCGCGATGGCGACGAAGCTCGGGCTCGAGGCCGTCTTCATTCCCGGCGACTGGCGCCACGGCGTCGATCCGGCCGCCCTGGAAGCCTATCTCAGCGAGGATCGCGCGCACACGATCAAAGCGGTTTGCGCCGTCCACAATGAGACGTCGACCGGCGTCACGAGCCGCATTCCGGAGCTGCGCAGTGCGATCACCCGCGCAGGACACCCGGCGCTCTTCTTGGTCGACACGATCTCCTCGCTCGCGTCGATCGACTATCGGCACCAGGAGTGGGGCGTCGACGTCACCGTCGGCGGTTCGCAAAAGGGCTTGATGCTGCCGCCCGGACTCGCCTTCAACGCGGTCTCCGCGAAAGCGCTCGCCGCGTCGAAGACCGCGCGCCTCCCGAAGGCGTATTGGGACTGGTCGGAGATGCTCGAAGCGAATCGTTCGGGCTTCTTCCCGTACACGCCGGGGACGAACATGCTCTACGGTTTGCACGAAGCGATCTCGATGCTGCATGAAGAGGGCCTGAACAACGTCTTCGCGCGGCATGCTCGCCACGGTGCCGCGACGCGCGCCGCCGCGGAGGCGTGGGGACTCGAAATCGTTTGCGTCGATCCGCGCGAGTACTCGAACTCGCTCACGGCGCTGTACGTCCCCGACGGCTTCGACGCCGACGCGCTGCGCGAGCTGATCCTCAACCGCTTCGACATGTCGCTCGGCACGGGACTCGGCCGCCTCAAGGGTCGCGTCTTCCGCATCGGACACTTGGGAGATTTCAACGACCTCATGCTCGTCGCCACACTCGGCGGCGTGCAGATGGGTCTCGACCTCGCCGGCATTCCGCACGGCGACGGCGTTTCGGCTGCGCTCGCGCACCTCGCGCGCCCGTCGAGCCCTTCCATCACACCAAACGTCCCAGTCGCAGTCTAGCGACAAATCGGCCGGACGTTCGGACGGCCGAGCATCGGACCAAGCGAAAGAATATTCTTCGCGTCGAGCGCTTGCTCGGAGGTGACATGACCGTAAGTAAGGCCGGCGCCGTCGTCGGTTCCGCCGCGCGCGCAACGAAAACGCGCTACGTCGTTCTCGCAATCCTGTGCGCCTTGTACTTCATCTCGTATCTCGATCGCGTCACGATCTCCGTGACGGCGCCGAAGATCATCGAGGAGTTTCACTTCTCGAAGACGATCATGGGGTCGATCTTCTCGGCCTTCGCCATCACCTACACGATCTTTCAAGTTCCCGGCGGAACGCTCGGCGATCGCTTCGGTCCGCGCACCGTGCTCGCCGGACTCATGGCGTGGTGGTCGGCCTTCACGATCTTGACGGGATTCGCGTCGAGCTACGCCTCGTTCTTCATCGTGCGCCTGTTCTTCGGCGTCGGTGAGGCCGGCGGTTTTCCCGTCGCGACGCGCGCGCTCGCGACGTGGTTCCCGCCGTCGATGCGCGGCTTCTTGCAAGGCGTCACGCACGCCGCCTCGCGCGCCGGCGCCGCGTTCGCGCCGCCGATCATCGTCGCGATCGTCGCCTACACCGGCGGCTGGCGCCCGCCGTTCTACATCCTCGGCGCGATCGGGTTCTTGTGGTCGGTCGGCTTCTATCTGTACTATCGCAACGCGCCCTCCGAATCGAAGCGCGTCAATCAGCTCGAGATCGACGCGATCGGCAAGCACACCGCCGTCGCGACGACCGGCGAGAAGCGCGCCGTGCCGTGGCGCAGGATCTTCAGCAACAAAGACGTCTGGATGCTCACGCTGAGCTACTTCGCGTACGGGTACACGCTGTGGATCTACCTGACGTGGCTGCCCACGTATCTCAAAGAAGGCCTGCACTTCAGCTTCGCGCAGCTCGGCTTTCTCGCCAGCATCCCGCTGATCGGCGCGATCGCCGGCGATCTGTTCGGCGGATGGGCGTCCGACGCGCTCTGGCGCCGCACCGGCAACCTCAACCTGGCGCGCCGCAGCATTATTGTGGTCTCCTTCCTCGGCGCGGCGGCGTTCACGATCCCGGCGGTATTCGTCGCGAACCCGTTCCTCTCGGTCGCGCTGCAGACGGGCGCGCTGTTCATGCTCGAATGCGCCGTCTCGAACTGCTGGGCGGTCGCGATGGATCTCGGCGGGCGGTACTACAGCGGGACGACCTCGGGCATCATGAACATGGCCTCCGGCGCCGCGGCGATCATCTCGCCGTTCGTCTTCGGCGTGCTCGTCGACCGCACGGGTTCGTGGTCGACCGGCTTCGTGATCGGTTCGGTCATCCTCGTGCTTGGCGCCGTGACGATCCTCTTCACCGACGCGACGAACACCGTCGATGAACCAATAGCCGTTACGCTGACCTAGCGGCCTTCGTTGGGGACCAGACGAAACGCGGTGATCGTCTTTCCTCCTTCGCCGAGTCGCATCTGGACCAGCATCGAGCCCTGGCTGAACAGCGCTTCGAAATCGTACCGCGCGTTCTTCGAGATCTCGATCTGCTGCGCGACCCCTTGATACGACCCGTACCGGTGCATCAGCTTCGACACGTCCGTGACGCTTCGCGGCGTCACGGACGAACGAAGCCGCGCGTCGAAGTACGTCGTCGCTCGGGGGACGTCGGCGTCGTACACCGCGCGCGTCGTGAAGTCGGCGAGTTCCAGAGGGGTGGGATCGTGCCGCGCGCAACCGCACGCCGCGACGGCGACGGCGACGCCGAGCGTGCCGACGAGCTTTTGGAGCAGGCTCACTTCGTCAGATCGCGCCCCAACCGACGGACCGGTTCCGCGTCACGGCGGCCGGATGCGCTTCCTTCTCGGACGGGCGGGGCGCCGCGACGACCTGCTTCGCCGGGTGATGGACGGCCGGCGCGGGGCGATGGGCGACCTGCGCCGGGTGATGGACGGCATGCGAGGGGTGATGCAAAGCCGCCGAAGGGCGATGGAAAGCCGGCGCGGGGTGCTTCGGCGACATCGGAACGGCGGCGACGATAGAGCACGACGCAGGCTTGGGCGCGGTCAGCGCCACCAGGCGCGCCGGCTGGCCGTTCCGTACGTTCAGACGCGCGAGCCGGTCGCGTTGCACGTCCGACTGCTTGCGATACGCCGCGATGGTAGCGAGCTCTCGTTCGTACGCGACGTGCTCGTGCTCGTACGCCGCATGCTCGCGTTCGTACGCCGACTGCGCGCGTTCGTATGCAGCGTGCTGCGATTCGGACGCGGCGCGCTCGAGTCGCGCCGACATTTCGGCGGCGCGCGCGCGCGCTTCCGCGGCGAGCTGCCGCGATTCCGCCGCAGCTTGCCGCCGTTCGGCCTGAGCGAGCTTCGCACGCAAGCGATCGGTGCGGCCGAAATCGAAGACGGCCCACCCGACGATGGGCGTTAAGCCGTTCACGATGGCCGTCTCGGCCGCGGCTACGCGAGGCAACGCAAAAATGGGGGCGACGAGGGCCAGCGTAACGACGACGATGGTCCGTAAAGAACGATCGGCCACTGGGAAACCTCCTACACGACGGCAGTTAGCGTACCGCCCCCAGCACTACGCATCAGGAGCCCGCAGTCCCAATGCGTAGGGCGTGTCGTCCCCATGTGACGGAGAGCACGAAGTCGGACACACGGCCGTGCGGCCGCTAATACTTCATGCAGTGTGAGCGGCTAAACCGCTCACGGAGCGTGGCCGCTCGCCCTTCGATTGCGTTCGTCGCGCTGGAACAACCGGTAGAAAATCGGCATCACCAGGTGGTTGTACAAAAGCTTCAAGATCGTCGACTTGAAGCCCGGGCGAAGCCGTCCTTCATCCGCATCGACAAACACAAAGTCGAAGTTTTTCCGGCGAAATGTCGCATTGAACGCGCTGCACTCGACGGGGCTGCGCCCACTCCGCTCGACCAGAATTCGCGCAACGTCGGCATCGGCCGGATGCTCCCCTACGAGCGCCGAGATCGTTACGTCATCCGTGCGCAGGAACGCGATGAGCTGTTTATCGATGAAATCGTTGTCGCCGTAGCAGTAACCGTCGGCGAGACGTCCGTCCGAGGCGGCACAGTGACGCGCTTTCTCCAGCAACCGCGGAAGCCACACGAGCCCGGACACCGAGTCGTGACCCGAGCAAGGAATCCAAGCCATACGTCGCCTCCCAAAAACGAGGGCAGTACCTGTGCGGCGTTCGCCCTTCGGAGGGAAGGGGCCCGGCACCGTTCATCGGTGTGTCGGGCGCGATGTTCACTCTGACACGTGTCCGAATATGAAGAGGCTTCGAGCCGATCCCGAAGCCTCTC
>JAQBPM010000134.1 GCA_028287525.1 Vulcanimicrobiota bacterium | reverse complement strand
CGGTGGGGTTCCACCCGTTCCCATCCCGAACACGGCAGTTAAGCCCGCCAGCGCCGATGGTAGTCGGACCGCAGGGTCCCTCGAGAGTAGGACGCCGCCAGATAATCCGTACGAAGAGCCCGCCGATTCAGCAAACGAATCGAGCGGGCTCTTTGCGTTTGACGCGCTAACCGGTTGCGGATCCGGTGGGCGGCGCGACGTCGACGGTCGCATCTGAACCCAGGCGCTCGCTGAGCCACCCGTATGCGACGCAGAGGCCGATCGCGAACCCGAGCCATACGGCCGCGCCGCGAACGGCGCCGCCCCTTCGTGGCCCGCGCTGACCGTCTGCCGCCGGCAGCTCGTCAGCGGCATTACCCGCCATGGAGAACGTGTGCGGATCGTAGCGGTTGAGTTTCACGTTGACGTGCCACCGCTCACCGTCCGGAATTCCGAGTGACTCGATCAACACGTCGGTAAGACGATTGCGCAGCGCGAACCACCGGCGTTCGTCGACCTCAGGCGCGCTGAAGTCGAGATGCGTGTCGGCGATTCCGCCGTCACTGACGAGCCGGCCGGCGATCGCGAAGTCCTCCGGCGCGAACGGCGTGAAATGCACGCTCGTCCACTCCGGCTTTGCTTCGGGCAGGATGTCGAGAACGGTCGCGGTCAGCTCGTCGGCGAGGTGACGCTTCGTCGCGTCGTCGAGCGGCAGCGAGGACAGGCGCAGATACGGCATATGGTCTCGTACCCGCGCGCGGCCTAATGCCATCCGCCGTCGGCGTGAACCGGGCCTTCGGATCAGCCGGCTGTCGGCGTGCCCCAACGGAGTCGCGTTCGGGCGGAACCGATCATCTTGTCGCCGGCGCCGTAGTAGAACGTCAGGTCGTTGCCCTCGAGAATCATGCCCTCGACAAAAACGACGTTGGGCACCTGGCCCGTACGCTCCCACGGAAGATACGCACCGAAGAGCGGTGTCTCCGAACGGGCAAGGACCTTCGTGGGGTCGTTCTTGTCGAAGAGTGCCCAGCCCGTGGAATAGACTAGGTACTGGTCGGCGCCGTTGTAGATCAGGAGAATTCCCTGGTCCGTCATGATCGGCGCCGGTCCGGGCTCTACGACGTTGCTGTCGAACATCCGCGGACGAGTCTGAAGCACCGCCGTCGACATTGCGTCCGTCCAGTGCAGCAAGTCGTCCGAATAGGCTAGCCCCATTTGGCCGGGTTTGAGGTCGTTCTGGTACGCTCCGTCACCGAGATAGTACATCCACCACCGGCCGTTGATCTTCTGAGGAAGGATGGCGCCGGACTTCGTCCAGCCGATGTTCCAACGTCCGCGGTACGCCGGTAGGATCACTCCGTGACGATCCCAGTGGATGAGATCCGTCGACGTCGCAAGACAAAGCTGCGCGCTCTGTTCGACCGAGTTGTATCCGGTGTAGGTCATGTAGTAGGTCCCGGCGATCGAAACCAGCCGCGGATCTTCTACGCCGCCTTGATACTCGTACGGCGCCTCGGGCGCGAGCACGGGCTTTGGGCGACGCTCGAAGTGCACGCCGTCTTTCGAAACCGCGTACCCGATGCACGAGGTGCCCTTGGCGTCTTGCGCGCGATAGAGAAGGACGAGGCCGTCTTTCGTACGCATCGCGGAGGGGTTGAACACGCCCGCACTCTCGAAACCGGTACCGACCGGCGAGAGAAGCGGGAGGTTCGACACGCGCTGCAGCGGCCCGAACGGTGGGGATGACGCGGCGCCGGCGGCGCGCAGCATGCCGGCCGCGCTAGCGACGCCGCCGGCGATCGTACCGAGTGCTGCTCGACGGGTGAGCATCAGTACCGCACCGCCAGATTCACGTTCACCGTGCGCGGGCCGATTCCGTACAGGTTCGTGCTGCCGGCGCCGAAGTTCGGCGTGTAGTCGCCTGAGGTCGCGTACGCGTTGAGCGGGTAGGCGATGCCCGAGTTGTCGATCTGGTCGTAAAACGCCTTGTACTGCAGCAAGTTGCGCACGTACACCGTGACGGTGGCGTGCCGGTTGACGTCTTTGTTGACCGTGAGGTCGGTGCGCGTGAATGCCGGCAGCCCGTACTGGTTGTTGCGCCCTTGATAGTAGCCCTGGAGTCGCACGTGCAGGGCGTTCGGAGCAGTATAGTCGAGCGCGAGCGATCCGTTCTGGAGGGGGATGCCCGGGACTTGCGTGCCGACGATCGTCGTCTTCGAGCCGACGACGAACTGCTGCGGCAGCGAGCGGTACGAGTTCGATTCGATGCCGTATTCGTAGTCGACGAACAGCCGGCGGGTCAAACGCTGCCGGCCCGTCAGATCGACGCCCTGAACGAGGACGCGGCCCAGGTTGTAGTTGCCCTGGAGCGTGAGATACTGCAGGATCGCCGGCGATACCGGAACGCCGCACGCATCGGCATACGCCTGTTCGTAGGCGCCGAGCATCGCCGGCGAGAGGAAGCCGGTGCCCGTGTACGTCAGCGGCGCATTCGTCCCGTACTGCACCTGACTCGCAAAGTTCTCCGCATAGAGTTCGAGCTGCGTCGTCGAATCGCCGGACCAACGGTGCGCGAAGGAGACCTCTTCGTCACTGGCGCGCTCCGGCTTGGTGAAGCCGGCCGGCGCGTTGCCGATCGAGTTCTGCTGATTGCAGCGTCCTTGTACTCCCGAGCTGAACTGCGCGATGGGAGTCGCCTGGTAGGTGGCGTTGTTGGGCGCGTAGGGAAGGGCGGACGATTCGCCCGCGGCGACGCGGAACGTGTTGTTCCCCTTGCGGTACAGCACGGCGACGCGCGGATCGTTGAACCACGCATTCGGCTGCTGCGAATTCTTGATGTAGTCGGTGAAATAGAAGCTCAGCGGAGAGCCGGCTGAATGGTGGACGAGCCGTGCGAAGACCGATTGGATGTCGTTGCCGTAAGTGAAGAGGTAGTTTCCGGTCGCTACGTGGTTCTGATCGAACGACCAGCCGAGCTCGTCTTGGCGATAGTTATTGGTGTAATAGCCCAGCTCGATGTCGTCGTTCTTGAAGATCAGATCGTCCGTGACCGTGAAGCCCGCCTCCGAGTCGTGCGTCTGCTTCGTGTGGATGCCGTTGAGATCGCCGGGGAGAACCTGGTACTGACTCGATTGGTACAGCTGCGACCGCTTGAAGATGCTGGCGTACGCGTCGACGACGAAGCGGTAGTGCTGCCCCTCGACGACGACCTTGACGTCGTTGTCGTTGTTGTTCGTCGCGATCGATCCGAGCTCGCCGGTGCTGTAACCGCTGTTGAGCGAGGCGTACGACGCCGGCGTCTGGCAGGGCTGTCCGCCATCGTTCTCACCGTTCGGCCCCGTACCGTACGGCACGCCCTTGAAGTTCGTCGCCGTGAAGCTGCCTGCGGGACACGGGTCGGAAGCCTTCTTGCCGGCGAGCTTCTGCTGTGCTTGCGTCAGCGCGAGACTGTATGGGAAGTAGTCGATCGACTTGTTGCCGGCGTTGTCTTCGAGCTGCGCGCTGCCGAGGATCGTCGCGGTGGCGGTGATCGCCGGCGAGATGGCATAGGAGAGCTTCGCGAACTCGGACTTCACCGAGAACGGTGCGTTGAACGAAACTGTGTTGCGCGCCGCGACGGAGGCTTCCGTGGCGGTAGGATCCCAGCCGTTGCGGGGTTCGTAGCGCGTCGTCGGGGCGTACGGCCCTTGAATCCCTTCGGTCCCGAACGAGAGAGCGTATCCGAGCTTGCCGGCGGTTCCCGTCGTGTTCACCGCGGTCGTAAGATGTCCGAACGTGCCGAAGCCCTGCGTGAAGGTCGTGTGCGGTAACAACGTGGGCGAGATCGTGCGGAAATCGATGACGCCGCCGATCGCGTTGATGGGGTACAGCTCGCCTTTGCCCGACCCGTACACGACGTTGATCGACTGGAACGGGAACAGGGCGACGCTGTTCAGCGCGACTTCGGTCGGATGCCCGTCGATGAGCTGCTGCGCCCCTAGGCCGCGAAGCGTAACCGAGACGTCGATACCCGGCGCCGAAATGCCCGTGGAGAGGTTGACGTTGGGAAGGTCCTTGAGCGCGTTGACGGCGCTGATCGTTCCTTGCGCGAGCTGGTCGCTCGCGATGACGGTGTGCTGAATCACCGTCGCCGGCTGCAGCGCATCGTTCGCCCGGGCTGAGGAGTGTCCGATCGTTTTCATGCCGCTGCTCGAGTTCTGAGCGCGCTGCAGCGACAGCGTAACCGCCGTGGAAAGTCCCGCGACGATTGCGACGTTATCGGTCTGCTGCGTCTCGTAACCGGCCGACGTTGCCTGGAACGTATACATCCCCGGCGGAAGCGTGAAGGCGAACGAACCGTTTGCGTCCGCCGTCGTGCGATACTTCGTCCCGACGGCGATGACCGACGCGCCGGCGAGCGGAAGTCCGCTCGAACGATCGAGCACCGATCCGTTCACGGCGACGGCGCCCTGCTGCACCGCGGCAGGCGCAGAAGCAGGCGTGCTCCCGCTCGGCTGCGCGAGGGCTGGTGCGCCCAGGGCAAACGCAAACGCAATGCTCATAAAGCACGACAAAGATGATCGCACGACGTGACCCCGTTCCGGGAATACCCGAGCCCGATCCGGAGCGGGGCGGAACATTGCCCACGTCCAGTCCAAACCGACTGCACTACTTGCCTGGGTTGCAGAGGAACTTCCTCCCGTACGGTATCGTACGGATGAAATTTCAACCACGATCACGCGCCGCTAGCTGATGCGCGTTTCGTGTGCGCGTTTCGTCGTCTGTGTTCGTTTATGAGGCGACCGAGCGCTCGTTGCTACATGAGCGCCCGACGCGGCGGCGGCGAGATCAGCTGCGAGGTCAGAAAGCCCGCCACGATAAGGATCGCGGCCAGCAGCGCGTGAACGGCGAGCGAAACCGCGTCGGTCGAGTCGTTCTGAAAAATGTAGAGCAGGCTCTGATAGGAGAGCGAACCCGGGACGAGCACGAGCAGTCCGGGGACGAGCACGACCGTTTGCGGGATGCGCAGAAAACGCGCGCTCAAGTTCGTTGCGAGACCGATCGTGAAGGCGGTGGCAAACGGGCTCGCCTGAACGATGCCGAGTGCGGGGAAGGCGTGCGCGAGCGCGATCGTCCCCAGGCACGACGCCACGATCCAGCCGATGTCGCGATACCGGGCCTGCAGGATGAGCGCGATGCCGATCGCCATCAAGACGCCGGCCGCGAGCGCCGAGAGCAAGCTCGTGCCGCCGACGCTCACCGTCGCGCCGCTGAAGATCGTGGCGCCGCCGAATCCGGATCCGAGCGCGAAGCCGCAGCCGAGCGAGAGCAGCGTCACGAACACGCCGCCGAGCCGCGCGGTCCCGGAGACCCAGTTGCGGTTCGCGAGCTCGCTCAGCGCCGTCGTGAGGGAATACCCCGGCAGCAGCTGCACGATCGCGGCGATCAGCACGACGTACAGCGCGACGGAGCCCACGAAGCGCTCCCACAGCGTGATGATCACCGTCGCGACGAACGCGGCTGCGAACTCGAAGACGCGGTCGACGCGCGGGCGGCGCAATGCGAGCGCGCCGATCGCGCCGATCGCGATCCCGGCGAGCGCCGACGCCTCGACGTCGCGCTGCTCGCCGCCGAGCAAGAGGGCCGTTCCGGTCGCCAGCACGGCGTACGCGAACACCGTCAGCAGCGGCGGATCGAGCCGCGCCGCCGTGTCGATCTGCGCGACCTCGACGAGGGCAACGCCCGGGTCTCCACCGCGGCGCAGAGCGAGGACGACTCCCTCGAGAAGCGCGAGTTTGCGCAAGTGCAGCCGGCCCGGCTCGAGGCGCAGGATCACGAGCCGTTGCGCGAAGCCGGCGCCGACCGCCAGGGTGAGGCTCGTCGGAAGCACGTTGACCTGCAGCGCGACGCCGCACGCGATCGCCACGTCGTGCAGGATCTCCTCGAGCGCGTCCGTCGGCAGCCCGGCTTGATGCAAGCCGCGCCCGAGCGCGAGCAGCAGCTCCGTGCGGTCGTCGCGTTCCGGTTGCAACACACTACGCTATTGCGAAGCGGTGAGGACGCCGCCCTTTTTCGCGCTGCTCAGTCGCCGCCGTCGTCCTTGTGGTGCTTTCCGGGATGCTTGCGCCATCCGGGGGGAGCCCATCGTGCTGGGGCCGACGCCTCTCCCGTGTAGAGCACGCGCGGTTGCGGACCTGCCGAGATGACGACGAGCGCCGTTGACTTCCGGCGCAACAGTGTCCCGGCGGCGGGATATTCATCGATGACGGTATTCGCGGGCAGGGTCGACAGACGCGCGGCGTAGTTTGCGTTGAGATGTGCGCCGAACATTGCAACCCGGGCAGAGGCGAGCGTCAAGCCGTGCACGTTCGGCATGACGACGAGCGCGGAGGTCGGCTGCGGGGACGGAACCGCCGTTCGCACCGCGACGTCGCGCCCGTGCGGGCGTGCGCCGAGCGTAACGCTGAGCGCAAGCAGCGCGACCGCCGCGCCCAGCGCGGCCGGCATCGCGGCGCGGCGATGGTGCGCGCGCGTCCAGACC
>JAQBPM010000119.1 GCA_028287525.1 Vulcanimicrobiota bacterium | reverse complement strand
GCGACCATCGTGATCGGCGATCAGCTCTTCACGGACGTGCTCGGTGCGAGGCTCGTCGGACTGCGCGCGATTCTGACGAAGCCGCTGGTCGAAGTGGATTTCCCGCTTACTCGCGTGCTCAGATTCCTTGAGCGCACGATCGGAGGACGGACCTAAATGCCCATTGCCGCAGTCGTCTTCGACCTGTACGGGACGCTGCTCGATTTGCACGCGATGGAAGGTCCGGTCGCCGACGCGGGCGTCGACGATGCGTCCGGATTCGTCCGGGAGTGGCGCAGCAAGCAGCTCCAATACGCGACGCTGACCTCGCTCGCGCAGGCATATCAGCCGTTCGACGACCTCACGGTGCTCGCGCTCGAGCAGACGTGCGCGCAGCGCAGCGTTAGCCTCGACTCCTCGCAGCGCCGGCGCTTCATCGACGTCTTTCGCGAAATGCCGGCGCATGCAGACACAGCTCCGGCACTCCGGGCCCTAGCCGCTCGCGGAATTCCGCGCGCCGTGCTCACAAATGGAACGCCCGCCTCGGCAGAGGCGGCGCTGACGCACGCGGGCGTGCGCGATCTCCTCGACGACGTCCTCTCGGTCGAGGTCGTCGGCGCGTTCAAGCCCGATCCGCGTGTGTACGCGCTCGCGACGGAGCGGTTCGGCTGCGCGCCGCGCGAGATCGTCTTCGTCTCTGCGAACGGCTGGGATGCGTGGGGCGCGGCGCACTTCGGCTTTCGCGTCGCGTGGTGCAATCGCGCGGGTGGCCCGGCTGAGTCGCTGCTTCCGGCACCCGAGGTAACGCTCGGCGGCTTGCACGAGCTGGAGGCGTTTCTCGCGCGGTCGGGCTGACCCACAGACTGGGTACGGTCGATTCATGAACAACGATCGCACGACCAACGGCGACGTCGACGCCAACAACGAGCCGGGCCTGACGGAGAAGAACTCCGAGACGATCCGCGGTGAGGAGCAGCTCGTCGAAGACACGAGCTTCGACGACTCCAACATCGAGAAGCTCGACGACGAATCCGGGACGCGCTCGGCAAGGAGAGCGGCTGGTCTTTCCTCCGTGTAACGGGACTCGCGCCGGGCGAAGCCGTAGACGGGGCGGTTGTGAACCACGGCCGCCCGGAGCTCCCCAAGACCTACGATCCCAATGAGGTCGAGCCGCGGCTGTACGCCCGCTCGCTGGCGGCACGCGTCTTCCACGAGGAGCCCGATCCAGCGCGGCCGCCGTTCGTCATATCGATGCCGCCGCCGAACATCACCGGGCGCGCGCACCTCGGGCACGGCTCCACCTACACGCCGATGGACGTGCTCACGCGGTACCATCGCATGCTCGGGGAGAACGCCGACTGGATCCCCGGTCAGGATCATGCCGCGATCGCGACCGAGGCCGTGCTCGTCCGAGAGCTCGCCAAGGAAGGCCTCACTCGCGACGGTTTGGGCCGCGAGGCATTCCTCGCGCACGCCTGGGCGTGGCGCGAGCAGTACGGCGGCGCGATCAACGAATCGTTCCAGCGCCTTGGCTTCGGGCCCGATTGGGAGCGCGAACGGTTCACGATGGATCCGGGCCTTTCGGCCGCGGTCATCAAGGTCTTCGTCGACCTCTACAACGACGGTCTGATCTACCGCGGAACGCGGCTCGTCAACTGGGACCCGACGGCGCAGTCGACGCTCTCCGACGCCGAAGTCGAGAACGAAGAGGTCGACACGTACCTATGGCACGTGCGCTATCGCGCCGAGGACGGCGGCGAGGGCGTCGTCATCGCGACGACGCGGCCGGAGACGTATCTCGGCGACGTCGCGGTCGCCGTGCATCCCGACGACGAGCGCTACCGCGATCTGATCGGCAAGAACGTGATGCTGCCGCTGATCGAGCGTGCGATTCCGGTCATCGCCGACGCCGCGGTAGAATCCGGGTTCGGAACGGGCGCCGTGAAAGTGACGCCGGCCCACGACCAAACCGACTATGAGATCGGTCAGCGCCACGGGCTGCCGATGCCGACCGTCATCGACTACGACGGCCGCGTCAGCGCGCCGATCTGGCGCTACGACGAAGCGCCCGCGAAGCGAACGGCGATCGACGCGCAGGCGGAACGCATGACCGCGTACGCCGGTCGCGATCGGTTCGAGGCGCGCAAGAAGATCGTCGCCGACCTGCGCGCCGCCGGCGCCCTGGTGAAGGAAGAGCCGTACCACACGAACGTGCCGGTCAGCTCGCGCTCGCATGCGGTGATCGAACCGCTGCTCTCGCTGCAGTGGTTCGTGAAGATGGAACCGCTCGCGAAGCCGGCGCTCGAGGCGTTCCGCGCCGGCGACTTGCGTTTCGTTCCCGAACGGTTCGGTCGCACGTTCGAAGCCGGACTCGAAGGGCTGCGCGACTGGAACATCTCGCGTCAGATCTGGTGGGGCCACCAGCTGCCGGTGTGGTACACACCGAACGACGACGTGATCGTCGCGCACGATGAAGCAGAAGCCCTGCGCATCGGGCGCGAGAAATACGGCACCGCAGACCTGCGCCGCGATCCCGATACGCTCGACACCTGGTTCTCTTCGGGGCTGTGGCCGTTCTCGAT
>JAQBPM010000114.1 GCA_028287525.1 Vulcanimicrobiota bacterium | reverse complement strand
GCGCGCTCACCTTGGTGAGACCCACGACGCCGTGCTTCGCCGCGACGTATGCCGCTTTGTACGGTGACGCCACGATGCCGTGCACGCTGGCGACGTTCACGATGCGGCCGCGTCCGCGGGCGACCAGATGCGGCCACGCGGCCTTCGTGGCGTAGAAGAGCGCGTCGAGATCGATCGCGCGCACGTCGTTCCACTTCGCATCCGGAAAGTCGGCGATCGGGGAGACGAACTGCACTCCCGCGTTGTTCACCAGATGATCGAGTCCGCCGAGCCGCTCGGCTGCGGAGGCGATCGAGCGCCGCACGGCGTCGGGGTCGCGCACGTCGCACGCGATCGCGCACGTCGCGACGCCCAGCTCCGCCTCGAGCGCCTCTGCCGCCGTCGTGGCGGCGGCGAGATCGATGTCCACGACCGCGACGTCCGAACCGGCGCGGGCGAGCGCCTCGGCGCAGGCTCGACCGATTCCGCGCGCTCCGCCCGTCACCACGCTGACGCGGCCGCGAAGGTCGATCGGCAGGCCGCTCGTCTCGATATTGGTTCCGGTATGGATGGTGGACACAACGATCCTCCTCGTGGCGGGGATGTTCCCGAGGTCGATACCGCGGAAAGCGTCCCTCCTATCATCGCACGGGCGCGCTACGCCCGAACGGAGGTACTTTCTCTCACCGCGATATGGTAGTGAAAGAAAGCGATCATGTCTGCACTGCTTCCGGATACCGCCCTTTCCGCCGGCTTGGCGCGCGCCGCATCGCCCGAAGAGGTCGGCTTCGCGGCCGATCGGCTGCAACGGCTGGTCGACGGCTTCGCCGCGCACGTCGAGCAGAGGGCGATCCCGGGTGCGGTCCTCTTCGTCGCCCGTCACGGGAAAACGGCGTGCCTGAGTGCCGTCGGCTGGCGCGACCGTGAGGCCGCCGACCCGATGCCGATCGACGCGATCTTCCGCGGCGCCTCGGTCACCAAACCCCTCGCGGTCGCCGCCGCCCTGGCGCTGGTCGACGACGGGCTGCTGCAGATCGCGGCGCCCGTCTCGCGCTACCTTCCGGCTCTGGCGAACCTGCAGGTCGGCGTCGAGGTGCACGGGCTGAATGGCGAGCGCACGCTGATGCTCGAACCGGCAGCACGCGAGATCACCATCCAAGATTTGATGCGGCACACGGCCGGCTTCACGTACGGCGCGTTCGGCGATTCGCTGGTGCAGCGCGCATATCGCGCGGCCGACGTGATCAATATGCGGCAGACCAACGCCGAGCTGGTCGCGAAGCTCGCGACGCTGCCGCTCGCGTATCAGCCGGGAACGACGTTCGAGTACGGAATGTCGATCGACGTGCTCGGCGCGGTGATCGAAGTCGTGGCGGGGATGCCGCTCGACCGCGTGCTCGCGGAGCGCATCACCGGTCCGCTGGGCATGCCCGACACCGGCTTCCGGCTGACCGACGAAGCGCGTCTCGCGCAGACGCAGGTCGATCCGCTGACGGGCGTACGTCCGGATCTCACCTTCCTGTACGATCCGGCCGCGCCGCCGGCGTGGTTCTCGGCCGGCGGCGGCATCCTGACCACGGCGACCGACTACGGGCGGTTCGCGCAGATGCTGCTCAACGGCGGCGTGCTCGACGGCGTGCGGATCCTCGGCCGCAAGACGGTCGCCCTGATGGCCAGCGATCATCTCCCGCCGGGGGTGAAGTTCGGCCCGTTCTCGACCGAACTCGGCGTCACGGCGCCGTTCCCGTGGTTGGGCCAAGGGTTCGGCTTAGGCGTCTCGGTGCGTGTCGACGCCGGACGTGCACCGCACCCAGGCTCTGTCGGCGATTTCTCGTGGTCGGGAATCTCCGGCACCTATTTCTGGGTCGATCCGGCCGAACGGCTCGTCGCGGTGCTGATGCTGCAATCGCCCGCGAACCGCGTCTATTACCGCTCGATGCTGCGGCAACTGGTGTATCAAGCGCTGACCTAGCAGGTTGCTGAAAAACCCCCGGCGCCGTCTCGAACCCGTCTGTTCCGCCGAAAGCTTCGTCGCTCTTCGGTCACAACGCTACGGCGTTGCTCCCTCATCGCTCCTCGTTTCGACGAAACATTCGGGCCCGATCCGGACACCGCGGGTTTTTCAGCAACCTGCTAGAAGCCGCCGCGTGATGCCCGCACCGATCGTTCCCGTTCTCAGCTCGTCCGTCATGGGGCCGCTGGGCATCATGCACCTGCCGCGGCTGTGGCTCAAGATCTTGCTGCACGCCTGCGGGCAGCTGCCCGAGGGGTATCGTCACGGCGTCGGCGGGTTCGACGAGTTCGTGACCACGACGCTCGGCATCGATCGCGACGCGTTCGTCGCACACATCGAAAGGGTGAAGCCGGACTACCTCTCGCTCGAATCGTGGGTTCGCGCGAACGCCGCGACGTTGACGCCCGAGGCGATCGCGACGATCAACGCGCGCGTCGGCTCCGCGAACCTCCCCGAGCCGCTGCTGGCGGAGCGCACCGCGCGGTTCGCGCTCGGCGACCCGAGCTACACGCGCGCCGTCGCTCTCAACGATCTCGACGACTGGGCGGGGATGCACGCGGCGCTCACCGGCGCGTGAGCGGCGGGCCATTTGGCGAAATGCCCCCGCGCCCGTGCCGGGAACGAGCGCAGCGCGCATGAAGGTCGACGTCGGCTGTGAGTTCGAGTACGGAACGGAGGCAACCACCCCCGCCGTCGTGCTCGTGCGCCCGTTTTCGACCGACGCGCAGCGGGTGCTCGAAGAGCGCTGGACGTCCGACCCGGCCGTGCCTTTCCACGACTACGTCGACATCTACGGTAACCTTTGCCGGCGGCTGAACCTGCCGCCCGGACGATTGCGGTTCCGGTACGCCGCCACCGTCGAGGTCTCGGGCGAGCTCGATGCGTTCGAGCCGGATGCGCGCCAGCTGCCGGTCGACGCGCTGCCGGACGACGCCCTCGTGTACACGCTGCCGAGCCGGTACTGCCTCTCCGATCTGCTCGGCGATCGCGCGTGGGAGCTCTTCGGGGCCACCGACCCGGGCTGGACCCGCGTGCAGGCGATCTGCGACTTCGTCCACGGCCACGTCCAGTTCGGCTACGGATCGAGCACGCCGGCGACGACCGCGGTCGACGTTTTCGAGAACGCGGCCGGCGTCTGCCGCGACTTCGCGCACCTCGGGGTCGCCTTTTGCCGCGCGATGAACGTTCCGGCGCGCTACGTGTTCGGCTACATCCCGGACATCGACGTCCCCGTCACGTCGGCGATGGACTTCTGCGCCTGGTTCGAGGCGTATCTGGACGGAGAATGGTGGGCGTTCGACCCGCGGAACAACGTGCGCCGGCGCGGCCGGGTGGTGATCGGCCGCGGTCGCGACGCGCTCGACGTGGCGATGGTGACGACCTACGGCGCGGTCACGCTGCACGAAATGATCGTGCGCGCCGATAGGGTGGAAGGATGAGCGAACAGCGGTTCATCGACCACGAAACCGTCGATTGGTCGACGGTCGTCGCGGCCGAGTACCGAATCGACCAGACGATCCGCTACGATTACCCGGCGCCGATTCGCGATTTGCGGCACCGTCTGGTGATCTCGCCGCGCGTCTCGCACGGCGATCAGCGCCGCGTCTCGCACGAACTACTGGTGACGCCGCGCGTCCCGGCGCAGCTTGGCGCCGATCCGTTCGGCAACGAGATCCTCGCGCTGGACGTGCCGTACGTCGAAGAGAGCATCGCTTTCGTGCTGCGCTCGACGGTCGTGCGGGACGCGCGCTTCGGGCCGCACGTGGTCGCCGCACGAGTGCTCGGCGACCGCACGCTGCACGGCCGTCGCCGCCTGATTCGCGTCGACGCCGCGCTCGCCGACGCCGCCGCGGCGCTTCGTTCGGTGCATCGCGCACCGGCCGAGCTCGCCGAGGCCATCGTGCGGTTCGTGCACGCCGAGATGATCTACACGAAGTCCGTCACCGACATCTTCACCACGGCGTCGGTCGCCTTCCAGATGCGGCGCGGGGTCTGCCAGGACTACGCGCACGTGGTCATCGCACTGGCCCGTGCCTGCGGGCTGACGGCGCGCTACGTTTCGGGGCATTTGCTCGGCGAAGGCGCGACCCACGCGTGGGTGGAGTTCCTCATCCCGAACGGCCGCGATACCGCACACGTCCACTCGTTCGACCCCACCACCGGACGGCGCACCGGCTGGCGGTACCTGGTGGTGGCGGTCGGACGCGACTACGAAGACGTGGCGCCGACCTCGGGCGTCTTCGTCGGCGAGCCCGGCGGGAGAATCGGCGCCCAGCAGAACGTTCGCATCACGGGCATCACGCGCGCAGCCTAGAACCCTCGGCGAAGGGGGCTTCCCCGGAGTTTCGGCGGATCACCCGGTATGAGAATGCGCGACGTCTACGCCAGCTTGCGGGAGCTCGTTCCGACGCATCTCGCGCAGCGTGACGGCCTGCGCCAGGAGTGGACCGACCGCTCGGACCCCATCTGGCGCCGCGGCGACCGCTGGGTGCGCGTCGAGGCGGTGACCGGGACGGAAGTGATGCTCACCGCCGGACACGGTGACGTCACCGAAGCGCAGACCCACCACCGCCTGCCGACCGGGATCGACGCAATCGCGCTCGAGGTGGCTCAACAGCTGGACGGCGCGCCGGCCTGATCTCGCGCGCCAGCGCTGTTTTTTTGCGAGCTCGTCGCCTCCCGTCATTGCGAGCTTGTCGAGCAACCCTCGTCGTCCCCCGACCGCAGTGGAGGGCGACGCCACGATCGTGCGGGTCGGCTCGTGTGGGGGTCACGCTTCGACTACGCTCAGCGTGACACGGGGGGTTGCTCGACAAGCTCGCAATGACGGCGGCGGCAGGCCGCGGCCCGCGGCACGAATAAGGGCCGGGAAGCCCCGGCTTCCTATTTCCTACGGAGACCATATTCGTGCATCCGTTCCGTTTCGTCGTCCGCACTCTTGGTGCGGTCGCGTTGACCGCGCTCGTCGCGACCTCGATCGCGGCGCGCGCCGACTCCCCCGCCAAAGCGTTCGACCTCGCGAACCTGGACCCGACCTGCAAGGCCTGCGACGACTTCGATCAATTCGCGACGGGCGGCTGGCGGAAGACGCACTCCATCCCGCTGGGGAAATCACGCTACGGCGGCTTCGACATGCTCGCCGACGCGAATCGCGCGAACCTCACCGCGATCCTGGAAGACGCCGCGAAGAACGCGAGCGCGCCCGCGGGCAGCGACGAGCAGAAACTGCGCGACTTCTACGTCTCGTGCATGGATGAGAACGCGATCGAAGCGGCCGGCCTCACGCCGGTACAGCCGCTGCTCGATCAGGTCAATGCGATTCACGACGTGCCGAGTTTGCTCACCGCGATGGCCGCGCTGCAGCAGGACGGCGTCGGCACGAACGTCGGCCTGGGTTCGCGCGCCGACCTGCTCGACTCGACGAAACAGATCGCGACGCTCAACACCGGCGGCCTGATCCTGGGCGACCGCAAATACTACGTGAACAACGACGACAAATATCCCTACTATCGCGCGGAGTACGGGAAGTACGCGACGGCGCAGCTCGCCAACCTCGGTGACGCCACCGCCACCGCCGCCGCCGACGCCGCGGCCGTCATCGCGCTCGAAACGGCGATGGCGACGGTGATCCCGGATCGCACCGAACTGCGCGACCCGCACATCACCTACAACCCGACGCCGGTCGCGAAGCTCGCGACGATCGCTCCCGACGTTCCGTGGACGGCGTATTTCGCGGCGTTCCGCCCGCCGGCATTCGATACGATCAACGTCACGCTGCCGAAGGTGGCCGTCGCGTACGACGACCTGATCAAGACGACGCCGCTGGACGTGTGGAAGAACAATCTGCGCCTCCACGTCATCGACGCCTACGCGGGCGACCTGCCGAAGAAGTTCGACGATGCGCGTTTCGCGTTCCGCAGCGGCGTGCTGCTGGGCGTGACGACGCGCCGCCCGCGTTCCGAGACGTGCACGACCGCGACCGACCAGTCGCTGCGCGACGTGCTCGGGCGCGTCTACGTGACGCGCTACTTCCCGGCCGCCGCGAAAGCGCGCGCGCAGGCGCTCGTCGACAACCTGCAGACGACGCTCGCCGAGGACATCAAGACGCTCGACTGGATGTCGCCGCAGACGAAGGTCGCGGCGGGAGCGAAGCTCGCCGCGTTCACCAAGAAGATCGGCTACGCCGACCGCTGGGAAGACTATTCGAAACTGACGGTCGCTAAGGCGCCGTATGCCGCGAACGCGCTCGCCGTCGCGCGCTTCGACACTGCGCGCAGCGTCGCCGACATCGGCACGCCGACCAATCGGGCGCGCTGGGGGATGACCCCCGCGACCGTCAACGCGTACTACAACCCCTCGAACAACGAGATCGTGTTTCCCGCGGGGATCCTCGGCGGCGTGTTCTTCAACCCGACCGCGGACGATGCGATCAACTACGGAGCGATCGGCGCGGTGATCGGCCACGAGATGACGCACGGTTTCGATGACCAAGGCCGCCGTTTCGACGCGAACGGCAACTTGCGCGATTGGTGGACGCCTTCCGATACCGCAGCGTTCACGACGCGCGCGCAGTGCATCGTCGACCAGTACTCGTCGTACGAACCGGTCGCGGGAAGCCACATCATCGGCAAACAGGTGCAGGGCGAAGCGATCGCCGACCTCGGCGGTACCACGATCGCCTTCAAAGCGTTCATGAAGACGCCGCAGTATAAGGCCAACAAGCTGATCGACGGCTTCACGCCGGCGCAGCGCTTCTTCCTGGCCTACGCACAAGTGTGGAAATCGATCGCGACCGACGACTCGCGTCGTCAGCGCGCTTCGACCGACCCGCACCCGGACGACAAGTACCGCCTCATCGGCACGCTCTCCAACATGCCGGAATTCCGTACGGCCTTCAAATGCGCCGCAACCGACAAGATGGTTCGCCCGAACATCTGCCAGATCTGGTAAACGCATTCTGGCGGGTTTCTGCACGCCTATGCAGACAATTTGCAGAAAGAACGGAGGCGGCGAAAAAGATTCCCTCCTTTGCTGGGAGAGCGCTGTGGTGAAAGGTTGCTGAAAGGTTTCTTTCCTACAGTGCAGTGAGAGTTTCTTCGAGCAAAGCGCGAGGGCGTCGTATATGTCCTGGTTTCGCAGCGGCGTCACGCAGGTCCATCGTTGGATCGGGCTGACGGTTGGATTGGTGGCGATCTTTCTCTCCGTCACCGGCGGATGGATCGTCCTTCGCCCCATCCTCGACCCCGTTACCTACCCGCAGCTCATGGTGATTCCGGCATGCACGAAGCCTCTGCCGGTCGACTCCCTCGCCGCCGCCGCCCGGACGCTCCATCCGAAGGGCCGGCTCGACTACGTCTGGTTCTACGACGCGCCGACGAGCTCGACGATGGTGCGCTTTTCGGACGGCGATCAGGTCTACGTAGACACGTGCAGCGGCAGAGCTCTCGGGCACCAGGACCGCTACGGCGGGTTGTACGGGACCGTCGAAGGTCTGCACCGCTTCAAGTTCATGGACATCAAACCCGCGATGCTGATCATCGGGTGGACGTCGCTGCTGATGGCGGTGCTCTTGGTCATCGGCGGCGTGTTCCTGTGGTGGCCGCGGCGCCCGAGCGCGTGGAAAAGCGCCGTGAAGCTCAATCGCCGCTTGAAAGGGCGCGCATTCTCACTCAACCTGCACACGACGACCGGCGTATACGCGAGCGTCGTCGTCTTCGTCGTCGCACTCACGGCGGTTCCGATTTCGCTGGGATGGGCCAAGAGCGCGCTGTACGTGATGACCGGGTCGGCCGAGCTGACGAACACTCGCCAGCGCGTTGCGGCCTTGCCGAAGAAGCACGCGAAGCATGGCAAGGCGGTCGCGGTCAAGCGGATTCCGATGGAGCTCGCCTGGACGAAAGCCAGGGGCCTGGTTCCGGGTCCGCTGCGCTGGGCCTCGATTCGCTATCCGGTCAAGAATCAGCCGATCGAGATCGCGCTCTCCGAGCAAAGCTTTCCGCACAGCGACGCGCGCAGCTACGTCTATGTCGATTCCCGCACCGCCAAGGTTCTTGATTATCGCGCGTACGAAACGCGCAGCGCGGGCGAAAAACTTTACCTTTGGGTGCTGGCGCTCCACACCGGCCATTTCGGCGGCCTTCCCGTTCAAGTGCTCATGCTGTTCGGCATGATCGCCGTGCCGGTCATGGGGTACACCGGCATCGAGAGCTTCGTTCGCAAGACGTTCCGAAAGCCCCGGACCTCGCAGGCGCCGTCGGCCCTGCGCGTTCGCATCGCGGCGATCCGCGAAGAAGCCGAAGGCATACGATCGTTCGCACTCGTCAGCGCGGACGGTGCGCCGCTCCCGGCGGTGTCCGCGGGCGCGCACGTCGACGTGCGCCTGCGGGACGGGCGCGTGCGCCAGTATTCGCTGACCAACGGGCCCGACGATACCACCGCATACCACCTTTCGGTGCGGCTCGCACCCGACTCGCGCGGCGGATCGATCGCGATGCACGATCTGCGTGAGGGCGATGCGGTCACGATCAGCGCGCCGCGAAATCACTTCCCGCTGCATGCCGAAGCCGGCCATCATCTACTGCTCGCCGGAGGCATCGGCATCACGCCGCTGTACTCGATGGTTCGCCATCTTCAGGCATCGGGCGGTTCGTTCGAGCTGCACTACTTCACGCGGACGCCCGACGCGACCGCGTTCCACGAAGCGCTTTCCGCCGCCGAGTACGCCGGCAAGGTGCATTTCCACTATGCGCTCGAGCCGCAAGACGTGCGCGCGCTGCTTGCAGACCTGCTGCGCGAGCGGCGGGAAGCGGGCCACGTCTACGTCTGCGGGCCGACGCCGTTCATGAGCCTCGTTCACGAAACGGCCGAACCGGTCTGGCCGACGGAAACCGTTCACTCCGAGTACTTCGCCGCCGATCCCCTTGCCGAAGCGGGGCCGCGCGAGGCGTTCGAAGTGACGTTCGCGCGCAGCGGCGGAACCTTCGACGTTCCCGCCGACGCGAGCATCATGCAGATCTTGACGCAGTGCGGCATCGACGTGCCGAGTTCGTGCGAACAAGGCGTGTGCGGCACGTGCCTGACCCGCGTTCTCGAGGGCGAGCCCGACCATCGCGACGTGTTCCTCACCGGCGCCGAGCGCCAGAGCGGCGAGAAGATGCTCGTGTGCGTCTCCCGCGCCAAAAGCCGCCATCTCGTTCTCGACATCTAGGCATCCATCACCACCTTCCATGAGGCTCATCTGACATGAAACCGAACTTGGCCCATGTGCTGGCGGTGCTTGCGGCCGGCATCGTTTCGGCTTCGGCCGCATCGGGCGCAGCCGAGAGTCCGCCCGTCGATCCCAATCTGCCGGCGTATGCGCCGAGGACGAGCGGGATCACGCCGCCGCAGGGAACCAGCTACGTGCTGCGTGACGGGTCGATACACATCGAGGGCGCGGAACATGCGGACTTCATCCTCGAGCGCCTCGACGCGCTGTTCGCGAAGACGCACCCGGGCTTCAGCTTCACGCTCAACCTGAAAGGCACCGGTACCAGCATCCCCGCCTTGACGCACGGCATTACGCCGTTCGCGCCGATGGGGCGTGCCGTGACGCCGATCGAGCTGGTGCCGTACGCCAAAATCGTCGGAGAGAACCCGCTGGAGATCAAGGTGGCGCACACTGCGTTCGCTTCGAAGAAGCTGGCGACGTCGCTGGCGGTCTACGTGAACGCCGCAAACCCGATCGACAAGCTCTCTCTCGATGAAGTCGCGCGCATGTACACGGCCGGGAACCCGGGCGGCGACATCACCTCGTGGGGACAAGTCGGCGAAGCGGGTGAGTGGAAAACCGCGCGCGTTCGGCCCATCAGCGGCTTTGCGCATGCGGGATTCGGCAACTACGAGACCGCGAAGTTCCACAACCGTCCGTTCTCCAGCCACATGGAACCGTATGCGGACACGGCGCAGATTTTGGAGCGCGTCGGTCAGGATCGCTTCGCCGTCGGCATCGCCGCCAGCGGACGCACCGATCCCGGAATCAAGTGCGTGGCACTCGCCGAGAAGGCGGGCGGGGACTACTCGATCGGCAGCCGGGACGACGTCACCAACAACAAGTACACGCTCGGCCGATATCTCTATTTCTACGTCCGCCGCGAACCCGGCAAGCCGCTCGACCCGTTCGTAAAGGAGTACTTTCGCATGATGCTTTCCCGGGACGGACAGCAGATCATCGCCTCGCAGGCCGACGGCTATCTGCCGCTGACCGCGCACGACGCCGCTGAGGAATTGGCGAAGCTGGAGGAAGTGAAGTGAGGGCTCTCCTTGCAGCGACGCTCGGCGCGCTGATCGTCTGCGGCGCGTCGGCCTCCGCGCAGGACGTCGCGCTGCAGCCGTATCAACCGCATCCCGTCAGCGTCCCGAAAGACGCGTCGTACCTGCGGCCCGATGGCTCCATCTACATCGTCGGCGACGACGCCGCCGACGAGATGATGGCGAAGCTCGACGAGCTGTTCGTGAAGACGCATCCCGGCTTCAAATTCACGCTGCTTTTGAAGGGCTCGTCCACCGGCATCGGCGGGCTCACGTCGGGGGTATCGGCGATGGCGCCGATGGGCCGGCCCGGCTGGCTCAGCGATCTCTCGGCATTCAAAGAAGCGTACGGCTACCCGTCGACCGACATCCACATCGGCTACGACGCGTACACGCACGACAAGCACAAGAGCCCGCCCGCGCTGTACGTGAACGCCCAAAATCCGCTCGCCGGTCTGACGCTCGCGCAAGCCGCGCGCATCTTCACGTCGGGCGGCGGCAAAGGCGACATCACGCACTGGAGCCAGCTCGGCTTGAAAGACGCGTGGCAGCATCGCGAAATCCATCTCTACGGCCCTCGCGACGACGGCGCGCTGGCGACGTCGCTGCGCGAAAACCTGATGGGCAAGCTTCCGTTTTCGTCGCGCTACGAGACGTTCGAGCATCTTGCCGACGTCGTCAAGGCCGTTGCGCAGGATCCTTACGGTATCGGGCTGGTCGGATTCTTCGATGCGAAAACCGTGCCGGAGGTGAAGATCCTTCCGATGGCGACCGCGGAGGGTCAGCCGTTCGCCGCGCCGACCTACGAGAACGTGAAGGCCGGACGCTATCCGTTCGCATCCTCCCTACGGATGTACGTGAACCGTAAGCCCGGCGTGCCGCTCGATCCGTTCGTGAAGGAGTACCTGCGGATGGTGCTCTCGCGCGAGGGACAGGCGATCATCGAGTCGTGCAAGGACAACGAGCAAGGATTCGTGCCGCTCGAACCCGCGGCGGTCGCTGCCGAGCTCGCAAAGCTGCAATAGCGCGCACTACACCTCCGGCAGCCCAGGGACGAAGCGCTGCGCTATGAGGTAGATCCCGAGCAGTGCAAATGCCGCGGCGGCGACGAGGCCGGCGATTCGAGACGTGCGCCGTCCGAACGCCTCACCGAGTCGCGCGCCCGCGGCGATGCCGAGATACGTGACGATAAACGTCTGCACGGCGATTGCGCCGATCGTCGCGGGCACGGGCAGTCCGCTCGTGCCCATCGGGAAGCCGATGGCCAGCTCGTCCATGGAGATGCCGAAGCCGGCGAGAGCCGCCGTGCGGAGTGACGTGAACGACAGGCTCTCCGTCTCAGCGCCTTCTTCCAGCGCTTCTCTCGCGAAGTGAAGCGCGACCGCGATCAGCACGATGCCGCCGAGAACGACCGCCGGCGTCGCGAACCGCGCGCCCGCAAGCCGGCCGAGCAGCAGGCCGACGAGCGGCATCACGGCTTCGAAAGACGCGAACGTCAACGCCGGCCGAAGCGGCTTCGAGCCGCGAAGCCCGAGTGCCACCGCGACCGCCAACGTATCGATCCCCAGCGGCACGATGAAGACGGCGAGTTTTACCAGCATCGCATCGTGTGCCGGACGGGTGCGTCCTGGACGTCGCGGCTACTTGCCGCGGTCGAGTCTGACCGTCGGCTTTTTGCCGCGGATGGTGGCTCCGCGCAACGCGGTGATGATCGCGGTCGCACCGGCGGCCGGGACCTCGACCAGCGAGAACCGGTCGGCGACGTCGATCGCGCCGATGTCGCGCGAGCTGATCCGCGCTTCGTTGGCGATCGCGCCGACGAGGTCGGCCGGCCGTACGCCGGCGCTCCGTCCGACGCCGATGTAGATCCGCACGACGTCGCCGTTCGGTTGCCGCGTCGACGCTGCGGCGGCGGCGGGACGCTCGAAGCGCGCCGGGCGCGCCGGCATCGCGCGCGGCGGCGGCGGTGCGGCGATCGCCGGGATCTCCTCTTCGTCGTCCGCGCCGTCGCGCGCCGCGTCGGCCAGCTTCACGGCGGCTGCGGCGAGGTCGAGGACGTCGTGCTCTTCGGCCAGCGACTCGACGACGCGGCGATACGGCTCGAGCCCGCCGCTCGCCAGCGCTTCTTCCAGCGCGGCGCGGGTGAGCTCCAAGCGGCGCGCGCGCAGGTCGTGCACGGTCGGAACCGATTCGATCGAGATCTTCCGTTTGGTGTGCTGTTCGATGTTGCGCAGCAGCCGGTGCTCGCGCGCTTCGGCCAGCGTGATCGCGACGCCCTCGCGGCCGGCGCGGCCGGTGCGGCCGATGCGATGCACGTACGCATCGGGCGATGAGGGCACGTCGAAGTTCACGACGTGCGAGACGTGCTCGATGTCGAGCCCGCGCGCCGCGACGTCGGTGGCGACGAGGATGTCCGACGCGCCTTCACGGAAGCGCCGCAACACGCGATCGCGCTGTTCCTGCGAGAGGCCGCCGTGCAGCGCTTCCGCGCCGTACCCGCGTCCGCCCAGCGTTTCGGTGAGCTCGTCGACTTCGATGCGCGTGCGGCAGAAGACGATGACGGACGTCGGTGCTTCCATGTCGAGGACGCGCGCGAGCGCGGCCGGCTTGTGACGGCGCTGGACGATGTACGCGATCTCGCGCACCCGCGGCGCCTCTCCGGCGGCGACCTTTTCGTTCGCGATCGTGACCCGCACGGCGTCGCGCAGATGACGTTTCGCGATCTCTAGGATCCGGCGCGGCATCGTCGCTGAGAAGAGCGCGGTCTGCCGTTCGTCCGGCAGGGCGGCGAGAATTGCCTCGAGCTCTTCCGCGAAGCCCATGTCGAGCATCTCGTCTGCTTCGTCGAGCACGACCGCGGCGACCGAGCCCAAGTTGAGCGTTCCCCGGCCGAGGTGATCGAGCGCGCGGCCCGGCGTCGCGACGACCACGTCGACGCCGCGCTGGAGGGCACGGAGCTGCTGCTGCAGCGACTGGCCGCCGTAGATGGGCAGCACGCGCACGTCCAGCGCCCGCCCGTAGCGGTGCACGGCCTCCGCGACCTGCATCGCCAGCTCACGCGTAGGGACCAGGATCAGCGCCCGGATCGCGCGCGGCTCGCCCGGAGCTCGCCCGATCCGGTGGAGCAGCGGGAGCGCGAACGCGGCGGTCTTCCCGGTGCCGGTGGCCGCTTGGCCGAGGACGTCGCGGCCGGCCAGGAGCGGAGGGATCGCCTCGCGCTGGATCGCGGTGGGTTCTTCGTAGCCCAGCGACGTAAGCGCGCCCACGAGTGCCGGGTCGAGCCCCAGCGAGGAAAAGCCGTCGGCGGCGGGCGGTGCGTCCTGGTCCATCGGGTCCCGGTTCTCCGTAAAGCCGTCGGGCAACTGTGTGTCAAGATTGCGGAAAGTCCGACACATGGGCCCGTTCGCGGGCGATACTTTGAACAGTGGAAGCACCCTCCAGTACGGGTCATACCGTACGCATCATGTTCGATGAGAGTCCGATCGGGATGTGCAGCGTCGTCGCCGACGGCACCATCCTGCGGAGCAACGCGGCCTTCGCGAAGCTCGCCGGAGCCGCGGACGGATCGGTGCTCGACCTGGTCGAACCCGACGCGCGGCCGAGGCTGGCGCGCGCGCTGCGCTCGATCGTCGAGGGTGCGGAACGTTCGTTCACCCTCGAGTTGCGCATGACCGGCGCCGCGGGGCGCTGGTGCGAAGTCAGCGGCGTCATCATGCGCGGCGCCTCGGGCGACGTCATGCTGCATCTGCTCGACGTGACGGCGCGGCGCCGCCGCGAAGAAGACTTGCGCGAGCAGGCCGAACGCGATCCGCTCACCGGCCTGCAGAATCGTACGACGTTTCATCGCGTTCTCGGCGAGCGACTCGCCGCAGAAGCGGCCGGCACGGTGCTGATGTTGGATCTCGACGGCTTCAAGGCCGTCAACGATACCTGCGGGCATCAGCGGGGCGACGCCGTGCTCGTCGCCGTCGCGGCGGCGCTGCGCGACGCGATGCCGGTGACCGCGGTCATCGCCCGCCTCGGCGGCGACGAGTTCGCCGTTCTGCTGGAAGTCGACGCGCGCATGGGGATGGCGCTGGGCACCCGCCTCATCGGCCGCATCACGATGGCGGCCGCGACGCTGGTGAAGGCACCGCGCGTGACGGCCAGCATCGGGATCGCGGAGCTGCGGCGCGGCAACGACATGGAGGCGGTGCTCGCCGCGGTCGATCGCGCCATGTACGCTGCGAAGCGCGCCGGAAAGGCGCGCTGCCAAATCGCGCTCCCGGTCGGCAGCGAGGGCGAGCGCCAGTCGTATTCGGCCTAGCGGAACGGGGCCCCAAACTCGCCGTGAATACTCGGGTCGCAGGAGGTGACCCGGCGCCCGAGGGAACGCCCCGGGATAAGCGTCCGCGAACGGAGCCGTACTGCTATGCTGCAGGGCTTGATGATGGATACGCCGCTGCTGGTCGGTTCGCTGATCGACCACGCCGCGCGCTGGCACGGTGACCGGGAAATCGTCACCCATCGCACCGGCCGCCCAGATCATCGCTATTCGTATCGCGATGCGCGCGCGCGAAGCGCTCGGCTCGCGCACGCGTTGCGGCAGCGGCTCGGCATCGGGAGCGGCGACCGCATCGCGACGTTCGCGTGGAACTCGTACCGGCATTTCGAGCTGTACTTCGGGGTCTCGGGGATCGGCGCGGTGCTTCACACGGTCAACCCGCGGCTCTTCACCCAGCAGATCGAATACATCATCAACCACGCCGGCGACCGGTACGTCTTCGTCGACGTCGATCTCGTCCCGATCCTCGAAGCGCTCGCGCCGAAGCTGCCGCTGGTCGACGGTTACGTCGTTCTCGCCGAAGAGGGAGCGATGCCGGCGACGGGCCTCCCGAACGCGATCGCATACGAAGCGCTGATTCGCGACCTTCCGGAGGAGATCCAGTGGCCGGTGTTCGACGAACGGCTCGCGTCGTCGCTCTGCTACACCTCCGGAACGACGGGGAATCCGAAGGGCGTCCTCTACTCGCACCGCTCGACGCTGCTCCACACGTTCGCGGCGACCGCGGCCCTCAGCGTAAGCCGGCGGACGTTCGACGCGATTCTTCCGGTCGTGCCGATGTTCCACGCGAACGCGTGGGGGCTGCCGTACGTCGCGGCGATGGTGGGTGCGAAGTTCGTGCTGTGCGACCCGCACCTCGACCCCTCGCAGCTGTACGAGTCGCTCGAGCGCGAAGGCGTTACGCTGACCTGCGGCGTCCCGACTATTTGGCTGCGCATGCTCGACTACTTGCGCTCGAACGGCCTCCGCCTGAACACGGTGGAAGCGCTGTGCTGCGGCGGCGCGGCGCCGCCGCGTTCGATGATCGCCGCGTTCGAAGAAGAGTTCGGTATCACGTTCCTCAACGCGTGGGGGATGACCGAGTCGAGTCCCGTCTGCACCACCGGGATCCCACGCCGCGAACACGACGCGATGCCGCAGCGCATCGACTACAAGACGCGCGCCGGCCGCTGCATCTTCGGAGTAGAGATGCTGCTCGTCGACGACGACGAGAACGAACTGCCGATGGACGGCAGCGCGCAAGGCGAGCTCCTGATCCGCGGTCCGTGGATCGCTGCCGGATACTATAACGACGCGGGCGCGACGAATGCCGGCATCACGGCGGACGGGTGGCTGCGCACCGGCGACATCGCGTCGGTGGACCACCAGGGCTACGTCACGATTCGCGACCGCTCGAAAGACGTGATCAAGTCGGGCGGCGAGTGGATCAGTTCGGTCGATCTCGAGAATGCCGCCGTCGCGCACCCGGGCGTCCTCGAGGCCGCCGCGGTCGGCATACCGCACCCCACCTGGTCGGAGCGGCCGCTCTTGGTCATCGTACCGAAGCCGGGCGTGCGGCTGGAACGTGAGGAGATCCGCAGCTTTCTCGACGGCAGGATTCCGAAGTGGTGGATGCCCGACGACGTCGTCTTCGTCGACGAGCTGCCGCATACGGCCACGGGAAAAATCTCGAAGCGCAGCCTACGCGAATCGTTCGCGAACGGCGGGGTTCCGGCGCGCCGCTAGACGAGCGCGGTGCCGATGAGACCGTTGCGCGTGACGAGCGCTTCGAGCTCGGTCTCGCTCAGCGACTCCGTTCCGGCCGGACGTTCCGGAAGAACGAGGTAGCGCACCTCGGCCGTGCTGTCCCACACCGTGATCTCGACGCCGGCGTCGACGTGTGTGCCAAACTCGGCGAGGATGCCCCGCGGATCGCGCACCGCCCGCGAGCGGTACGCGTCGCTCTTGTACCACGTCGGCGACGGACCGAGCAGCGCCAGCGGATAGCACGAACAGAGCGTGCACACGATCAGGTTGTGCCGGCCCGGACCGTTCGCGACGACGCGCAGGCGCACCGGTGCCCAGTGCGCGAGATCGATACCGAGCTCGGCGACAGCCGCGTTCCCGTCGGCGAGCAGCCGCTCGCGAAACGCGTCGTCGACCCACGCGCGCGCGACGACGCGTGCACCGTTCGCCGGCTGTGCGTGCGCGAGAAAGGATTCGACCGTCTCGTCGAGCTCACGTTCCGTCAGTACGTTCGCGGCCTCGAGCGCCGCGACGAGCGTCTTCACGCGGTTTGCGGCACCGGCCGAGCTCTCGTGCGAACTCTCGTGCGCACCGTCGTGGACGTGGCTCATCACTGCTCCTCGAGCGGCTCCAGGTATGACTCGAACAGATCGGCGCAGATGCTGCCGCGCGGTTCGCCGTCGGGACCCCAGACGTCGGCGTTTTCGAAACGCACGGTATAGGCGGTCTCCCTGGCGGAGACGATGCCCTCGGCGCGGCGGTCGGGATACGGCAGCGTCCCCAGAACGGCGTCGACGCGGCCCGCGCGCCCCGAGAGGTAGCGCGGAAGCCGGGTGTGGCCGGCCGGATTCGCGATTCGCGTGCGCACCCGATCACCCAGGGCGAACATCGAGCACGCCTTTCTCCCGGACCAGCCGCTCGATCCCGTGGAGCCAGCGCTCGTAATACGACGCGGCGAGATATTCGGCCGGCGGCATCGATTCGACTGCGGCGCGAAACTCGTCGAGCGTGTAGCGCCCCGACCGCAGCATGAAGCGGTTCAGCGCGAAGACGCGCGCCTCCCACTCGTGGTGAAACGGAGGCTCGCCGCTTTCGATCTGCAGCGATCCGAAGCCGTGTTGTCCGCCCATGTCGTGAACCCGACTCATCGCTTGGAAGAATTTCGCCGGGCCGATGCGGGAGCCTGGCCGTCGAGCAGGATCCGAGCCGCGGCGAGCGCGGCCGCGACCGGCTTGAGTTCGCCGCGCTTCGCCCCGCTCGCGAGCGCGCCGTCGAAGAGCACGTCGAGTTGCTCCGAGAGGATCTCCGGGTCGGCCGCTCCGGCCTCCGCGGCCCGCGTCTTGAACCAGGCGCGACGCTTGTAGACCAGCGTTTCGATCAGGATGCGCGCAGGATGTTTGGAATCGGTGAGCTCCGCCGCGTAGATGATGAACGGGCAGCCGCGGTAGCGCGTGCCGGTCAGGAATCGTTCGAGCAATTCGAACGCGCCGAGGATCCGGTCTCGCGCGGAACCCTCGCGCGGGAAGGCGATCGGCGGCGCCGCTTGCAGCGCCGCCGCGATCAACGCGTCTTTCGAGGGAAAGTGCCGATACAGCGTGCGCTTGGTGACCGACGCTTCGGCCGCCACGCGGTCGACGCCGACGACGTGAATGCCGTCGCTGTAGAAGAGTGCGGCCGCGACCTCGGCGATGTGGTCGCGAAGCGGCTGACCGGCGGGCCCGCGCATGCGCATGGCTCCGTGAATTCACCATGGGATGGTATACCGCCTGGTATCATACGCTCCGAAAAATACGGCAACGTTGGTACACAGGTCGGTATACCACGGCAATGGTAGCCCGGGCGTGGAGGTGTCCAATGCCGGCTCAATCGGACCAGCGCGAGCGGGACGTCGAGGAGTTCTTTCACCATCTCACGCCGCAGGAATTGCGCGACCGTTTCGGCCTGCCGGGCGGCAGCACCGTCGATTGGCTGCTCGAACGGCTGGCGCACGACGCGAACCGCGCGGCGTTCGTCGCGCGCGTCGGAGGGCGCGTCGCCGGCGTCCTCGACTGCGTGCGCGACGCGAACGAGATCGAGTTTGGGATCGTCGTCGCGACCGAGTTTCGGCGGCGCGGCATCGGCAGCGCACTCGTGCGGCGCCTGCTCGCGGCGACGGATCGGTCGGGGACGTCGCTCATCGCATCGTGCGAGCTCGGCAACACCCCGGCGCTGGGGCTGTTGCGAGGACTCGGATTCCGCCGGCGAGCGCTCCGGGGCGGAACGGTCTGGCTCGAGGAACGCTCCGCCGCCCGGGACCACAACGAGACGACGGTCGCATGAAAAGAACGCGGTGCGTTTCCGGCACGGGGAACGAAAGAAGCACGGGTGAGGGACGCGAAGCAGGCGACGATGAGTGAGCCGCTGCGCATTCCGGATTTTCTCGATGCGGCGGCGTGCGAAGAGATCGCGGCGGAGATGCGCGCGGCGGGCGGCGGTTCCGCGACCGTCTACGGCAAGGAGTCTGCGGGGGCGGTCGATTCGCTCGTGCGCAAGGCGACGCGTCTGGTGATGTCCGCTCGTGCGAGTGACCGCGTCGTGCGGCTGCTGCTCGAGCGGAAGTCCGTTTTGGAGCAGCATTTCGGCGTCGTGCTGGCGCACTGCGAGCCGCCGCAATTCCTGCGCTACGTCACCGGTGACTACTTCGTCGCGCACCAGGACGGCAACACGCCGCTGATCCACGATGACTCGCGGTTCCGTAAAGTCTCGATCGTGATCTTTTTGAGCCGCAAAACCGCAGAGCCGGAAGCGGGATCGTACGGCGGCGGGGCGCTGGTCACGCACGGGACGTATGCGGAGTCGTACCGGCGGTCCGAGTTGGAAGCCGAACCGGGAACGTTCGTCGCGTTTCGCGCGGAGACGACGCACGAGGTGACGCCGGTGACGCACGGCGAGCGGTACACGATTGTTTCCTGGTACCGTTGAGCGCGGGACGGTGCGCTAGCGCGGCGCGTTCATCGCCGCCCATGAGGCGTCGCGATCGACCTGCGAGAGACGTTGTGCGACCGCCCACGTCGCGGCGAGCAGCAGCGCTGCGGCGATCAACGCCGCGATGACGGAGGCGCGCAGGGTGAGGACGGCGCCGATCAGCGCGCCGACGAGCATTGCCCCAACCGCAGCGATGCGTCGCCGGGTATTCGTTCCGGCCCCGCCCGCCAGCGTGGAGTCGGCAGCGAGCCCAGTGAGCGTCATCGTGAGCACCGTCGTGAGGAGATCCGGAACGGCGAGCGCGCGGACGACCGTGTTCTGCAGCCCCATGGCCAGCGCCAACAGCACGATCAGTGCGAGCCGTGCGGCCTCGCCTCCGCTCCAGGCGGCGACGAGCGCGCACGCGCCTACGAGCACCAGCTCCGCGGCCGCGCAGTGCGCCAACAGCCTTCCACGATGCTTGTGCGCGCGGACCATACGCCCGCCGGCAACCCCCGCCGCGAGGAACGCGGCGATCGAGGTCAGCGAGGTGACTGCGGAAATGCCGGGGGCGCCGAACGCCGAGAGCCCGAGGAAGATGACGTTACCGGTCATATTGGCGACGAAGACGTGCCCGAGCGCGAGGTAGCTGACCGCATCGACCAGACCGGTCACGACCGTGAGCGAGTGCAGCAAGGGCGGCAACGGTCCGTGCCGATCAGCCATGCCGCGCGCCTTCGCGGATCGATTCGACGCTTCCGTCCACTCTTTTGCCTCGATGAAGAAGGTAAGCGCTCCTCGGGGCGACCATTACTCGCCACAGCGCCAGAATTCTCCGAGACCGTCTCTCATGAGACGAGCTCTCTTCCTTCTTGGAGGCGACCATGATGCACATCTCTCGACTCGCGGCGGTTGCTGCGATCGTCGCAATGTCGGCGGCCGCCGCGGCGGCGAGCGACCCGCCGGCCTTCGCCGGTATCCCCGAGGGGACTCTCGTCAAGGTCCACCTCGCGCAGGCCGCGTCGAGCAACCGGGTTCGCACCGGCGATTCGGTCGCACTCGTCGTCGCCGAGGACGTGAGCAGCGGCGGGAAGATCGTCATCGCGAAGGATGCGCCTGCGGTCGGGAAGGTTCAACTCGCCGGGATCGCCGGAATGAACGGTCACGAAGGCAACTTGAAGATCGTCGCGGTCAGCACGCGCACCATCGCAGGCGAGCCGGTGTCCTTGGGCGGCTCGATCTCGTCGGACGGCAAACAGCGCAAGGCGCTCGCGTTCATGGCGTCGCGCTGGATCCGCGGCGACGACGTCACGATTGCGCCGGAGACGGTTTTCGAGGCGCACGTCGGCCTCGAGGAAGCCGCGGCATCGCCGGCACCTTCCGCGAGTCCGTGATCGCGCCGGCGCCCTGCCGCGGAGTTGCCCACTGACGCAAGGGTGACTTCAGCGGCCTCACACGGATGGGGCGAGCGCTCGCGACCGGCTTAACCATTTGTACATCCGGTGCGCACCGGTATTTGGGATACAATCGCGTCCATGTCCCATTTGGAGCTGTCCGGGATCTCGCAGTCGTTCCGCCGGGCAGACGGTTCGCTTCATCGCGTCCTCGCCGAATGTTCGCTTGCGATCGAGCGCGGCGAGTTCGTCAGCATCGTGGGCCCGAGCGGATCCGGCAAAACGACCCTCTTCAACGTCATCGCGGGCTTGGCCGCGCCGCAGAGCGGCACGGTCACGATCGGCGGCGCGCGCGTTGACGGGCCGAGTGCGCGCGTCGCGTACATGCTGCAGAAAGATCTGCTCATGCCGTGGCGCACGACGCTCGAGAACGTCACGCTCGGCCTCGAGATTCGCGGCGTTCCCGCGCGCGAAGCGCGCCGCCGCGGCAGCGAGCTGCTCGAGCGCTACGGCTTGGCGGGCAGCGAAGGACTGTATCCCGGCGCGCTCTCCGGCGGCATGCGCCAGCGCGCGGCGTTGGTGCGCACCATGGTCCTCGAGCCGGAAATCGTGCTGCTCGACGAGCCGTTCTCCGCGCTCGACTATCAGACACGGCTCATGCTGGAATGCGACGTGCGGCGCATCATCGATGAGCGCGGCTGTACCGCGATCCTCGTCACGCACGACATCGACGAAGCGGTTTCGATCTCCGATCGCGTTGTCGTGCTCGGCGGCAAGCCGGCTTCGGTGAAGCTCGACGTACCGATCGAGCTGACCGTTGAGGGCGCGCGCACCCCGGTGACGAGTCGCGAGGCCCCGGAGTTCCGGCGCTATCACAAAGCGATCTGGGAGCAGCTCGAAGTGGCGCTGCCCGGAGCGGCATGACGACGGACGCCAAACCGCTCGGCGCGGCGCTTCCGCGACGGGTCGTCCGCGGAGCGCCGTGGCTGCGCCATGCGGCGGTTCCGGCCGTGCAGCTCGCGATCGCGGCGGTCGTCATCGCACTCTGGCAGTTCGGCGCCGACGCGCATCTCGTGAACGGTCAGCTTTTCGGCACGCCGGCCGGCATCGTGTCGGCGGCGCGCCGCACCTTCGCCGACGGTTCGATGGCGGCAGACACGACCGCCACGGTCTATGAAACGGTGACGGGATTTGTCCTCGGGTCGGTGCTCGGGAGCGTCGCCGGGCTGATGCTGTGGTACTCGCGATTCGTTGCCCGCGTCGTCGAGCCGGCAGCCGTCGCATTCAACGGCGTTCCGAAGATCGCGCTCGGTCCGCTCATCATCATTTGGCTCGGCGCCGGCGTGGAATCGAAGATCGTGCTGGCCTTCGTGTCGACGCTCGTGGTCGCGCTTCTCGCGGCATACGGAGCAACGCGTGAAGTCGACGCGGATCTGGTGACGCTGCTGCGTTCGATCGGTGCATCGCGCTGGCAGATCTTCCGCAAGCTGCTGCTGCCGAGCGCCATGCCGTTCATGTTCGCCGCGATGCGGATCAATGTCGGCTTCGCGCTGGTCGGCGCGGTCGTCGGCGAGTTCATTTCCTCGCAGCGCGGGGTCGGCCACGCCGTCTTCGTCGCCGGCAATCTGTTCGATCTCAACACCGTCTGGCTGGGGATTCTCGAGCTTTCGATCGTCGCCGCCATCATGTACGCACTCCTGGCGCGCTGTGAGCGCCTTCTCGTGAAAGGTCGAACGTGAATCTCGGATTCCGACTTGCCGCCCTCGCCGTTGCCGGCGCCGCCGCGCTGAGCGCACCGGCCGCCGCCCAGCAAAAGACCGAGCAGGTCACCGTCGCGCAGGCGTTTCAATCGGTGCAGTATCTTCCGTTGTACGTCGGGATCGACAAGGGATTCTTCAAGAAGCGCGGGCTGGACGTCACCAAGACGACGGCGGGCGGCGGTGCGAACGGTGTGGCGAGCGTCATCCAGGGCAGCGCGACGTTCTCACTGCAGGACCCCATGACGGCCGTGCTGGCAAATCTCAAAGGTGCCAAACTTCGCAACGTCGCCTCGGTCGTCAACGGCGTGCCGGTCTGGATCGTCGTGAAGAACGACGCGCCGATCAAGAGCATCGCGGATCTCGCCGGCAAGACGATCGCCACCGCGATCGCGCCGTCGACCAGCACGTATCTCCTGCGCGACATCCTGAGCAAACAGCACGTGAAGGCCACGGAACAAGACGTCCTCATCGGGACGGAGATCGCGCCGCTGATCGCCGGTAAGGTCGACGCGGCCGCCGTGTACGAGCCGTACGTCGAACAAGCGCTCGCGCAAGGCTGCCGCGTGCTCTACGAGTACGCGAAGGCCGTCCCCGGCGGCTACGCGTTCTCGACGATCGACGCGTCCGACGAGACCATCAAAACCAAGCCGCAGGTCGTGCAGGCCTTCGTCGACGGTCTCGAAGATGCGATTCGGTACATGCATGCCGATCAAGCCGGAGCGACCGAAGTCGCCGTCGCAGAGTTCCCGCAGCTCGCTCCCGAAATCGTGCGCGCGTCGGTGAAGCGCATGTTCCACGACGACGTGTATCCGAAAAGCGCGATGATCGAGCCGGCGGCCTTCGCGAACGCGCTCGCGCTGCAAGTGGCGATCGGCAACATCAAGGCGGATGCGGTCACCTACGCGGCCGCAATCGATCCGCAGTTCGCCCGAAAAGCGACCGCGGCGAAGTGATCGTGGCGGCCGCGCCGCCGAGCGTAGCCGAGGCGTTGAGGCGCATCGGCGTGGACGGCGATCCGCTGCAGGCGTGGACGTTCGTCGACGCCGCAGCGGCCGATGCTCCGGCAGCGGACGGGCCGCTCTCAGGAATGCCGTTCGGCGTCAAGGACATCATCGACGTCCGCGCGATGCCGATCGCCTGCGGCCTGGCGCGCACGCCGCGCGTGAGCGAGTTCGACGCGTGGTGCGTCGCCGTGCTGCGCGCGGCCGGCGCCGTACCGGTCGGCAAGACGCACACCACGCCGTGCGCGCACCGCGATCCCGCTCCGACGTACAATCCGCTCGACGCGGAGCGAACGCCGGGCGGTTCGAGCGCCGGCAGCGCGGCCGCGGTCGCGGCGGGACACGTGCCGTTCGCGCTCGGAACGCAAACCATCGGCTCCGTGCTGCGTCCGGCCGCATACTGCGGCGTGGTCGGCTTCAAGCCGTCGTACGGACGCATCCCGACGACCGGCGTGGCGCCGTTCGCGCCGTCGCTCGATCACGTCGGGATCATCGCCCTCGACGTTGCGACCGCCGAGCGCGTCGCTCGCTGCGCGATCTCCGGCTTGGACCAGATGCCGCCTCGTGGCAGCTTTCGGCTCGCCGTCGCGGATGCCGTTTGGTCGGAGGAACGTGCGCCGCAGACGCGGGAGGCGGTCCGGCGCGCGCTCGACGTGTTGCGGCAGCATGGGATCGCCGGCGTGCCGCGGCCGATGCCGGTCGAAGTCGCGGCGTCGCTGAAGGACGCGCACCTCGTAAACGCGTTCGAAGCGCACGCGGTGCTCGCACCGCTGCTCGCCGGCGAGCTGCCGCCCGAGCTCGCGCTGCTGCTGCGGCGCGGTGCGGCGATCGAGCGTGACGAGTACGCCGCCGCGCTTGCGCGTCGCGAAGCTGCGCGGCCGCGCATCGACGCGTTCCTCGCCGGTTATGACGCGGTCATCGTCCCGTGCGCGGACGCGGCGCCGCCGCGGGCGACGACGGGCGACGGCTCACCGTTCGGCCCGTGGTCGTATTTCGGGACGCCGGCGATTTCGATTCCGATTCCCGGAACGCGTCCCGCGGCGCTGTCTTTGCAGGCGGTCGCGCCGAACGGCCACGACGCCGGTCTGCTGGCCGCGGCAGCGGCGATCGAGACGGTTCTCGCGGGCGCTTAGAGCGGCTTGTAGCCGACGAGGGTGGGGCCCGTCTTCAACTGCTCGATCGTGATTTCGCAGATGTCGCGAGGGCCGGCACCTTCGAGGGCAGCTTTCTCCGCAGGTTCGCGCACGTTCACCAAACCGAGCGAGATCGTCTGCCCGTTATCGAGAGTGAACTGGTACTCGTTACGCTTGGCCTTATGGAGAAACTTCATCTCGTCGAAGCGGGCGCGATACGTGCCTGCTTCGATGGCGGCACGGGAACGAGTATCAGAACTTCTCATCAGATCGTCATGAACCCCAATTCAGCCGAGGACGTTGCAGGAGGGGCCCGAGCGTCGAATCCTTCACGAAACGGGTGTCCGACGGTACAAAGGCTCGGCTGGTGACGTCGGCGGGCGAACGTATCACGGGCCTTTAGGATGTGGTAAGAACTGCGGATGAAACGCGCGCTTTTTGCCTCCACCATCCTCACCGCGCTCTCGAGTCTCCCCGCCATTGCCTTCGCACAGGGTATTCCGCAGATCGATCTCTCCGCCGGCTACATGGCGACGACGGATCGCCACGCCGCCGGAAGCGGCATCCTGACGCTGCGGGACGTCGGCGTACACGTCCCCGGACTCCATCCGCAAGCTAGCTTGGCGGTCCCGTTCAGCGGCGACGGCCGCTACGCGGCCACCGCGGAAGAAGTGCTTCACGTCCCCGGCGGCGCCTACATCGGCGCCGGCGCCGGGCTCGGCCGCCTCAACCAGCCCTTGCAGACCGGAATGCTCTACGATGTGATCGGCGGCACGCCGCTCGCTCCGCACATCGACCTGGTCGGGCGGTACTACGGCGGACTCAACCACTACACCGGTCAAGGCCTCTACGGCGGTCTCGCGATTCGCCTCTAACCCTGTCACCCCGAGCTTGTCGAAGGGGCCCTCGTCACCAATCGTGCCTTGCGGTCAACGGAGATCGCAAGGCACGATGCATGACGAGGGCCCGCTCGGGGTGACAGAGTGCTCATGCGCTCTTACAAGTTCCCGACTATCATTCGTTACGGGGGACTTGAAGTGGATCTTGCGATCGACCTCGGGACGGCTAATGTGCTCGTCTACATCAAGGGCAAGGGCATCCTCGTGCGGGAGCCTTCCGTGGTCGCGCAAGATGAGCGAACGAAGCGCACGCTCGCCATCGGCGAGGAGGCGCGCGAAATGCTCGGCCGCACGCCGCGCCACATTCGTGCAGTACGTCCGATGCGCGACGGAGTTATCGCGGACTTCGACGTCACGGCGGCGATGCTCAGCTACTTCATCAAGAAGGCGACGCACACGCACGCGGCGATCGCGCGCCTGTTCGAACCCAAACCGTCGGTGCTGATCTGCATCCCGGCCGAGATCACGAGCGTCGAAGAACGCGCGGTGCACGATGCGGCCAAGCTCGCCGGCGCTCGACACGTGGAACTCATCGCCCAACCCCTGGCCGCGGCGATCGGGGCCGGATTGCCGGTCGACGAACCCGTGGGAAGCATGGTCGTCGACATCGGCGGTGGAACGACCGACGTCGCCGTCATCGCGCTCGGCGGCATCGTCGTCGGCCGGTCGATCCGCGCCGCGGGCAACGAGCTCGACGAGGCGATCCTCCGCCACATCCGGCAAGTGCACAATCTCACGATCGGCGAGCGCACCGCCGAGGAGATCAAGATCACTATCGGCTCGGCGCGGCGACTGGAACGCGAGCTGACGATGGAGATCCGGGGCCGCGACATGATCACCGGCCTTCCGAAGAGCGTGCGAATCACGAGCGCGGAGGTTCGTGAGACGCTCGGCGAACAGGTAAACGCGATCCTCGAAGCCGTCAAGGCCGTCCTCGAACAAACGCCGCCCGAATTGGCGGCCGACATCGCCGACCGCGGCATCATGCTCACCGGCGGCGGCGCGCTCTTGCGCGGCCTCGACCTCCTCATCGGGGACGTGACCGGCATCGCCACGATCGTCGCCGAAGATCCGCTCTCGTGCGCGGTCATCGGAACGGCCCGGCGCATTCGCGGCCCTGCATCGCCGGCCGAACTGGCGATGTACCCGGAATAACGCTATCGCCTCTTCACGAATCGCGGCGCTGGCGGACGTAGTCTTGAAGCCGGGTAGTGGCTGTCCGAAACGCGTCGCGAACGGCAAGCTGCGGGTCCTTGTGGTGGACTTCGCGCTCGGTCGGCTTCCCGCTGCGTTCGGAACCGTCAGCGCCCGACGAGAGCGGCCGCGTGTCGTCGGTATGGTTTACGACGAGGTGCTCGCCGGGAACGCTCAACTCGATGCGCACGTGATACGCGGAACCGCGAAAATGCCGGCGGTGGATGTGCTCGATGTGCACGCGGCAGTTCAGGATGCGGCCGAAGAAATGCTCGAGCTTCGCCGCTTCGGCCCGGATCAGGTCGTCCAGCGCGGGCGACTGCGGGAGATCGCGATAGGAAATCTGAGGCTGCACGGGCACCGTGTCTCTCTTCCGACGCAACGTCGAGTCAACGTCCCCTCGGAGGTCGCTTCATCGCATTGTACCACCCTCGGCCGCGCGATCCGGCCAACCGCTCTATTCGGGCCGGCGAGGGAGCGCATGGCATCGTCTGGGGCTTGAGCGCATAATAAACGGTGTCGTCTGCCCTGCAGGCGTCGGAAAGGCACGCCATGTCGCCGTCGCATCTTCACCTGGCCGGCGCTCTCTCGCTCGTGGTCACCGCGGTGACGATCGCGTGGGCGGCCCCGTGGGGCGCCGTAGCCGCGGTCGCACCGAGCCCTCACCGCGCAGCGCCGGTGGTGAATGTCGTCCGGCTCGAGGGCATCGTCGGCCCCGCGACAGCGCGCTACGTCATCCGCGGTCTCGGCGAGGCAATGCGGCGGGGCGCAGAGGCGATCGTGGTCGTGATCGACACGCCCGGCGGTTTGCTGAAGTCCACGGACGACATCACAAAGGCGATGCTCAATTCGCCGCTGCCGGTCCTCGCATTGGTGTATCCGAGAGGAGCGCGCGCCGCGTCTGCCGGCGTCTTCGTCGTGTACGCGGCAAACATCGCCGCGATGGCTCCGGCGACCCATCTCGGGGCCGCTCATCCGGTTGGACTGGGAACAGGCAGCGGCGGCGAGCGGACCGAGATGACGAAACTCACCAACGACGCTGTCGCGGACATTCGTGGAATCGCCGCGCACCGCGGGCGGAACGCCGTGTGGGCGGAACGCGCCGTACGGCAGAGCGAATCGATCACCGCGCAAGAGGCGCTCCGCCTGCATGTCATCGACCTCATCGCAGCCAGCCCGCGCGACCTGCTCGCGAAGATCGACGGAAGGACGGTCCGGACGGCCGCCGGCACGCGACGCCTAGCAACCGCGAATGCGCAGGTCGCCGAAATTCCCATGGACACGACCGAGCAGTTCTTGTCGCTCCTGGGCGACCCCAACGTCGGCTTCATCCTCATGACGATCGCGATCTACGGGATCATCTTCGAGCTGAGCAATCCAGGCTCGGTGTTTCCGGGAGTGCTCGGCGGCCTCGCGCTCATTCTCGCGTTCGTCTCATTTGCCGTCATCGCGGTAAACGTCGCCGGCCTGCTGTTCATCGGCTTCTCGCTGATCTTGTTCATCGCCGATATCAAGGTGCCGAGCCACGGGGTCCTCACCGCCGGCGGGATCGCATCGTTCGTCTTCGGATCGCTGCTGCTCACCGAGCAGCACGCGCCGTTCCTGCGCATCTCGCTCGCGCTCATCGTGACGGTCGCCGTTTTGACGGCCGCATTCTTCATCGTCGCTATCGGCGCGGGCGTCCGCGCCCAGGCCCGGAGGGTCGTGACGGGGCGCGAGGGATTGGTCGGCACGGTCGGCGTGACGCGCAGCGAACTCGCTCCGAGCGGCACGGTGTTCGTAGCAGGTGAGCTGTGGAAAGCCGAAACTGCCGGCGGCGTCATCCCGCCGGGGAAACCGGTCCGCGTCGTGGGTCTCACCGGGCTGCGGCTGAACGTGCGCCCGACGGAAAACGTCCCCAAGGAGGCCAGATGAGCGCAGCGATCGTGGTTCCAATCGTCGTCATCATCGCACTCCTCGCATTGTTGTCGACGGCGGTGAAGATCACCCGCGAGTACGAGCGGGGCATCGTTTTCCGTCTGGGCCGGCTGCTCCGCGCGAAGGGACCCGGTGTCATCTTCCTGATTCCGATCGTAGATCGGATGGTCAGGATCGACCTCCGCGTGGTGACGCTTGACGTTCCTCGTCAGGAGATGATGACGCGCGACAACGTTCCCGTCACGGTTGACGCCGTCGTGTATTTTCGCGTCGTCGACCCGGAAAACGCGATCGTAAAGGTCGAGAACTTCGGGAAGGCAACGTTCCTGCTCGCGCAAACGACCCTGCGAAGCATACTCGGACAGCATGAGCTCGACGAGCTCCTCAGCCAGCGCGATCGCATAAACCAGCAGCTTCAACACGTGATCGACGAAGGCACCGAACCGTGGGGCATCAAGGTCGCGCTCGTGGAGGTGCGCGATGTCGTCTTGCCGGAAACGATGAAACGCGTGATGGCGAAGCAGGCGGAGATGGAACGGGAACGGCGTGCGAAGATCATCAACGCCGAGGGTGAGTATCAAGCTGCGGAAAAGCTCGTGCTCGCTGCGGAGAAGATCTCAACCCAGCCGATTGCACTGCAGCTGCGCTTCCTGCAGGCGCTCACCGAAGTGGCGAGCGAGCACAACTCGACGATCGTATTTCCGCTCCCGATCGACCTTCTCACGCCGTTCCTCCGCAAAGCGGACATCGCAGTGAAAGGTTCGGCCGATGAGTGATCGGCAAATCGCTCCGCCCGGCGCGGCTCCCTTTTCACCCGCGGTCCAGGCGCAAATCGATGCTGCGCTGGCAAAGCGCACGAGCGGCGACGTCCCCCGAACGCTCCATCGCGACGGCGACGTTCCGCATTTCACGAACCGGCTGATCCTCGAGACGAGCCCGTACCTGCGTCAGCACGCGCACAACCCGGTGAACTGGTATCCGTGGAGCGACGCGGCGTTCGACGAAGCGAAGCGCCGCGGGAAGCCGATCTTCCTCTCGATCGGCTACTCGACGTGCCATTGGTGTCACGTGATGGAGGAGGAGTCGTTCGAGGACGTCGAGATCGCGCGTTTCTTGAACGGGCACTACGTCGCGATCAAGGTCGACCGAGAAGAACGTCCCGACGTCGACGCCGTGTACATGACGGCGCTCCAAGCATTGCGGGGCCAAGGCGGCTGGCCGATGAGCGTGTGGCTCGACGCCGACCGCCGGCCGTTCTTCGCCGGCACGTATTTTCCGGCGCGTGACGGCGATCGTGGAGCGGGACGCGGGTTCCTCTCGATTCTGCGCGATCTCGAGGGGATCTATCGTGACGATCCGCAGCGCGTCGCCGATGCCGCGCAGTCGATCACGAGTGCGGTCCGCTCCGCGATGGCCGGCGCCGCGCACGGCGAAGGGCTGCCCGGCGCAGGCGTGCTCGACGCGGCGGCGAGCTACTACGAGCGTTCGTACGACGACGTCTACGGCGGTATCCGCGGTGCGCCGAAGTTTCCCGCGAGTTTCCCGGTGCGGCTGCTGCTGCGGCAGCATCGGCGCACCGGCGACGCCGCGTCGCTCGCGATGGCGGAGCATACGCTCGAGATGATGGCCGCGGGCGGAATGCACGATCAGCTCGCCGGCGGCTTCCACCGCTACTCCACGGACGAACGCTGGCTCGTCCCGCATTTCGAGAAGATGCTCTACGACAACGCGCTGCTCGCGCTCGCGTACGCGGAAGCATGGCAGATCACCAAGCGGCCTGATTTCGCCCGGGTGCTGCGGTCGACGCTCGATTACGTGCTGCGTGAGATGACCGCGCCCGCCGGCGGATTCTACTCGGCGACCGACGCCGATTCGGAGGGCGAGGAGGGCACGTTCTTCGTGTGGTCCGAGGACGAGATACGCCGGCTGCTCGGCGCGCAGGCCGAGCGGTTCGTGCGCTTCTACGGGGTAACGCGGAACGGAAATTTCGAGGGCAAGAACGTTTTGTTCGTCCCGCATCCGAACGAAAGCGAGTGGGAGACGCTCGCGAGCGCGCGCGAAATCCTTCGCGCGGCGCGCGAGACGCGTCCGCATCCGTTGCGCGACGACAAGATTCTGGGGTCCTGGAACGGGCTGATGATCTCGGCTCTCGCCGTCGGCGGGCGCGTCCTCGCGGAGCCGCGCTACGTCGAGGCTGCGGCGCGCGCGGCGGACTTCGTCAGCGGCGAGCTCGTCACGGACGGCCGCTTGCAGCGCAGCTGGAGAGACGGGCAGAGATCCGGCCCCGGCTTCCTCGAGGACGACGCGTTCTTCATCGCGGGTCTGCTCGATCTGTACGAGGCGACCTTCGATCACCGCCGGCTCGCCGAAGCGCTGGCGCACGCCGAACGAACCGAGAGTCTCTTCGCCGACGACGAACACGGCGGCTGGTTCCGCACAGCCGGCGATCACGAGAAGCTGATCGCGCGCGAGAAGCCCAACCAGGATGGCGCGGAACCGGCCGGTGCTTCGGTGGCGCTGCTCAACGTGGTGCGGCTGCACACGATCACCGGCGACGACCGCTGGA
>JAQBPM010000110.1 GCA_028287525.1 Vulcanimicrobiota bacterium | reverse complement strand
TGCAGATCCATGTCCGGCTACTTTCGCGACGTACTCGCGCGTTCGCTCCAAGAGCGCGTCGCGCGCGAGGAGCAAGTTGCCGCCGATCAGCAGCATCGTGTCGGGCCCGTAGAAATCGAGCATCTCGTCGACCCGCTCGAGCGACATCCCGCCGGCCGGGACCGGCAAGGCGGGGCGGAGGCTGCCCCACGGTGCGCGGACTGCCTGCGCCAGCGCCGCGCACGCCTCGCGCGGATACGCGAAGCGGCCGCCGTAGTTGGTGAAGATCGGCGCATCCGCACCGAACAAGCGGAACAGGCGCCCGAACAGCAGCTCCGGAGCGATGCGCCCACCGGCGGCAGACGGATGCGCGAGGTAGAAGAAGTCGGGGAACTCGTCGACCAGTTCGACGAACGCCGGCAGCCCGATCAGCATCGGCGCAACGAGGACGACGCGTACGCCGGCGTCGCGGGCGAACTGCGCGCGTTCGCGCAGCACGCGCGGCGTTCCCGAGAGGTTCGGCGCGTAGAACGCGGGCTTGCCGGTCGTCTGCACCGCGTCAGCGACCGCGTCTTGGCACGCGACGACGCGTTCGGTGAACCGCGATGACGGTTGATCGACGATTCCGTGATCGTCCTTGATGATGTCGACGCCGCCCAGCGCAAAGGTGCGACACATGCGAACCAAGTCCGCGGTCGGCAAGCCTTGCGGCTTCATCGCGGTGCTCGTCAACGCGCGACGGGGCGCGTCGACGAGTGCGCGGACCCCGGCGATCCCGTGACGCGGCCCGGCGAACCGCGCGAGCAGCGCGGGCGGAAGCTCGAGCCCGACGAAGCGCACGTTTTCCCAGAGCGAACAGTTGCCGAAGAGCATGTTCATCAGCTGCGCGGGCTCGCCGCCGGTGGTCTCCACGGAGATCGCGAGGTCGACGCGGTACCGATCGTCGGCGACCGGCGTGATCGCGGTAACGCGGGCGACGATTTCGTCGAGCACCCGCTGATCGGTGATCGCCGCCGGCGGACATTCGACGCTCTGCTCGAGCGCGAGCGCCTGTGCGCGCTCCTCGATGCGGTCCGCGGTGGAATCGATCAGGTAGGTCGCGGTCAGCCAGGCCATGCCCGACGATCCTTCCGGACGCTCACCGCTAGCTCCCGGTCCCCTGGTAACGGTCGATCCCGACGCGCCAGAAGGCGTATCCGGCGGCGACGCAGACCGCGCCGACGAGCGGCGTCAGCAGGCCGACGGCCGGGTTCAGGTGCAGTCCGTCCTCGCTCTTGTGCAGCAGGTACGTCGCCGGAAAATAGTTCATGAACGCGAACGGCAGGGCGAAGGTCAAGGCGATGCGCACGCCGCGCTGGTAGATCGAGATCGGATAGCGCGAGAATTCCTGTTCGAGCGACATGAAGACCCAGCGCAGCGAGTCGATGCGGGTGAACCAGAACGAAGCAGTCGCGATCGCAAGGTTGATGCCGAAGTCGATCAGCGCGCCGCCGATCGCCACGAACGGCACGTACAGCACGAAGATCCAGTCGACGCGCACGCCGGCGAACGCGGTAGCGACGCAGAAATAGATCACGGCGAGGATCAGTTCGTCCGGCCAGACTTGCTGCGGAACGGTGATCGCTTGGAAGAGCGGATCCAGCGGCCGCACGAGGAAGCGGTCGAAGCGGCCTTCGCGGACGAATTCCGGCACGCTGCCGACGCCGGTGAAAAGCGTGTTGTGCAGCGAGTGGCCCAGCATCCACAGGCCGTACATGAACGCCGTCTCGCGGAAATTCCAGCCGTTGATCGAAGGGAAGTTGCGCAGCGTCACCCACAGCGCGACGATTGCCGTGCCGTGGTAGATGATGGTGAAGAAGGCCCACATGACGAAGTTCGCCCGATACTCCAGCATCGTGAGCAGGTTGATCCACCAATAACGTGCGTACGTCGCAAGGTACACCGGAGCCGAGTTCCGCCCGCGAGGCCGTCGTCCCCGTCCGCACGCCGTATCGGCTGGACCTCTCCGCCGTCGTCCTGCGCCGGCTCTCGAGCAACGTCGTCGACGTGTTCGATGGCGGCGTCTACCGTCGTCTGCTCGGCGACCCGCTGCAGCCGACGCTGCTCAGCGTCGCGCAGCACGCGCCCGACGCCGTCACGGTGCGGTTCGACGGGCCGGCCGCCGATCGGTACGACGCGACCGCGGTGGTGGAGCGGGCGCTCGGTACCGACGTCGACCTGAGCGCGTTCTATCGCGGCGCGCAGCACTTCCCTTGGCTGGAGCGCATCGCCGAGGGCGCGCTCGGCGTCAAACCGCCGCGCTACCCGTCGCTGTGGGAGGCGGTCGTCAACGCGGTCGTCTATCAGCAGGTCTCGATTCACGCCGCGGGCGCGATCCTGCGGCGCGTCATCGAACGCTACGGCGTGCCGCGCGAGATCGGGGACCTGCGGCTGTACCCCTTCCCCGCCGCGCGCACGCTGCTAGACGCCGATCCGCCGGAACTGCGCGATCTCGGCCTCTCCGTCAACAAGATCAACTCCCTCAAAGCCGTCGCCGCCGCAATCGAAGACCGTTCGCTCGACGAAGAAACGCTCACGCTGCTGGAAACGCCGGACTTGCTCGCCGCGCTGGTCGAGCACAAGGGCATCGGACCCTGGACCGCCGCCGTCATCGCGCTGCGCGGCTTCGGCCGCCTCGACGTCTTTCCGATGAACGATTCAGGCGCCGCCGCCTCGCTGCGCAAGCTCTCCGGCGATCCGACGGTCCAGCCGGAGCCGGTGATCGCGGCGCTCGTCCCGCAACAGGGGATGCTCTACTACCACCTGCTGATCGGCCGCCTCGTCGAGCGCGGCGAGGTCGCGTTGTAGCGGATCCTCGGTGCGGCGCTCGGAACCCGGCGCGGATCGGGTGGGTCTGGGAAGGCACTATGGCTACCCAGACTGCCCCCGTGTTCGCGATCCAGCGTGCGAACGATCGAGCGTCGTTCGACTTCGGCTGGCTCAAGACGCACCACTCGTTCAGCTTCGCCGAGTACTTCGATCCGAAGAACACCAACTGGGGGGCGCTGCGCGTCTTCAACGACGACACGGTGGAGGCGGGTAAGGGCTTCGGGACCCATCCGCATCGCGACATGGAAATCGTGACCTACGTGCTGCGCGGCGAGCTCGAACATCGCGATTCGCTCGGACATCACGGCGTCGTCGCGCCGGGCGGCGTGCAGTACGTGAACGCCGGCAGCGGCGTGCGGCACAGCGAGTTCAACCATTCGCAGACCAGCGACGTCCACTTCGTGCAGATGTGGGTCCTCCCGCGCAGGGCCGGCGGACCGCCCGGCTACGGACAGCATTCGTTCGCCGAGGACGAGCGCCGCAATCGCTGGCTCGTCGTCGCCAGCGGTGAGACGGTGATCGATGCGCCCGTCACGCTCGGCCAAGACGCAACGCTGCGCGTCGCGCGGCTGGAAGATGCAGAGCTGACCTATCGTTTCGATCCGGAACGCTATGGGTTTCTGTTCGTCGCCGACGGTGAGGTAACCGCGAACGGAGAGCGGCTCGGCGCGGGCGATGCCGTGCGCACGTATGGGATCACCGATCTCTCGATTGCCGGCAGCGGCGAACTCGTTCTGTGGGACGTGCCGGCCGCGCGCGCGGAAGACGCGTGACACCCGGCCCGTGCGAGCACGTGGCGCTGGTGAAGAACCCGCCGCCCAGAACGCCCGAAGGCTGCGAGGAGTGTCTGCGCATCGGCAGCGACTGGGTGCACCTGCGGCTGTGCGAGACCTGCGGACACGTCGGCTGCTGCGACTCCTCGCCGAACAAGCACGCGACGAAGCATTTCCAGAAGGTGCACCATCCAGTGATCGCTTCGTTCGAGCCCGGCGAACATTGGAAGTTCTGCTACGTCGACCAGACGATGTGGGAGTGAGCTGATCGCGTGTCGGCGTGGGAACCGTTCACCACAGACGCACGGCACGCGATGGTGCGGGCTCAGGAAGTCGCCGTTCTTTTCGGCGGATCCTCCGTCGGTACCGAGCACGTCCTCTTCGCGCTCGCCGACGGCGACGACCCGCTCGCCGCTCTGCTCGCCGGCGCGCTCGATCGCGATGCGATCCGGCAGCGGCTCGGCGCCGTGAGCGGAGCGCCCGGCGCCGAACTGCAGTTCAGCGACGGTGCGAAGCGCACGGTCGCGCTCGCGTTCGCGAACGCGCGCCGGCTCGGACACAACTTCATCGCCCCCGCACATCTCGCGCTCGGCGCCCTGGAAGCGGAGCCGCCTCCCTTGGCGGCAGAGGTCTCCGGCGCCGAGGTTCGCAGCGAACTGGAGCATCTCGCGCACGACGAGGGTGGTGGAGAACCGGGCGGCACGCGCGAAGAGCCCGCACCGTGAAGGATCCGACCGTACTGCCTGACGATTTGCCGATCCCCGAAGATGACGGCGCCGCGGCGCACCTCGCCGGGTGGCGACTGCCGTCGCTGACATTGACCGCAGCGGACGGCGCGCCGGTCGATCTCGCAAGCATTCCGGGACTCGTCGTCGTCTTCGCGTACCCGCGCACGGGACGGCCCGGCGAACCGTCGCTCGTCGACGACTGGGACGCGATCCCGGGCGCGCGCGGCTGCACCCCGCAGACGTGCGCGTTTCGCGACCTGCATGCGGAATTCGCAGCGCTCGGCGCGCGCGTCTTCGGTCTCTCGACGCAGGACACCGCGTACCAGCGCGAGATGGTCGACCGTCTGCACGTTCCGTTTCCGGTGCTCAGCGACGCCGAACTCGCGCTGACGCGCGCGCTGCGCCTGCCGACGATGGACGTCGCCGGTCAAACGCTGATCAAACGGATGGCGTGGATCGCGCGCGACGGCACGATCGAGCGCGTGTTCTATCCGGTCTTTCCACCCGACCGCAACGCCGCCGACGTCCTCGCGGCGTTGCAGTAGTCGTTGTCACGGACCTGGGCGGTTCAGACGCGCGCACGCCTCGACGGCCTGCTCGCGGGCCGTGGCGTTCTGAATCGCGATCAGATAATCTTTCGAGCCTAACTCCGAGATCGGCACGTTGACGATGGTCTCCGACAGCTGCGATGAGTTGATCGGGTTGAGCGGGATCGCAGCCGCGCGCGACGAGAGGATGTTGCCCTGACAATCTTGCCCGCGCACGACCCCGAGCACCGTCGGATGCCCGGCCGGATTGTCGAGCTGCACGCGAACCATCGTGCGCGTACGCCCGATCTCCCGCATGTAAATGGAGCCGGTCATCGTCGAACTGTTGCGCTGCTCGAGCTTCAACAGCACGTCCTTCGCGGCGCGCGTCGCGTCCGTTGCCTCGACGACCGGAAGCGGCGGCGGCGTGGCACCGTGGGCCGGGTTGCTCCAGAAAACGACGGCGAGCGCGGCGGTGGTCGTCAGGAGCGGAAGAAGGCGCATGATACGTCGATCATACCCTCCCAAAAGGGCCCAGGCTAGGTCAGTTCGGCCAGCCGCGCTCGACGATCTTTTGGAAGTCTGCGCGTGGCGGCAAGGTCCCGAAGGCCGCGCCCCAATCGCCGCCCAGCCGCGACGCGCAGAAGGCATCGGCCGTGGCGGCCGGCGCGTGCCGGATCAGCAGCGAAGCTTGAAGGACCAGCGCCATGCGCTCGACCGTACGCCGCGCTCCCGCCTCGACCCGCGCCGCGCCGCCGGCGAGGTCCTCGCGCAACGACGCGAGGGCGCGATCGAAATGCGCGTCGGCACCGCCCGCGAGCGAGACCTCGGCGAGGTACGCGTCGAGGCTGTGCGGCGCTTTGGCGAGCGCGCGCAGCAGATCCAGCGCGTTGACGTTCCCGGAACCTTCCCAGATCGAGTTGACCGGCGTCTCGCGATAGAGCCGCGGCAGGATGCTTTCCTCGACGTAGCCGTTCCCGCCCAAGCACTCCATTGCTTCGGCGGCGTGCATCGGCGCGCGCTTGCACACCCAGTACTTGCCGAGCGCGATCGCCACCCGCGCGAAGGCAGCTTCATTCGGATCGGCGGCGGTGCGATCGATCGCGCGCGCCAAACGCAGCATCAGCGTCGTCGCCGCTTCGGATTCGAGCGCGAGGTCGGCGAGGACGTTGCGCATCAGCGGCTGATCGATGAGGCGGGCGCCGAACGCGCTGCGGTGCCGCGTATGGTGCGCGGCCTGCGCGAAGCCCTGGCGCATCAGCGAAGCGCTGCCGGTGACGCAGTCGAGCCGGGTGTGGTTCACCATCTCGATGATCGTCGCGACGCCGCGTCCTTCGTCGCCGATGCGCAGCGCGAGCGCGCCCTCGAGCTCGATCTCGCTCGATGCGTTGGAACGGTTGCCGAGCTTGTCTTTGAGCCGCTGGATGCGGAATGCGTTACGCGTGCCGTCCGGCAGGACGCGCGGCAAGAAGAAGCAGGTGAGTCCGTCGGGCGCCTGCGCGAGCACCAGGAATGCGTCGGACATCGGTGCGGAGCAGAACCACTTGTGTCCGGTGAGCGCGTACGTGTCGCCGTCGAACCGTTCGGCGCGCGTCGTGTTGGCGCGCACGTCGGAGCCGCCTTGCTTCTCCGTCATCGCCATGCCGCACAGCGCGCCGCGTTTTTCGCGCAGCGGCCGCAGCTCGGGGTCGTACGCGTTCGACGTCAAGACCGGCTCGAACAGCGCCGCGAGGTCGGGCCGCCGGCGTAGCACCGGTACGGCGGCGTACGTCATCGAGATCGGGCAGCCGTGGCCCGATTCGACCTGCGACCAGACGTAGAAGCGCGCCGCCCGCGCGACGTGCGCACCTTCGCGCGGCTCGCGCCACGGCGCGCCGTGCAGGCCGTGGGAGACGGCGACCTCCATCAGGCGGTGCCAGGACGGGTGGAATGCGACCTCGTCGATCCGGTTGCCGTAGCGATCGTGCGTGCGGAGTTCGGGCTCGTTGCGATTCGCCTCGAAGCCCCAGGCTATCGCCTCGGCCGAGCCGGCCCGCTCACCGAGCGCGTGCAGCCCCGCTTCGTCCCACGCGGCGCCCTCGCGCCGGATTCCCTCGAGCAGCGCCGCGTCCGGCGCCGCAACGTCGTATCCGACGAGCGGCGGGGGTTGGTTCGTCACCTCGTGCGTGACGTGTACGGGGCGGTCGATCGTGTCCACAGGTGCCTCCGCCGACTGCTTCGCGGCGCGCGTGATCCCGACCCGGGTATGCCGAAGTCGAGGGAGAAGAGAAACGGCAACTCGGTGCGTTTCCTGGCGCGCTGTCCCCCTTGTGTCCCGGGAGTCTGCCGATGAAGAGTTCCCTTCGTCTCGCCGGCGCGGCCGCGCTCTCGGCGGCACTGCTCCTGGCAGCGTGCGAGAAGAGCGCGGAGTCGTCGTCTACTACCACCACCACCGCGGCGACCGCTCCGGATGCGGCGGCGACGGCCGTTTCGGCCAGCGTGGGCGGGACGATGGTGACGTCTTCCGGCGGGAGCGGAACTTCGGGCTACATCGAGCTTCCGATCTACCCGGCCGCGACCGAGAACAAGGACCAAGGGCTCTCGATGTCCGCGAACGGCAGCTCGGTGGCGATGAAGGTGTACACCAGCAAGGACGACGCGAAGACAGTCGCCGACTGGTACAAGTCCCATCTGCCCGCTGCTTGGAAGAGCGGCGTGCTGACCGCCGACAACAAGACGATCGGCACGTTCACGAACGAGATGTCGGACGGCGACCAGTCGATCATCGTCGCAACGCAAGACGACAAAGCGACCCGCATCCAACTCGCCACCAAGCACGGAAAGTAACCCGCCCGGCATCCCGAGCTTCTCGATCCTGTCATCCTGAGCTTGTCGAAGGACCCTCGTTTTCGCGCTGAGCGAAGTCGAAGCGCGTGCCCTCGTCGTGATCGCCGAGATTGGGGGTCGGCCCTCGACTACGCTCGGGCCGACACGAAGGGTCCTTCGACAAGCTCAGGATGACGGGGAGCTCGCGATGACATTCGCGCTTAGCCGCCTTGCACCACGACGCGTCGTTGGGCGGCTCGCCACACGACTGCCGAGAGGCCGGCGAAGGCGGCGCACCAGAAGAGCTGGGTGCCGAACGCCGCGAGGTATCCCGACGGCGGGATCCTTCCGAGATAGATCAGGAGCGGCGTCGAGTAGATGGCGGCGAACGGCAGCGCGAGCACGACCTTCTGCAAAACGCCCGGGAAGAAGATCAGCGGCACGATCTGGCCGCTGAGCAGGTCGCTGACCCAGCGCACCATGAGCTGAACCGCGAACGTCTCCAGCGTCCAGAACGCGACGCAGTTCATCAGAAAATTCAGGAAGAAATTGACCAGGTAGCCGAGCAGAAAGCTCAGCGCGAAGGCCGCGAGCACGGACGGTGAGGGTACGTCGATGTGCACGAGCAGCAGCGAGAGCACGAGCGCCGGGACGATCATCACCGCGTGCAGCAGCGTCATGCCGACGCCGTCGCTGAAGAAGTAGAGCGGCAGGCTGATCGGCTTCATCAGATCGGTCGCGATCGTCCCTTCGCGGATCTTCTCGCGAATCTGGCGCGTGCCGTCGATCTCCAGCACCAGCGACATCAGCAGCGCGACGACCGTGTAGGTCAGCACGGCGTGCAGCGGAACCCCGGCGGGCGCGACGTTCTGCGCGTAGAGCGCCTGCCACACCGCGCGCATCAGGTAGAGCCGCACCAGCAGTCCCGCGATGTTCGTGAAAACTTCCATGCGGTAGGTCGCTTCGCGCGAAAACGCTTTCGCGGCGAACGCGACGTACGGCGCGGCGACATCGGCGAGGGAACGCCGGGCGGCTTCGTTGCGTATAACGGACATGCTAGCCGCAGTGCTTCTGGCGTTTGCCACCGCAACGTTCCAGCCGGTCGATGCCGCGACGACGTCGCAGCCCGTCCAGGTGTTCGTTCACGACAATAGCGCGCAAGCGCAATCCGGTGACGGCGGTCACAACTGGGGATTGCGTCCGCCCACGATCAACGACCCGGAGACCGCGCCGCTCTACAACGCGCGCGGCGACTCCCTGAAATCCTTGCTCGGAATCTGGCGCACGGCCGACGGCAGCGCGTCGTTCGACACCACGCCGCAAGGCGCGACCCGCGTGCGCTTGTCGTTTCGCGGGCTGGTGCCGAACGGGCGCTACAGTCTCTTCGTGCGGCAGCGCGCCGTGCGCATGGACCCCGTCTTCACGCCGCTCGACTTGGTGGGGGCGCAAAACAGCTTCAGCGCGGACCCGCAGGGAAATGCGGAAGCCGAGGTCGTCACGTCGCTGCAGCTTCCGTCCGGTTCGCAACTGGTCGCGTTCTATCACAGCGACGGCGCCGATCATCAATCGTCGCTCGGCAATCCCGGCGTGAACGCGCACGCCCAGCTCATCCTGCGGGTGCCGTAGCCGGGTCGCCCGGCGCGGTGCCGGGCGCGTCGCTGTAGCCTTCCAGATAGATGCGCCGGATGATCGACTCGAGCTGCGGCTCTTCGATCGAGAGATCGTGCACCGGGTAGCGGTCGGCGACGCGCCGGATCAGCGCTTCGGCGGACACGAAGCGCCGGTCGAAGCGCAGCCGCACGACGTCGCCCTCGCGTGATTCGAGCTCGGCGCCGTCGACGGCGATCTCCGCGACCGGCTCGCTCAGCGTGACCACCAGCGTGCGGTGCGTCCCGTAACGGTCGCGCAGCGCCTCGATCTCTCCGTCGTAGACCAGCGTCCCGCGGTCGATCAGGACGATCCGCCGGCAAAGCCGTTCGACGTCGGCGAGATCGTGCGTGGTGAGAATGAACGTCGTTCCGCGCTCGCGGTTCACCCGCGCCACGAACTCGCGGATCGCTTCCTTCGCGACCAGGTCCAGGCCGATCGTCGGCTCGTCGAGGAAGACGACCCGCGGATCGTGCAGCATCGCGGCGGCGAAATCGCCGCGCATGCGCTGGCCGAGCGAGAGCTGGCGGACCGGGGTGCCGAGGAACGGGCCCATGTCGAGCGTGTCCGTGAAGTGCGCGAGGTTCTCGCGATAGCGCGCGGGCGGGATGCCGTAGATGGCGCGCAGCAGCTCGAACGACTCGACCAGCGGCAGATCCCAATAGAGCTGCGAGCGCTGGCCGAACACGACGCCGATGTTCCGCGCATTCCGCTTGCGCTGCTCGTGCGGAACGAGTCCGGCGATGCGCACCGTGCCGGAGGTCGGCACCAAAATGCCGGTCAGCATCTTGATGGTCGTTGATTTGCCCGCGCCGTTGGGACCGATGTAGCCGACCAGTTCGCCCTCGTCGAGCGTCATCGTCACGCCCTCGACCGCGACCTTGTCTTGATAATCGCGCGAGAAGAGCGTGCGCAGCGTTCCGCCGACGCCGGGCCGCCGCACCAGCGTGCGGAAAACCTTGCGCAGCTCCCGCGTCTCGATGATGGGCATCGCCCGCGGGCTTCGCCCGGCGGGAGCCGGCGGCCTCGATGAGATCGTGCGCCGGTTCGCGACCGTTCGAACTCGCACAAATCGAACCCCTCGCTCGACCGGGCGGAGACGGGGAGCGGCTTTGGCCGGTGCGAACGGAGTCCTTGTCATGCCGAAGAAGCGCCAGAAGAAGTCGCCGAAGGACGCCGCGCCGCCACTCGGCCGGCTCGGCGCGGAGCGCTGGATCGCGGTACGGCAGAAGAGCGGCGCTGGGCCGATCGAGCCGGAAGAGCGCAAGCGGACGCGCACTCAGCAAGAACGCGAGGCGATCGAGCGCGAAGCCGGCGACGGCGACGCACCGGACGCGTGACGCTCTGAGCACGGTTTCCGGCGCGCTCGCCGCGGCGCTGCGCGATGCGCCCTTCGTCGTCGTGCAGGCGCCGGCCGGCTTCGGGAAGACGACCGGCGTCCACGCGGCGCTCGCCGGCGCGGCCGACGTCGCGTGGTACGACGCGCAGCCGTGGGAGGCGGGTGCGTTCGTCGCGCCGCTGATCGCGCGCGTGCGCACGCTGCGGCCGGACGTGGGGCGCTCGACGCTGACGCTGTCCGAAGCGGACGCCGACGTCGAGCGGCTCGGCGCGACGTTCGCCGAGGAATTGCGCCACGTCGACGCGCCGCTGCGCATCGTCGTCGACGACGCGCACGTGCTCGGGCCGCAATTCGGCGCATTCGCACGCGAGCTCGCGCGGCGCATGCCGCCGTCGGTCCGCTTGGTGCTCCTCGCGCGCGGTGCGCTCGACGTCGGGCTGCCGGAAGCCGTCGCCGCCGGCCGCGGTGCGTTCGTCGACGCCGAAGCGCTGCGTTTCGACCGCTCGCGGGTGTGCGACCTGGCGGGCCAGCTCGGCATCCCGATCGACGCGGCGCGCGCCGACGCGCTGATCGCGCGCAGCCAAGGCTGGCCGATCGCCGTCGCGTTGGCGCTGCGCGCGGCGGGTTCGTCCGATGCGCTGCTCGACGAGCTGGTCGCGCGCCGCATCGACGCGTTGCCGCCCGAGGACCGCGCGCTGCTCGACGCGACGCTGGCGTACGAAATGATCGAACCCGAGGTCGCTGCGCCTGACGATGCGACATCGCTGGCGCGCCTCACCCTGCTGGCGGACGATGCGACGCTGGTCGCGCGGGTGCGGACCGGCTTCCGCGTTCACCCGCTCGTGCGGGAAGCGCTGGCGCGGCGCCTCGACGAGCGCGCGCTGGCGGAACGGCACGCGATCGCGGCGCGCGCGTACCTGGTCGCCGAGCGGCTGCGGCCCGCGGTGTTCCATCTCAATCGCGCGCACGACATCGCAGCGGACGTCGCGTTTCTGCGCGCGCACGCGGCGTCGGCTGTCGCCTCGGGGCTCGTCGACGGCATCCGCGCCGCGCTGGCCCGCATTCGCGCCGCTCCGCCGGCGTCGCCGCCGGGCCTCGTCCCGCTCGTCGAGGGTCTGCTCGCGAAAGCGCGCGGTGACGACGGCCGGTCCGCCTTCGCCGCAGCGGCGAGCGGTGCGGATGCGAACCACGACGGCGCGCTCGCCTTCGAAGCGCGGCTGCAGATCGTCGAGGCCGACCTCGCGCACGGCGATGCGGTCGCGCCGCAGCGGATCGACGACCTGCTGGCCCGCGCCGCACCCTTCGGTCCCGTCGCGCAGGTGAAGGCGGCGGTGCGCGCCGGCTGGGCCGACGCGGTCGACGGACGGTTCGCGCAGGTGCTGGCGCGCCTCGACGCGCTCGGCGGCACCGATCCGGCACTGCTCGCCGACGTCGCGCCGCTCGCCGCGTACGCGCACGTCGCGCTCGGCGACTTCGAACGCGGCGAACAGATGGCGAACGCTTTGATCGAGGCATGGGCCGCGAGCGACGACGTGGTGCGATATGCCGGCGCGCTCGGCTGGGCCGCGCGCTTCGCGCTCCTGCGCGGCGAGACGACGGCCGCCTACGAGTTGGCGCGCGAAGCGGAGCGCATCGCGCGACCTTTCGCACTGCGCGCGCAGGCGGCCGCGATGCATGCGACGCTGGGGGAGGCGGCCCTGCACGTCGGCGACCTGGAGCTCGCGCGCCGCGAAGCGCGCGCCGCAGTGCGCACGGCCGGCGCAGCGTGGTACGCCCGCGATGCGGCGCGCGCGCGCACCATCGCGACGCGGATCGCCGCGCGGGCCAACGCGCTCGACGGAGACCCGGCCGCCGCGCTCGCCGCGACCGTCGCCGTCGATCCGCTCTCGCTCGCCGATGCCGCGACGTTCGCTGCGCTCGCCCGCGAAGCGGGCGCGCCGGCGCGACGAACGCGCGCGCGAGCCGCGCTCTCCGGCGCGACGCCCGTCGACGGCGATGACGCAGTGGCGCTGCTCGCCGCGGCGGAAGTGCTCGATTTCCTCGACGCCATCGACGGTCATGACGTCGAGACGACGTTGCGCAGCGGGCCGTTCGACGGCTTGATCGCGCGCCGCGCGCAGCCCGTGCGGTTGGCGCACCTCGGCGTCGCGCTGCGCGGGCTGTCACGCGGCTCCGATTCGCCCGACGCGTACGCGGCGGCCTACGCGCTGGCCACCGCCGGCGGGATGCGGTTCGAGACGCAGATCGCGGCGCGCATGGCGCCGCGCCTAGACGGTCGCGGAACGCCGCCGCGCGTCGAAGCGACGATCGAAGCGCTCACCGCGCGCGAACAAGAGATTCTCGGCCTGCTCGCCACCGGGCTCACCAACCGCGAGATCGCGCAGCGCCTGATCCTCTCCGCCCGGACCGTCGAAACCCACGTCGCGCGGGTCACCGGAAAGCTCGGCGTCAACTCCCGCGCCCGCGCCGTCGCCCGCGCAATCGCGCTCGGGTTGGTCCCTTCGCCCGCCTCCGCGTGAAGGTTCGGTCGAACTCCGGACGGGCGCAGTGTGCGCCCTCGCCGCCTTCGCGCTGCGCCTGCTCAGCAAGGGGAATCCCCAGGGTGGTGGTGGAGAAGGGGGACCGTGAGCCAGACGCGGTCCCGTACTCCGTTGACGTTGATCGTCGCCGCAATGGGCATCGTGTTCGGCGACATCGGGACCAGCCCGCTCTACACGCTCAAGACCTGTTTCGACTTGTCGGGCGTGAAGCAGCCGAATCTGCATGCGGTGCTCGGCATCTGCTCGCTCCTGTTCTGGGCGCTCGTCGTGGTCGTGTGCATCAAGTACGTCACCTTCATCATGCGGGTCGACCACGACGGTGAGGGCGGAATCCTGGCGCTCCTCGCGCTCGCCTCGCCGCCTCCGCAGTTCGGCACGATGATCCGCTCGGCGGGGCTGACGCTGGTGGTCGTCGTCGGCGCCTCGATGCTGCTCGGCGACGGAATGATCACCCCGGCGATCTCGGTGATCTCGGCGGTCGAAGGGATCGGCGTCATCTCGTCGGCGCTCCAGCCGTACGTCGTTCCGATCTCGCTCGTCGTCGTCGTCGCGCTGTTCGCCGTACAGCAGCGCGGCACCGAAAAAGTCGGCGGGCTGTTCGGGCCGGTCATGGTCGTGTGGTTCGTCGCGATCGCGGCGCTCGGCGCGACGGCCGTCGTCCGGCAGCCCGAGATTCTGATGGCGCTCGATCCGCGCAACGCGGTCGAGTTCCTGTTTCGCAACGGGATTGCGAGCTTCATCGTGCTCGGCGGCGTCGTGCTGGCGGTGACCGGGGTCGAAGCGCTCTACGCCGACCTCTCGCACTTCGGCCGCAAGCCGATCGTGCTGGGCTGGTACTGCGTCGTCTTTCCGGCGCTGGTGCTCAACTACTTCGGTCAAGGCGCGCTGCTGATCGTCAATCCGCATGCGCTCGCGAACCCCTTCTATGCGCTCGCGCCGCCGTGGGCCCTGATCCCGCTAGTCGTCCTGGCCACCGCCGCTACGGTGATCGCCTCTCAAGCGCTCATTTCCGGGACGTTTACTTTGGTCGAGCAGGCGATCGCGCTGCATCTGGCGCCGCGAGTCATGGTCCTCCACACGTCCCGAAGCCACAAGGGGCAGGTGTTCGTCCCCTCGATCAACCGCATCGTGGCCGTCGGCTGCGCAATCCTCATCGTCACGTTCCGCTCGAGCGACCGGCTTGCCGCGGCGTACGGCCTGGCGGTGGCGTGTACGATGCTGTGCACGTCTATCGTCTACTACGTCGTGATCACCCGCGTCCTCAATTGGAACCGCCTGCTCTCGAAGGTGCTGGTGGTCGCGTTCCTCACGGTCGACGGCAGCCTGGTGCTCGCGTCGCTGCCCAAGTTTTTCGACGGCGGTTGGATTCCGGTCTCGATCAGCGCCGTGATCGTCGTCATCAGCATAACGTGGCTCGAAGGGCGGCGTGCGCTCCAAAGCGCGCTGGCCGCGCAGCAGATCCCGCTCGAGACGGTGGTGGAGAAGCTGCCCTCCGGGATGGGCGAGCAGGGGACGATGGTGTTCCTGACGCCCGATCCGCGCGGCGTGCCGTTCTTGGCCCGCCACCGCTGGGTGCGCGACCGCGCTCAAGAAGAGCGCATCGTCGTGATGAACATCAGCCGCGCGCCCACGCCGTACCTCGCGGAGCACGAGCGGGTGACGGTCGAGCGGTTCTCGCTGCGGCTCATCCGGGTGATCGCGCGGTTCGGCTACATGGAAGCTCCGCGCATCGATCCGATCCTCAAGGCAACCGCCGCGTTCGGGCTGGACCTCGATCGTGACGATACGTCGTTCTTCTATGCCGACCCGAAGATCGAGCCGCTCGTCCCGGGCGGGATGCCCGACTGGCGGCGCGAGCTCTTCGCGACGCTGCTGCGCAACGCTCGTCCCCTTCCTGACGACTTGCGGATCAAGGCGGAGCGCCGCATCGAGCTCGGCGTCACCGTCGCCATCTGATCGTGCCGCGGGGCGGCCGCGGGGGAACAAGGGGAATCGGGACGGCGACGGGGGAGAAGGCTGACCGTGAGCAAGACCCGGTCCCGGCCCCCCGTGATCCTGACCATCGCAGCCCTGGGCGTGGTGTTCGGCGACATCGGGACGAGCCCGCTCTACACCCTCAAGGTGTGCCTGGGTCTCGCGAAGTCGAACGGCGGCCTCGAGGACGTGCTCGGCATCTGTTCGCTCCTGTTCTGGGTGCTCGTCGTCGTCGTGTGCATCAAGTACGTGACGTTCATCCTCCGGGTCGATCACGACGGCGAGGGGGGCATCCTGGCGCTGCTCGCGCTCGCGTCGCCGCCTCGGGAGTTCGGCACGACGATCAAGACGTCGGCGCTGACCGTCATCGTCATCATCGGCGGTTCGATGATGATGGGCGACGGCTTGATCACACCGGCGATCTCGGTCATCTCGGCGGTCGAGGGTCTCCAGATCGCGTCGACCGCGTTCGAGCCCTACGTGGTGCCGATCTCCCTCGCGGTCATCGTGGGGCTCTTCGCGCTCCAGCGCAGCGGCACGGACCGCGTCGGCAAGCTCTTCGGGCCGGTGATGCTGCTGTGGTTCATCGTGATCGCCGTGCTCGGCGCAATCGCGATCGCCGTGCATCCCGAAGTCCTACGCGGGCTCGATCCGCGCTACGCCGCGCACTTCATGCTGCATCGCGGTTTGGCGGGCTTCACGATCCTGGGCGGCGTCGTGCTTGCGGTGACCGGCGTCGAGGCGCTCTACGCCGACCTCTCGCACTTCGGGCGCGGTCCCATCGTCACGGGCTGGTACATGCTCGTCTTTCCCGCATTGACCTTGAACTACTTCGGGCAGGGCGCGAACGTGCTGGCGAATCCGAGCACGATCGCGAACCCGTTCTACTCGCTGGCCCCGTCGTGGGCGCTCATCCCGATGGTGGTTCTCGCGACGGCCGCGACGGTCATAGCGTCGCAAGCGCTGATCTCCGGGACCTTCACGCTGATCGAACAGGCGATCGCGCTCAACCTTGCGCCGCGAGTGCTCGTCAAGCACACCTCTCAGCTCTACAAGGGGCAGGTGTACGTCCCCTCGGTCAACATGCTGCTCGCGTTCGGCTGCGCGGTGCTCGTGGTCGTCTTCCAATCCAGCGAACGGCTCGCTTCCGTGTACGGTCTCGCGGTGACGTTCACGATGCTCTGTACGTCGCTGACGTTCTACGTCGTCGTCTCGAAGGTGCTCGGCTGGAACCGCTACGCGTCGCTCGCGCTGGTCTCGATGTTCGTGATCGTCGACGGCAGCTTCATGCTCGCGTCGCTGCCGAAGGTGCTCCACGGCGGCTGGATCCCGCTCATGATCAGCGGAACGCTCGTGCTGTTCAGCCTCACCTGGCTGGAAGGCCGGCGCGCGCTCGCCAAGGCACTGGCCGACCAGCAGATTCCGCTCGAGGAGGTGCTGGAGAAGCTGCCTTCCGGAATGGGCGAACAAGGGACGATGGTATTTCTCACCCCCGATCCGCGCGGCGTGCCGTTCCTGGCCCGCCACCGCTGGGTGCGCGAACGCGCCGCCGAGGAACGCATCGTCGTGATGAACATCTCCCGCGCCGCGACGCCGTATCTCACGCAGGGCGAGCGGGTGACGGTCGAACGCTTCTCGCTGCGGCTGGTCCGCGTGATCGCGCGGTTCGGCTACATGGAGTCGCCGCGGATCGATCCGATCCTCAAGTCGTGCGCGGCAGCCGGGTTGGATCTCGATCGCGACGACACGTCGTTCTTCTACGCCGATCCGAAGATCGAGCCGCTCGTCCCCGGCGGGATGCCCGAGTGGCGGCGCGAGCTCTTCGCCACGCTGCAGCGCAACGCGCGTCCGCTCCCCGACGACCTGCGGATCACCGCCGAGCGCCGCATCGAGCTCGGCGTCACCGTCGCGATGTGATCGCGCAGTGATCGTCACCGTTTCGCGCGCCTATGGGGCCGCCGCGCACGACGTTGCGGCAGCGGCCGCCGAGCGATTGGGCTACCGCTTCGCAGACCGCGAGCTGCCGGTCGTCGTCGCGGCCCGGTTGGGAACGTCGTCCGAAGCGGTGGAGAGCGTCGCGGAACGGCCGCCGTCGTTCGGCGAGCGCGTCATGCAGCAGCTCGGCGGCGGCGTTCCGGAGACCGCGCAGCTGGGATCGCAGACGGAAGACGATTTCAGCATCGACACGCGCCGTGCGATCGAAGGGGCGGTGCGCGAGATCGCCGCAGCGGGCAACGTCATCGTCAGCGGCCGCATGGCCGGCACGATCCTCGGCCCGCGGCCGGACGTGCTGCGCGTCTTCATCTACGCCCCCATGGCGTGGCGGATCGCGCACGTCTGCGAATCGCTCGGCTGCGACGTCGCCCTCGCGCGCGACGAGATCCTCCGCATCGACGAAGCGCGCCGCGCCTACGCCAAGATCCACTATCGGGTGACCTGGGGCGATCCGCGCAACTATGACCTCATGCTCGACACGTCGCGGTTCGGCATCGATGGAAGCGCCGACCTGATCGTCGCCGCCGTCCGGGCCGTCGAAGCGTGATCCGCGGTGAACCGCGCGTTCCCGACGCGCGCCCGAGCGCGTGGGCCGCGTTCGCGTATCGCGACTTCGCGCTCTTGTGGGGCGGGCTGCTCGTCTCCAACCTCGGCACGTGGATGCAGTTCACGGCGCTCGGGTACTACGTCGCCTCGCTGGCGCCTGACGCGCGCGTCGGCGCCTTGGACATCGGGCTGATCGGCGCTGCGCGCGCGGTCCCCGTGCTGCTCCTCTCGCCGTTCGCGGGCGTCGTCGCCGATCGTTATCCGCGCCGTCGCGTGCTGTTCATCACGAACTCCATGACGTCGCTCCTGTCGTTCTCGCTGTTCGCGCTCGTCGCCACGGCGCACGCACCGCTGTGGACGCTGATGATCGTCAGCGCGCTGCAGGCGGGGACGCAGTCGTTCGACGCGCCTGCTCGTCAGAGCTGGGTTCCGCTGATGGTGCCGCGCGAGTTCGTCGGCGGTGCGATCGGCCTCAACTCGGTCGCGTTCAACGCGCCCAGCGTCGTCGGGCCGCCGCTGGCGGGACTGCTGATCGCCGGCATCGGCGTCGCGCCGTGCTTTCTGGTCAACGCGGCGACGACGCTCGCGGTCCTTGCCGCCCTGAGCTTCATGAAGCCCGCGCCGCCCTCGAGCCGCCGGCGCGGCAACGTCGTCGAGGCGATCGTCGAGGGCGTGCGGTTCCTGATCGGGCATCCGGTACTGCGCTGGGTCGTCTTGCTGCTCGTCGTCACGTCGCTCACCATCCGTCCGTACAATTTTCTGCTCCCCGCCTACGCGCTGCACGTCGTGCACACCAACGCGTTGGGACTGGGTTGGCTGATGGCGGCCAGCGGAGCCGGCGCGATCTGCGGCGCGTTCTTCACCGCGGCCAGCGGCGACGACCGGCGCGGGATCATCTGGGCGGTCTCCGCGGTCGTGGCGGCGGCCGGCGTCGCCGCCCTCGGCCTGACCTCGCACCTCGGCGTCGCGGCCGCGATCTTGGGCGTCGTCGGGCTCGCGACGCTGAGCTTCATCGGGTCGTCCAACATTCTGCTGCAGACGCTCGCGCCGGACGAGATGCGCGGTCGCGTCGTCTCCGTCTACTCGATGATCCTGCTCGGCCTCGTGCCGCTCGGCTCGCTGATTGTCGGGTCAATCGCGGCGGTGTTCGAACTGCGCTGGACGTTCGTCGCCGCCGGGCTCCTGGCGTGCGCGATCGCGCTCGGTGTCGCGTTCACCCAGCCCGAAGTGCGCGACGCATGAACGTCGAGGCCGCTTTCGCCTACGCCGAACGCCACGCTCTGCAGGCGCTGGTGGTCGAGCAGGCCGGCGCGATCGCGTTCGAGTGGTACGGCGGCGGCTACGACCCGCAGAAACCGCACGCGCTGTACAGTGGAACGAAGAGTTTTTGGGGCGTCGCCGCCATTGCGGCGGAAGAAGACGGGCTGCTGAGGGTCGACGAACCCGTGTCGCTGACGCTCCCGGCGTGGGAGCACGGCGACCGCGCGCGCGTGACGCTGCGCGACCTGCTGCAGTTGACCGCCGGGATCGGCTTCGGCGGGCTCGGCAACACGGTGCCGACGTTCGAACGCGCGGCGGCGGTCGAGCTCAAAGACCCGCCCGGCGAACGCTTCACGTACGGCGGCATTCCGCTCCAAGTCTTCGGCGCGGTCCTCGCACGGAAGCTGGCGCCGAGCGGCCTTTCTCCCAACGCGTACCTGCGCGAACGCCTGCTCGATCCGATCGGGCTCCGGGTCGGCGCGTGGCGCAAGCTGAACGACGGCAACGAACCGCTCCCGACCGGCGCCTTCCTAGCCGCGCGGGAATGGTTGAAATTCGGCGTCTTGGTGCGGGATCGCGGCGCGTGGGGAGACCGCGCGATCGTCGCGCCGGCGTCGCTCGCCCGCTGTTTCATCGGGTCGGCGGCGAACCCGCGCTACGGCGCCGGCTGGTGGCTGAGCCCGCTGTCGCAGGTTCCCGATCTCGTGTATGCGAGCGGTTCGGGCGGCCAAGCGATGTACGTCATCCCGTCGGCCGGCGCGGTCGTCGTCAAATACGGCGCGTCGGCGTCGTACAAACACGATGCGTTTCTCAAGCGGCTCCTCGGGTGAGCGAGCGAGATTGAACCGGAGCGCCCGGAGTTGTCATTGCGAACTTGTCGAGCAACCGCTCGCAATGACACGTCGGTGCGAGGGGACGCGACGGCGGCCGCTCTAAGCCGGTTCAGCCGGCGGTTTCGTCCGGGGGCAGATACTTCTGCCACGGCGTCGTGCGTTTGACGGTCGTACCTTGGCCGAGCGCGAAGGTGATCGCATCCAGCGAGGCCAGAAATTGGCGGAACGCGTCGTCGCCTAAAAGTTCGAGCAGGTAGCGTTCGATCGCGACGGCGTGGACGCGGCCTCGCTCGAGCAGCCGCTGACCTTCGGCGGTGAGCGTCACGCAGAGCGTGCGCCCGCCGCAGCTCGCCGGAGCGCGGGTGATCAGCTTCGCGGCCTCCATGCGCGCGACGATCGTCATCATCGCCTGCGGCGAAACGTAACTCCGTCGTGCGAGCTCCGCGCTCGAGATCTCGGCGCCGTGCTCGTCGATGAACGCGAGCGCGAGGAATTGGGTCACCGTCAGCCCGAGGCGGTCGAGTTCTTCCTCGAGCGCTGCGCGGCACAAAAGCTGCGCGTGTTTGATTTTCGAGAGCAAGTGACTCGAGATATCGCGCTGGTCAAGGTCTTCAAGCAGCTCGAGGTGGTCGGCCATGAGCGCAGTTTCCCCAGCGCTCACGCCGACCATCCCGCGCATGACCGGATTTTAACCCTGCTGCCAGGTCGTGCCGTCGGCGAACGTGACCGACGCGACCGAGCAATCCGCGGCGCCGTTGCCGAAGATGTCCACTGAGGGGTCGAAGCTCTGTTCGATCGCGACGTTGTTCGAGAAGGTGCCGCGGTCGTCAATCGTCTCGCTCCCGCCGGCGTAGCGGACGACGAACTTGACGTCTTTGGCCGCAACCGGGGCGTGGTTGACGAACGAGATCTGCAGGGAGTTGAGCTGCGGCGAGATGCCGCCTTCGGGCAGCAGGTAGTTGGTCTGGCTGACGTTGCAGCTGGTGACGCCGATGGGGTACTGGGCTTGGGGAGTCGGGGTCGTGTTGACTGCGAGGGTCGCGGCGAGGGCCGTAAGGGTGGGGGCGAGGGCAAACATGGTGGTCCGGCTCCTGAGGGGGAGATTAGAGTGTGTCTTCGCCACCTTTATATCAACTTGTTGATATAAAGGCAATAGGCTCGCCCTGAACCTTTTTCCGCCTTGCCGTTCATCGCTTCGAGGCGGTGAAGTAGTAGTCGACCAGCCGGAAGCCGGCGGCCTCGAGGGTCGAGCGCTCCCGGCCGGCGAGGCCCTCGATTGCCGCGCAGACTCGGCGTCCCGTCGCTTCGATCCGGTCCGCTGCGGCG
>JAQBPM010000089.1 GCA_028287525.1 Vulcanimicrobiota bacterium | reverse complement strand
ATTCTTTATCGTAAAGATCGCATAAAATACTCAAAGGGTGCCGAGCTTCTAAAAGGCTATAAGATCGAGGAGAAATCGACTACGAGCCGAGTTGTTGCTACCTGCTGCAGTTCGGCCATGGTAATGCGATTTGATGATGCAAAGCACTGGGTACCCGTGTATCGAGCGCGATTTCAGGGCGACATGCCTCCCTTGCAATGGCGTATTTGTACGAAATTCAAGCCCGAGAATGCCGGCGTCCCGACGGATATTCCAAGTTCCACGATGTACCCCGCCGGATTTATGTGGAAGCTCCTAACCTCAAAACTTTCGATGCTGATTAGCAGATAAGTGAAGCTGGCCCACTTTCGTGGAGAGCTGCTGATTAGACATCAAGCCGTTAGACAATTATCGCATATTCATCCGGCGAATCCGGGCTAGGATAGTTTCGCAATATACGCGACTATCGCAGTGCCGACGCCTCGCGCTGCAGCGCTGTCGCTTCAATTTCGACCCGTGCGCCGCGCGGCAGCGCGGCGACCGCAACCGTCGAACGCGCGGGCGTCTGCACGCCCTCGAACGAGTCGCCGTACACGGTGTTGACGGCGGCGAAGTCGTTCATGTCGACGAGGAAGATCGTCGTCTTCACCACGTCGGCGAACGTCAGACCCGCCGCCGCCAAGACCGCGGCGAGGTTCGCCATGACGCGGACCGTCTGCGCGGCCGCATCGCCGGCTTCCAGAATGCCGCTCACCGGATCGAGCGCGATTTGGCCCGAGGTGAAGACGAGCCCGCCGGCCGCGACGGCCTGCTGGTAAGGACCGATCGCGGCCGGCGCGCCGGCGGTGTGGATCGCTTCGCGCGCGCTCACGGACGAGCGGCCAACGCCGCTTCGATCCCCGGCGGCGGCGTCATCGTGCCCTTGTAGCGATTCGTCTCCGGGCCGACGCCGAAGTTCGATTTCGCGAGCTCCGCGACGCGTGCCAGTTCTTCAACGGACAAGCGCGGTACGTCGGGAGCGGTTGCGAACTCGCGCAGCTGGTCGCGGTCGTAGATGTTCGGCAGGACCGTCATCACGCGCGGCTCCGCCAGCAGCCATTGGATCGCGGCCTGACCGAGCGTGCGTCCGGGCTCCTCGAGGAAGCGCAGCGTCTCGACCTTTTGGATGCCGTTGATCAGCCACTGCCGCGGGCGATGCGAACGATGATCGGTCGGCGGGAAGACGGTATCGCGGGTGTAGTGTCCTTCGAGCATCCCAGACGAGTGCGGAACGCGGATGAAGTACGTCGTGTCCGCGCCGAATTCGTTCGCCGCCGCGACCATCTCGTTGCCGGGATACGGCTCGAGCATGTTCCAGATCATCTGGACCATCGGCACCTTGCGGCGCGCGCCCTCGATGCCTTCCCAGAGCCAGCCGATCGCGGGCCCGAGCGCGATCCCCCAGGTCCGGATCTTGCCTTCTGCGCGGAACTCCTCGAGCAGCGTTTGGAGCGCGCCGTCCTCGACCTGTTCCATTCGCGCGTTGTGCATCTGCCAGACGTCGATGTAGTCGGTCTGCAGACGCCGCAGCGAACCTTCGAGCGCGCGGCGCACGTGCGTGGGCGAGAAGTCTTGCTCGATCTCGTTCTGACCTTTGCGGTCGCCCGAGTGGTTCTCCCAATCGTAGCCAAACTTCGTCGCGTACACGACCTGCTCGCGGCGGCTCGCAAAGGCTTGCGCGAGCTGCTGCTCGCTGCGGCCGTCGCCGTACGTGTCGGCCGCGTCGAACGTCGTGATGCCGAGGTCGAGCGCCTCATGGAGCAGCGTCACTGCGTCGTCGTCGGACTTTTCGCCCCACCATCCGGTCGCGGTGGTCCACAGACCGAAGCCGACCTCGCTGACCGTGACGTCGCTGTTCGGAAGAGTGCGGTATTTCATGCTGGCTCCTGTGGGCGGAAGAAGAGCTTTTCGCGGACGGGGAACGGCCGCCCCGCTCGACCAAATTGCCGATATCGTGCCTATTTTGTCTACCGCCCCATGATGAAATCCGACGAGGACGTCGACTTCCGCGCCGCGTTCGACCGAGTGTCCGCCTGGGTCGACGAGTATTACCGAGACACCCGCCGCTACCCGGTCCTCTCACAGGTCAAGCCTGGCGACCTGGTGCGCGCGCTGCCCGCCGAAGCGCCGCTCGAAGGCGAGCCCTTCGAGGCGATCTTCGCCGACTTCGAGCGTCACGTGATCCCGGGGATCACGCACTGGAACCATCCCCGCTTCTTCGCGTACTTCGGGATCAGCTCGGCGCGCGTCGCGGTCCTGGCGGAGACGCTCGCCGCGGCGCTCGACGTGAACGCGATGCTGTGGCGCACGTCGCCGGCAGCGACGGAGCTCGAAGACGTGACGCTCGGCTGGCTGCGTCAGATGCTCGGCCTGCCGCCGGCGTTTCACGGGATCGTCTACGACACCGCGTCGATCGCCGGCTTCACCGCGCTCGCCGCGGCGCGCGAGTCGCTCGGCCTCGACATCCGCCAGCGCGGGATGGCCGGCCGCGCGGATCTGCCGGCGCTGCGCATCTACATCACCGATCAGACGCATTCGCACATCGAAAAGGGCGCGATCGCCCTGGGCATCGGGCGCGACAACGTGGTGAAGATTCCCGTCGACGAGAACTTCGCGATGCTTCCCGGCGCGCTCGCGCTCGCCATCGACGAGGATCGCGCGGCGGGCCGTATCCCGATGTGCGTCGTCGCAACCGTCGGTACCACGTCGACGACGTCGACCGATCCGGTCGCGGCGATCGCCGCGATCGCGCGCGAACGCGGCGTGTGGCTGCACGTCGACGCCGCATACGGCGGTCCGGCGGCGATCCTGCCCGAGTTCCGCTGGCTGCTCGATCCCGCGCACGCCGCCGACTCGATCGTGGTGAACCCGCACAAGTGGATGTTCGTCCCGATCGATCTGAGCGTGCTCTACGTGCGCGATCCCGAGCTCCTGCGCCGCACGTTCGCGCTCGTGCTCGACATCCTGATGACGCCCGAGACCGGCGTCCACAACTACATGGACTACGGCCTCCAGCTGGGCCGCCGCTTCCGCGCGCTCAA
>JAQBPM010000012.1 GCA_028287525.1 Vulcanimicrobiota bacterium | reverse complement strand
GCGCTTCGTCGACCGCGTTGTCGACCGCTTCGTACACGAGTTGGTGGAGGCCCCGCTCGGCGGTGTTGCCGATGTACATGCCGGGGCGCTTGCGAACAGCCTCGAGGCCTTTGAGAACCTCGATTTGTTCGCCGGTATATTCGTTCATTTTCACTACAGGGGTTCGACGCGAGACCAATTTTGTCCGCGTCCGGTCATTGCGAGCCCGCTCCCCCGTCATTGCTGGCCCACCTTGTCATTGCGAGCTTGTCGAGCAACCCCCGTGTCGCGCTGAGCGCAGCCGAAGCGCGACCCTCGCCGTGGCGGCCACCGCCCCGGGGTCGCCCTCGACTACTACACCCCGGCTTCGATCGTGCAGACGAACTCGTAGAGATCGCCGAGCGCGTTCTTGCGGACGGCGGAGTCCATCTCCAGGCGCAGCGGATCGATCCGCGTTTCGAGCAGGACGAACGAGCTCGCGAGCTTACGCAGCCGGACGCGGTCGATCGGCTGGCGGAGCTTGAGCAGCTTGTTGGCGCGCCACAGTTCGTCCCACCACGAACGCAGCAGCCGACGGCGGATCGCATCGTACTCTTCGGGCGTGAGGCCGTCGACCAGCGCCAGCACTTCGTCCGAGCTGAGCCACGGCGCTTCGAAGAGCAGCCGTTCGCAGGCGTAGCGGCGGCGCCGTTCCACGTCGTCCCGGCACGGAGTGCAGGTGGGTCCCGCATCGACCGGCGCCTCGCACAGCGCGCAGAAGGTTCCGCCACGCAAGCGATGGGCCGCCCGGGTGCGCTCGACCGATCGTCGCAAGCGGGCCAGCGCGTCGTCGAGGGTTTTGGCGGGCGGCTCGGAGACGGCGGCGGCGGACTCCTGGCGCGGGCCGCCGTGCCGGCCGCCGGATGCGGCCGGACGGCGCAGTTTCCCGACCCGGAAGCGCAGCCGAGTGATCCCCGGTGCGGCCGCGAGCGCGCCGAGCCCGCGCAGGATCTCGGGTTCGAGGAAGGCGAGCTGGTGCGACCACGACGCCGAGGCGGTCAGGACGATCAACACCTCACGCTCGATCGCGACCGGCTGGGCCGCACGGGCGACGTCGGCCCCGACCAGCTCCGGCCAAGCGGCGCGGACCGCGACCAGCGGGTCGGAGCCCGGACCGGGCTTCGGGCGCCACGCGTCGAGGACCGAGCCCAGCTTCAGCACGCGGTAACCGTCGCGGCGCGGATTCCCCAGGTAGCCGCGGCGCCGAGGTGCGCGGGCAGCTCGGTCGTGGTGAGGAACGCCTGCTCGAACCCCTCGACGGCGCCGAGAAACCCGCCGGCGCGTTCGGCGTCCAGCTCGCTGAGGACGTCGTCGAGCAGCAAGATCGGGGCGTCTCCGGTCCGGGCTCGCATGACGTCGTATTCGGCGACCTTGAGGGCCAGCACCGCTGTGCGCTGCTGCCCTTGTGAGCCGAACGCCGCCAGCGGCTTCCCGTCGACTAACAGGCGCAGGTCGTCGCGATGCGGCCCGACCAGCGTCGTGCGGCGGCGAACTTCGGCGTCGACCTGTGCGCCCAGCGCTTCGGCGACGTCGCCCTCGGGGTTCGGCGCGTAGGTCACGCCGAGCCGTTCGCGCGTCCCGCGCCAGCGCCCGTAGATCTCCGCCGTCGCGGTCGCCAGCTCGTCGACGAACGCACGGCGCGCGGCGATCAGCGCGCTCGCCGGCCGCAGCAGCTCGTCGTTGTAGGCCAGCAGCAGCTCGCGATCCGGCGCGATCGCGCCGCGGAGCAGCGCCGATTTCTGCTGCACGACCTTCTGGTACAGTGCGAGGTCGCGGTAATACGTCGGCGAGAGCTGCGCCAGCGCACCGTTCAAGAACGCGCGCCGCAGCGACGGACCGCCGGAGACCAATTGCAGGTCGGCGGGAACGAACGTCACGACCCGCGTGCGCCCGAGAAAACGCGCGAAGCCGACGCTGCCGCCGTTCACCTCGAAACTCTTGCGCGTCCCCGCCGGCGTGCGCGACACCGTGCAGCGCAAGCGAATCTCTCCGGCCGCGATGCGCGCCTCCCCGCCGATCTCCGCGCGCTCCGCCCCTTCGCGAATCAACTCGCTCTCGCGATGCGCGCGAAACGACTTCCCCGTCGCGAGCATCGCCAGCGCTTCGAGCAGATTCGACTTCCCTTGCGCGTTCGGCCCGACGAGAACGTTGAGACCCGGCTGCGGCGTGAAGTCGAGACTCGCGTAGTTACGAAACTCCGCGAGCCGTAGGCGCTCGACCCTCACCGAATCCCGAGCAGCGGCCGGCACGCCATTCCATATTTAATGACGACTCTCGATTGCGTCCAGATCACAAACACCGCAAGTGCGCACCGCATCGGGCCAGACCAAAGCCAGGGGCGGTCGACGAGCGAAGCATCGCACGCGTGATGGTCGAAGCTCAGCAGCGGAGCGAGGGCCGTAACGATGTCCACGCGCAGCCCTCGCCTTGCAGTGCGCTTACTGCCGCAGCGGCATCAACACGTAGAGTTGTTCGCCCGAGTTCTCGGCGACTTCGAGCGGGCGGATCGCGGCCGGGGAAAGCGGTCCGAGGAACTCGAGGACGGTTTGGGGCGAATCGACGTGATTGAGGATCTCGACCAGGTAGCGCGCGTTGAACGCGATTGCGAGGTCTTCGCCGGTCTGCTCGACTTCGAGCTCTTCGTAGGCGTTGCCGGTGACGTCGGACTTCGCGGTGATCATCAGCGTCTGGTTGGCCACTTCGAGCTTCACCATCGAGGCACGGTCGCCGGCGACGAGCTCGGCGCGGCGCAAGCCGCCAATCAGCGCGGCGGTGTTGACGACGACGCGGCGGTCGAACTTGGCCGGGATCACCTGCCCGTAGTTGGGGTACTGTCCGTCGACGAGGCGCACGACGATCGACGTGGTGCCGGCGGTAAACTGCAACTGGTTGGCGTTCGCGCCGAGCGCGGTGACTTCGACGAGCTCGGCACCGCCGAGATTGCGCGAGGCCTCGTTGAGCGCGCGCGACGGAACGATGTACTTCGCCGTTCCTTCGATCCCGCGTTCGAGCGTGGACGTCCAGCGCGCGAGACGGTAGCCGTCGGTCGCGACCAGCGTGATCTTGTCGCCGTCCAGCTCGACCAGGGTGCCCATCAGCACGGCGCCGCGCGCCTCCTCGTTCGAGGCGGCGAAGATCGTCGCGCCGACGCCTTCACGGAAGCGTTTCGCGGGGATCGCGAACGACTGCCCCTTCTGTGCGGTCGGCAGCGGCGGATACTCATCGGCCGGCAGCGCGTGGAAGTCGTAGTTCGAGCGTTCGGCCTTGACCGATGCGCGCGACGGCGAGCCGGTCAGCTCGAGCAGTCCGGCCGGCAAGTTGCCGAGGTAGCCGCTGAAGAGACGCGCCGGAACGGTCACCGCACCCGACTCGGCGATCTCCGCCGGAAACGACTGCTCGAGGGTGAGCTCGAGATCCGTCGCTCGGACGCGGATGGCGCCCTCGTCCGCAGTGAGCAAGACGTTCGAGAGAATCGGCACCGTGGTGTGCGCGTTGACGATCTTGCTCGCCGCGCCGACCGCCGAGGCGATGTCTTTCGTACTGCACGTGAACTTCACTGATCCACCGTTTCGGGAAGCGTCTGAGGTCCGGTCTTTAGTATAAGAAAGGTAGTCGTACTAGCAGTAAGGCGGTGAAGAGCGGGGATTGCCGCTTGACACCGCGTGTGCCGCGAGGTTGCGGGTGAATCGGGGTGTGGACGAAAGTGACCCTCCCTCCACGGAATCCCCATCTGCGCGCGAATCCCGTTTTTCCACGGCGTCACACCGGCCCTGTGCCCAGGGCGGGGAGAGAAACCGGGGATAGCGATTTTGGGCGCATCCCGGGGAGGGAGCGCCCTTCCCATCCCTCGGGACGATGTGAAACGCAAGAGGCCCGAGATCGTCTCTCGGGCCCCGTCGCGGCGGCGGTGGGCGCTGTTCACTCGCTTTGAATCTGGGCGACGAGCGAGCGAATCTTGTTGCGAAACGCTTCGTCGGCTTCCATCATGTCGGCGATCTTGTCGCGCGCGTACATGGCCGTCGTGTGGTCTTTCTTGCCGAACTCCCGCGCGATCTGCGGCAGCGACGCGCCGGTGAGCTGCCAGGCGATGTACATCGCGATCTGGCGCGGCAGCGTCACGCGCTGGTCGCGGCGCTGCGCTTCCATCTCTTTGATCGAGATCGCGTAGCTCTTCGCGACGCGCTCTTTGATGAGCGGGATCGTGACGCGATGCATCGGCGCGGCCGCGACGGCGTTCTTCAGCACTTCGGCCGCGAGCTCGACGGTGATCGTCGATTTCGTCAGCGACGCGAAGGCGACGACCCGGATCAGCGACCCTTCGAGCTCCCGGATGTTCGAGGGGATGACCTTCGCGATGAAGGCGAGCACCTCGTCGGGGACGGGAACCTTCTCGGTCTCGGCCTTCTTGCGCAAGATCGCTTCGCGCGTCTCGAAGTCCGGCGGCTGGATGTCGGTGAGCAGACCCCACTCAAACCGCGAGCGCAGGCGGTTCTCGAGCGTCTGGATCTCCTTGGGCGGACGATCGCTCGAGATCACGAGCTGCTTCTGCGCTTCGTGCAGCGAGTTAAACGTGTGAAAGAACTCCTCTTGGGTCTGTTCTTTGCCCTCGAGAAATTGGATGTCGTCGATCAGCAGCACGTCGACGTGTCGATACCGGTTGCGGAATTCGACCGTCTGATTGTTTTTGATCGCGATGATGAACTCGTTGGTGAACTTCTCCGAGGAGACGTACACGATGTTCGCGTGGGGATTGTGCTCGAGCACCCGGTGCCCGATCGCGTGCATCAAATGGGTCTTGCCCAGACCAACGCCGCCATACAAAAAAAGCGGGTTGTACGCCATCGCGGGCGCTTCGGCCACTGCTTGCGCGGCCGCGTGGGCGAACCGGTTCGAGTTTCCGATCACGAAGTCGTCGAACGTGTAGCGCGCGTTGAGGTGCCCGACGCGCAGGTCGTCCGCCGGTGCCGGACGCGCGGCCGGGATGGCGGTCGCCGGCGTCTGGGTTTCACCGCCGGGATCGACGACCACACGCAGCGCGATCTCGCCGCCGAGCAACTCGTGCAGGACGGCGGTGATGTCGCTCTTGAGCCGGTTCTCCACCCAATCGCGAGCGAACGTCGTTTGGACGGCCAGCACGATCTCGGACGGCGTAAGGGCGACCAACCGCATGGGCTTGAGCCACATTTCGAAGACAGGCTTGTTGTACCGGGGTTCGAGCCGCTCGAGCGCCGCGGTCCAAAGACCTTCGGGGGCGACCGTGCTGGTCTGGTTCA
>JAQBPM010000051.1 GCA_028287525.1 Vulcanimicrobiota bacterium | reverse complement strand
AGGCGAGCGCGGCCGACCACGGCGACACGATCTTCCTGTGCGTGGTCGACGAGGACGGCATGGCCGTCTCGCTGATCGAGAGCCTCTACACGAACTTCGGCTCGGGGATCGTCGCCGAAGGCACCGGGATCGTGCTGCACAACCGCGGTGCTTACTTCTCGACGACGCCGGGCCATCCGAACGTCTACGAAGGCGGGAAACGGCCGCTGCACACGCTCTCACCGCCGATGTTCTTGCGCGACGGCAAACCGGAGCTGGTCTTCGGCACGATGGGCGGAGACGGGCAACCGCAAATCGCCGTGCAGCTCCTGCATCACATCGTCGAGCGCGGGCTTGACGTGCAGCAGGCGCTCGACATGCCGCGCTGGGTGTACGGCCGGCCCTCCATCGCCGGCCGTCCGGAGATTGCCTCGGCCGACACGGTGGTCGTCGAGTCGCGGATGGACGAGACCATCGTACACGGACTTGAGCGCCGCGGGCATCGGGTCGCGACGATCGGCCCGTACGAGAACGCCATGGGCCACGCGCACGCAATCGCGATCGACCACCAACGGGGCACGCTCGCCGGGGGCGGCGATCCCCGCGCCGACTCGCTGGCACTGGGACTCTAAGCCCTTCGGGACGAGCGGCCGTCCGGGGGGTCCATACGTCCATTGAAGGGCGGCGGTTCCGCGCAGTATACTCCGGCGAAGATCGGAGAACTCGCTATGCTTACGAGGCAGCGCGCCGTCTCGGCGTTGTTGCTGAGCGCGTCCTGCATTATCCCGATGGCGGTGCCGGCGCAATCCGGCGGTCCGGGGATTCCGAGCGCCGAGATGCGGAAGCTGCGGCAGCTGAACATGCCGGTCGTGGCTCCGGTGCCGAAGCCGTCGGGGCTGACCGCGCACGTCGTGACGAACGCGTACGACAAGTCGTACAAGATCGTTTATTCGAACATCGCCGGCGCGTCGATCACGTTCGAGGTCACGCAGCTCGCCGCCGGCTCGGCGCCGGCTCATGGCACGAACCAGCAGGCCGCGGCCGCACCACCGAAACGCCACGGACTCTTTCAGCGCATCTTCGGCGGCGAAAAAGCCCCGCAAGTGCCCACGCTGACAAACGCGGATCGCTCCACGGGAACGTCCGGCGAGACCGAGGCGCAAGGAACGTCGTCGCTGATGGCGGACTCGCAGTCGATCGGACCGATTCGCTTCACCGCCGCCGGGCCATGCCTGCACGGCACCGCCGACGCGGCGAAGGCGACCATTCGCGGCGTGCGCGTTACCGTCACCGGCTGCAACATCGAGAACGCCGACGTTCTGATCTCGACGTACAAACGCGTGCGCCGCGTATAGCGGAGCGCGCACGGCAGGCGGCACCCATGCAGCGTTCGCCCGCGGCAGCCCCGCCGACGGCCCGCTCGGGCTCCGAGCGCGTCGCGGTGTTTGCGTGCGCGGCCCTCTCGGCGGCATTCATCGTGCTCGACGTCAAGGGCGGGGCGTTCGATGCGGCGCGCCCGGATCTCGGGATCGAGCTCGTCGCTCGCGTGCTGATGCTGATTCTTGCGCTCTTCGCGACCGTGCGGATGCGGAGCAATCCGGAGGTGCGTCTGCTGGTGTGGGCGGTGCTGTTCGTGTCGCTGGACGCGTATTGGCAGACCACCTACAAACACGTCGGCGGACGTCCGCTCGAGTGGATCGAGATGGTCGTGAAGTACGTCGGTGTCGGGGCGGGCCTCGGAGTGCTGCTGCGTCTATGCTCGAGTTTCGGCGACGCACCGCCCACGCGTTTCCGCGCCTTCCTGCACGATCGGGCCTACGCCATCGGCGCGGCGCTGGCGGTCGTCGGTTTGGTGCACGGCGTTATCTACATCCAACACTGCTATTACTTCGACCCGGGCACCGGCGAGTGCGTCTTCGACAATGCGACCCTGTTCTCGACCCGCGCGTACCTAATCGCCAACGCGGCCGTTCGGCTGGCGATCGTTGCCGCCGCGGTAATCGGATATCGGCGCTCGACGCTGGAGTACAAACAGCGAACGATGGTGGTCGCCTACTTCAGCGTGTGGTTCGCGCTCGGCACCGCGGTCGATTTCGTGGCCCGGCAGCCGCTGCCGTACTTCGCCGTCCTGCTCTTGCAAGTCGGCGACGCCGTGACGACGCTCCTGTTTCCGCTCGGATTGCTCTACGCGGCGACGCGCAAGCGGCTCTTCGACGTCGAGTACGTCGTGAAGAAGACGACGTCGTACTCGCTGAGCGCGTTGGTCGTTCTGCTCCTCCTGGCGGGCGTCGAAACGCTGCTGCACGAGCTTTGGATGGGGCCGTTCCACGGCGAGGAGCACCCCTCGAGAGAGTCGTCGCTCTCTCTGGTGGCGATAGAGTTCTTCGCCGGCGTCTTGTTCGTGCTGTGTTGGAAGCCGTTCGAGAAGTGGCTCGAGGAGGTACTGGACCGGACGATGCCCGAGCGGGCGGAGCGTCTAGAGCGGCTGCGCGGACTCATCAACAAGATTCCGTACGTCGCGAGCCTGGCCGAGCTGCGCACAGAGCTGCGCGACGGGCTCAGCGCCGCCGTCTCGGCGCAGTTCGCCGATATCTTTCTGCACGACGGCAACGCCGGGTTCGGCGCGTACATCTCCAATCGCGCGCCGGAACCGCTGTACCTGAGCGAGAACGAACCGCCGGTCACGGAGATCGCGCGCGGCGGTCACGTGTGCTTGGGCTGTCAGGACGAAAAGGTTCCGAAGGCCGAACTGGCGCTGCCCATGCCGGTCCGCGGCAAGCCGTACGGGATTTTGATCTGCGGCGCACCGCTCCACGAGATCGTCCATTTCGCGCACGACGAGATCGAGCGTCTCAAAGAGTTCGCGGCCACCGCGGGCAGCGCGCTCTTCGCGTTCGGTGCGAAGCTTCGGCCCGAGCCTCCCGGCACCGGCGAGCGGCCGAAGAGAGCGCCGCGCAAGAAGCCGGCGGCCGTCTCCAGTTCGCCGCCGCAGGAGGCCCTATGATCACGACGATGCCGCGCACGTTCGCGCGGTTGGCCGCACTCGCGGTAAGCCTTGGGATCGTGCTCGCGGCGGCCGGAGCAGCGCGAGCGGATCAGAGCGACGACGAGACGATGGGCCTGGGCGTCTACGACGATCTCAAAGCGAAAGGCCAGGTGGTGGAAGGCTCACCCTATCTGCCGATCCTGCGCCGCGTCGGCGACCGGCTCTCCGCCGCGGCGCGGCCGCATTGGTTCACCGAACGCTTCTACGTCATTCGCGGCAACCAGATCAACGCGTTCTCCGCGCCGGGCGGCTACGTCTTCGTCAACGAAGGGCTGCTGCGAACGATCAACAACACCGACGAGCTCGCCAACGTCCTGGGACACGAAACGGCGCACCTGGTGCTCGGACACGTGCAGGCGAAAGTGGAGCAGCAGAAGCGGAAGAGCTTTCTCACCAACATCGGGAAGGCGCTCACCGGCAAGGGTTCGGCGGGCGCTCAAAATACGTTCGACGCCGCGACGAAGATCGGGAACTATAGTTTCCTGAACTTCACGCGTCAGCAGGAGTACGCGGCGGACGAGCTCGGCGCGAAGCTCGCGGCGAAAGCCGGCTACAATCCCTGGGGAACCGTCTGGTTCTTCAACGAGCTCGGACGCCTCGTCGGCGACGCCGGGTACGAACAATACGTCCAGGAGCACCCCTCGACGTCCGAACGAACCGATCGCATCGCGCGCTATCTGCACGATACCGCAGCCTTTGCACGCTGGAAGAACCGCCCCCCAACGACGACCGGCCTCGTGTCACCCTGACACGAATGCGGCTCAGGGTGACTGGGCGTCGTGAATCGCGCGGGCGCGTTCGACGATCGAGGGTTCCAGGCCGAGGAGCCGGGCGAGGGCGAGCGCGTCGGATTCGGTCGCGCCGCCGTGGGCGGCGACGACGCGGTAGTCCATCGCGGCGTTGATCGCATCGAGCGCGGCGTCGAGATCGCTAGCGTCGATGGTGCCGAGCGTGTGCTGCCGCAGGCCGGCGATGCGCAGGTGCGCGACGCCCGCGGTTTGGGCGATCCCCTCGAAGTGCGTCGCCAGCAACGCGAAGACGCCGCGCGCGCGCAGTGCTTCGGCGAACGCAATCAGCAGCGCGCGCCCTTCGCGCGGTCCGGTCGTGCGCGCGAACTCGTCGATCACGATCAGAGAGCGCGCCGAGGCCGACGAGAGCGCCACCTGCGCGCGCACGATCTCGGCTGCGTACGACGAGAGCAGGCGCGCTCGGTCGGCCGGGCCGTCGCCGCCCAGCCACGCGATCTCCTCCAGCAGCGGCAGCGACGCCGCGTGCGCGGGGGGCGGCACGCCGAGGGCGACGCAGGCGCAGACGAAACCCGCCGTCGCGAGTGCGGCGCTCTTTCCGCCCATGTTGGGTCCGGTCAGCACCGCGACGCCGCGCAATTCGAGCGAGATCGGCGTATAGCGGTGACCGCGCGCCGCGAGAGCCTCGGCGAGCGGCGCGAACGTCGCCTCGCCGAACGCGATCGCGCCGCCGTCGAAGCGCGGGACGCAACCGCCCCAGCGCTGCGTGAAGGCGATGCGCGCGAGCAGCCGGTCCAGCGCGCCGAGGGCGCGCGTCGCTTCCGTCACCACGTCGGCTTCGCGCGCGACCGCCTCGGCGAGCATCCGCCGCCCGCGTTCTTCTTCTTCCGCGAGCGCCGCGAACGCCGCGTCACGTTCCGGGACGACGACTGCCAGCCGCAGCACCCGATACGTCGGCGTTTCGCGCACGGCGCGCACGTCGTCGGGCAGCGGCCCGTCGTAGACGCCGCGCAGGACGACGAACTCGTCGCCGACGGGATCGACGCCGAGCGCGTCGCGCACGCGTGCCGCGATTGCTTCGCGCTGCGCATCGAACGATGCCTCGGCGTCGGCGAGCGCCGCGCGCGCCGCGCGCAGTCCGGGCGCGAACGCATCCGCGAGATAGAACCCGCCCCGTTCGCGGCCCGGCGCGAGGACCGCGCGCAATCCGTCCAGCACGGGCGGCCGCCGATCGTCGCGTTCTTTCGAAGGCGCCGGTTCGCGCAGCGCCGCATCCCAGCCGCGCGCCAGCGCATCGAGCGCGTCGACGAAGCGCCCGAGCTCGTAGAAGTCGACGTCGCCCAACGCATCGCCGGCGCGCGCCCGAGCGACGATCGGCGTGGGCTCCGGGACGGCGCGCAACGCCGCCCGCGCGCGTCCGACCTCGTTCGCATCCAGCCGCGCGGCGAGCGCGACGACGTCGGCGATCTCGGCGTGCGCGCGCGCTTCGTCGCCCGGACCGTACGGCGCGATCGCGTCGTCGTGCCGCCGTCCGAAGGCTCCGACCGGCGCGACCGCCGCACGCAGCCAATTCAGGCCGATCCGCTCCGCGCTCACGGCGTCGATCTTCACGCCGCACCCTCCTCAGACGTGAGATCGGCCACCACGTCGAACGTCGGCAGACCGGTCGCGCGCGCGACGGCGTCGACCAGCGCGCGCGGCGCGAGACTCGAATCGCGGCCGACCGGCGACGTCGTGCACGCGACGACGCGCAGCGGGCGCTCGCAGCGCAGGTCGACCGCTGCCCGGAGTTTCGCGAACAGCGCGCCGCGCACGGCGATGCGTGTCGGATCGTCGACGACGACGGTCGAGCCGGCTTCATCAGCCAGCAGCGCTTCCGCATCGCCCGCGTCGAGCGCGCCGGAGATGCGCACGACGCGCTCGCGTTCGCGGCGCGGATCGCGGCCCGGCAGCGTCAGTCGCGCGACGAGCTCGGCGGCGACCGCGGCGACCCGCGCGACCGTCGCACCGCTCGCCGCACCGGTCGCCACGATCACCGCGTCGTCGCCGCCGGCGAGCGGCGCGACGCGGTCGATCGCGCCGTCGACCAGCACGGGGCCGCCGCAGAGCGCGCGCAGCGTATCGATCGTCGCGCGCATCGCGCGCGCCGTCGGCGGCCCCGCGATCTCGCAGGTGGTCGGCAGCACGAC
>JAQBPM010000044.1 GCA_028287525.1 Vulcanimicrobiota bacterium | reverse complement strand
ATCCCACTAGAATAGTCGAAGCCTCGACGAGGGTTGGGCCTCGCGCAACGGTAATCCGTGAACCCCGCCAGGCCCGGAAGGGAGCAACGGTAAGCGGACCTTCCCGTGTGCCGCGAGCCACCTGGCCCTCGTCTTGGCCTTTCTTTTTGCATGCAGACACTCATTACGATCGTGCTCGCCGGGTTGGGCAGCGCCATCGTCGTGACCGGCGGGTATCACCTGCTGGTCGTGGCGCCGCGCTTCGCCAAGCTTCGAGCGATCCTCGATCAGCACGACAGCCTGCTCGGCGGCGGCGCGGCGCGCGCCACCGATCGTATCGTCACGCTCGAACGCGACGCGGGGGCGCTCGCCGCGGCGCGCGAGGCGGACGCGCGGCGGGTCGACGCGCTCGAGCGGACCGCGCGCACCGAGGTGCCGCGAGTCGGCTTCGTGCGCTTCAACGCGTTCAGCGACGTCGGCTCGGATCTGTCGTATGCGCTCGCCCTGCTCAACCGCGACGGCGACGGGGTCGTGCTGACCAGCATCTACTCCCGTGAGGACACCCGGACGTACGGCAAGGCCGTCGCGGCGTTCAAGCCGGCCCAGGACCCCTCGGAAGAAGAGCTCGCGGCGATCGCCAAGGCGCGGGCGGTGGCGACGTGAACCCTCCCAAGAACACCTTCATGGTGAAGATCATCCCGCCGGGCGGCTACTCGGTCTACCGTCTGAAGTTCACTCGCCGGCACGTGGCGGCGATCGCGCTGGGGCTGCTGATCGTGCTGGTCGGGGCAGCTGCCTTCCACACCTATCAGTTGCGCGTCGCCGAGTCGGACGTGCGGGCCCTGCAGTCGCTTACCGCGGAACAGCAGTCCAAGCTGCAGTCCATCGACAAGCAGGCGGATGCGCTCGCCAACCAGCTGCGCGCGGTGCAACGGGAAAACGCCGAGATCAAGCATTTGATCGGGGCGGACCGGAGCGGCAGCAAGCAGCACGCCTTCGCGCCGAGCAGCGCGCTCCGGCGCACGCCGGATTTCAGCGCAGTGCAGTCGCGCCTGCGGACGCTCGCGCAGGCCTCGGAGTCGACGCGTGACGACACCAAGCGCTTGCAGCGGCTCGCGATGCGCGTGCTCAACCTGCGCCGCATGGCCTCGATCGCGCGCGATCGTCTGATCGCCGCGATCCCCTCGATGAATCCGGTCGGGGGCGGCATCGCCTCCGCGTTCGGCTGGCGTACGAACCCGTGGCCCGAATTCCACAAGGGTCTCGACCTAGAGGCCGACTACGGCACGCCGGTGCACGCGACTGCGGCCGGCACAGTGGTCTCCGCCGGCTGGGAAGGCGGCTTCGGGATCAAGGTCGACGTCGATCACGGTAACGGCTACCACACCTGGTACGCCCACCTCTCGCGCGCGACCGTTGCGGCCGGAGCGCAGGTCACCAAAGGCCAGCCGATCGCGCTGAGCGGTTCGACCGGCGAATCGACCGGCCCGCACCTGCACTACCAGGTGATGTATCAAGGGCAACCGATCGATCCGCAGCCGTTCCTGAACGGCGTGCCCGCCAAGATCATCGCGACACTTCCCGATCAGCCGGGCGTATAGAGCACAATGCTGCCTTGCATCGTCTGGGAGATTCTCTCCAAACTCTTCACCGCGTACATGCTCATCATGATCGTGTATGCCGTCGTGTCCTGGATTCCGAGCATCCGTGGTCGTTGGAGCGACTATCTGGCGATGGCGGTCGAACCCGTGCTCGCGCCGGTGCGGCGTGTCATCCCGCCGCTGGGAGGCTTGGATCTTTCATTTCTCGTCGTCCTCATCGTGATCCAATTGGTGCTGCGTCTCATTGCAGGGGAACCCTGCACCGCGTGAGCTCGTGATTCAACGCGAATCGGCCGTCGCGGAGCGCGGTCCGACCAACGTCCGCAACTTCTGCATCATCGCGCACATCGACCACGGGAAGACGACCCTGAGCGACCGCCTGCTCGAGTTCACCAAGACCGTGCAGAACCGCGACATGGAAGCCCAGCTGCTCGACGCGATGGATCTCGAGCGCGAGCGCGGGATCACGATCAAGATGCACCCCGTGACGCTGACCTATACCGCGCACGACGGCATCACGTACGAGCTCAACTTCATCGACACGCCCGGCCACGTCGATTTTTCGAGCGAGGTCTCGCGCTCGCTCGCCGCCTGTGAAGGCGCGCTGCTGGTGATCGACGCCGCCCAGGGGATCGAGGCGCAGACGCTCGCCAACTACCATTTAGCGCTGGGCCAGAACCTCACCATCATCCCGGTCATCAACAAGATCGATCTGCCGGCCGCCGACGTCGAGCGGGTGCGGGGCGAGATCGAAGAGCTGCTGGTGATCGAGGGCTCGGACGCGATTGCGGCCTCGGCGAAGGAAGGGATCGGCATCGAGGAGATCCTCGAGGCGATCGTCACCCGGATCCCGCCGCCCAAAGGGCGCGAGGACAAACTGCGCGGGCTGATCTTCGACGCGCAGTTCGACACCTATCGCGGCGTCGTCGCGTACGTGCGCGTCGTCGACGGAGAGCTCAAGGCCGGGTCGCGCTTCATGTCGATGGCGCACCGACGCGTCTACGAGGCGACCGAGGTCGGCGTGTTCAAGCCGGACATGCGCAAGACGGGATCGCTCAACGTCGGCAACGTGGGCTACGTGATCGCGAACATCAAGTCGCTCGGCGACCTCGACGTCGGCGACACGATCACGCTGGCCGACGATCCGGCGACCGAGGCGCTCCCCGGCTACAAGCCGATCGTACCGATGGTCTACTGCGGCCTCTACCCCAACGAAGGGGTCGAGGTCTCCGAACTGCGCGACGCGCTCGAGAAGCTCGCGCTCAACGACTCCGCGCTCCACTTCGAACCGGAGTCGTCGATCGCGCTCGGCTTCGGCTTCCGCTGCGGGTTCCTGGGGCTCTTGCACATGGAGATCGTGCAAGAACGGCTCGAGCGCAACTACAACCTCGACCTTATCGCGACGTCGCCGTCGGTCGTCTTCCGCGTGACGCTCACCGACGGGACGGTCGATAACATCGACAACCCGGCAAAGCTTCCGCCGCGCGACAAGATCGCGCTGATGGAAGAGCCGTACGTCAAGGCGACGGTGATCACGCCGCCCGACTACGTCGGCGCAATCATGGAGCTCACCCAGAACCGCCGCGGGACGCTCGCCAACATGGAGTACCTGGTCGACGGCCGCGTGATTTTAACGTACGACATGCCGCTCATCGAGGTGATCATCGATTACTTCGACCGGCTCAAGAGCAGCACCAAAGGCTACGCTTCGCTCGACTACGAGCTGATCGGCTACCGCGAAGGCGATCTCGTCAAGCTCGAGATCCTGCTGAACAACGAGCCGGTCGATGCGCTCTCGTTCATCGTCGCGCGCGACAAGGCCCAGGCGCGCGGCCGCGCACTGACGGAGAAGCTGAAGGACTTGATCCCGCGGCAGATGTTCGACGTTCCGATCCAAGCGGTGATCGGCGGGAAGGTCGTCGCCCGCGAGACGGTCGGTGCGATGCGCAAGAACGTTCTGGCCAAGTGCTACGGCGGCGACATCACGCGCAAACGCAAGCTGCTGGAGAAGCAGAAGGTCGGCAAGGAGCGGATGAAACGGGTCGGCCGCGTCGACCTTCCGCAGGAGGCCTTCATGGCGGTGCTGCGGCTCGACGAGTCCTAGCGGCGGGTGTAGAGTGGGACGCGTGAGGGTCTACGTCGCGACGACGAACTTCGGCAAGCTGCGGGAGATGGAAGCGCTCTTCGCCGACGCGCCGCTCACGCTGGCGTCGTACGGCGACTACGAGGACCCGATCGAAGGCGATACGTCGTATGCCGACAACGCGGCGCTCAAGGCGCGCGCGCTGCACGCGCAGCTGCAGCGCGCCGGGCGGCCGGCCAACGTGCTGGCCGACGATTCGGGCTTAGAAGTCTATGCGCTCGATCGGCGTCCGGGAGTCCTGACGGCGTACTACGGCGGCGCCGAACTGTCGTGGAACGAGCGCCGCAAACGCCTGCTGGCCGAGCTCGACACCACGCCGCTGGGCGATTTCGATCGCCGCGCGCGTTTCGTCTGCGCGCTGCACTTCATCGATGAGGCCGGACGCGAGTTCGCCGCAATGGGAACGGTCGACGGAGAGATCGCGACCGCCGAAAGCGGCGCCGCGGGATTCTCGTTCGATCCGATTTTTCTGTACCCGCCGTCGGGCCGCACCTTCGCCGAGATGAGCGCCGGGGAGAAGAACCTCGTGAGCCACCGCGGGATCGCCGCGGCGGCGCTGGTCGCCGCGATCACGCGCGCCGGCGTCTGCTCGCCCTCGGCGTAAACGAAAACGGCCCGGTCGTTACAACCGGGCCGCCGTTCAGATGGTGCACCGCGAAGGACTCGAACCTTCAACCAATTGATTAAGAGTCAACTGCTCTACCATTGAGCTAGCGGTGCAACGTTTCCGAGGTTACTCGGACGGGGCGCGTTCGTCAAGACCGCGACCCCGTCCGCTATTTTTGGTGTGCCCGGCGGGGCTCGAACCCGCGACCAATAGCTTAAAAGGCTACTGCTCTACCGACTGAGCTACAGGCACATGCGACTTTTCGTATGATTCGACACGGTGAGCGAAGGTTCCGCGCCGGTCGGATCGACGCGTTTACGATTGAAGCGAACAGCCCCAAGCCGCACGGCTCGGGGCTGTCCTTCGTGGGGTGACTGACGGGGGTCGAACCCGCGACCTCAGGAATCACAATCCTGCGCTCTAACCAGCTGAGCTACAATCACCGCGGCGAACGCCCATAGTTAGACGAACGACGCGCGGAAAACCTGCGCGTTCGTGGCGCGCCCGGAGGGAATCGAACCCCCATCGTTCCGCTTAGAAGGCGGATGCCTTATCCGTTAGACCACGGGCGCCGGACGGACGAACACGTCGGGATGACAGGATTTGAACCTGCGACTTCTTGCTCCCAAAGCAAGCGCTCTACCAAGCTGAGCTACATCCCGCAGCCCCCATGGTACCACGGCGCTCAACCCGCTTCGGCTGCCCGAACGCCGTGCGCCATCCGGCCGCAGGCGACGGACCGCCTCGCCGCGTAGCCCCCATCGCAATTCTTTCGGAGGTCTTGGAGAGGGTTCATGTGCGCCGTTTGATCGCCGCCGCGCTTGCCGTGGCGTCGTCCGTGTCTTTCCATGCGCCTGCGAGCGCCGCGGATCCGAAGCCGTTCACCTACGAGACCGCGCGGGCGCTGGTCACCGTCCGCGAACCGCAGATCGGGCCCGACGGAAGCCGCCTCGTGTACGTCCGTTCGGCCGGCGACTACAAAACCGATCGCAACGACACCGAGCTCGTCCTCGTCGACGTGGCGAGCGGCGCGCGGCGCGTTCTCACCCGCGACCGCATCGCGATTCACGCGCCGCACTGGTCGCCGGGCGGCGATCGCCTCGCGTACCTCGCCTCGCCCGCGCAGGCGAAGCCGCCGCAGCTCTACGTGCTGCCGATGAACGGCGGCGATTCGGAGAAGGTCACCGACGTCAAGAGCGGCGTCGACGCGTACGCGTGGCGTCCCGACGGAGGCGGCTTCGCCTACGTTGCGCAGGACGATCCGCCCAAGACGAAGGCGCCCGAGTCGTACGTGGCGGCGTTCGCGGTGACCGACGAACACTTCCTCACCCGAGAGCCGTCGCGCCCCGCGCACGTCTGGACGATCGGCGCCGACGGCAAGGGCGCAAAGCAGATCACCCGCGGCGACGCTGCGCCGGCCCAAGGCGGCAGGCTGCAGTGGACGCCCGACGGCGCCACGCTAGCACTGGTGATGCAGCCCGACCCCGTGTTCGCGCACTTCACCCGGGCGCGCACCGCGCTGATCGACGTCGCAAGCGGCACGATCAAACCGCTGCGCGCAGAGGGCATTGACGGCGGCGGTCCCCTCTCGCACGACGGCACGACGATCGCGCTGAGCGTGCCGCGTCACGGAACCGTCTATCTCCAGCACGATCTGTCCGTGCGCGCACTCGCCGACGGCCGCGAGGTCGCCTCGGGCGCGTCGATCGACCGCAACCTGCACTGGGCCGATTGGTCACCCGACGACAAGGCGGTCTACGCCGGGACGGCGGACGGCGTGCGCAGCGTCCTGTGGCGGATGCCGATCGGCGGCACGCCGGCACGCGTCGATCTCGGCGACGTCGACTTCGGCGCGGACGCGACGATCGCGCGTACCGGAGCGATCGCGTTCGTCGGCCAGCGGCGCGACGCGGCGAGCGAGATCTACGTGCTGCAGCCCGGCGCCGCACCGCACCGGATCAGCGACGAAAACGCCTTTCTCTCCGGCTACGCGCTCGCGCGGCGCGAGCGCTTCGACTGGACCAGCGACGACGGCACGGCGGTGAACGGCGTCCTCACCTACCCGCTCGGCTACACCGCGGGGAAGACGTATCCGCTCGTGCTCGACATCCACGGCGGTCCGGTCTCGACCTCGACCTGGGGCTGCTGCGGGCTCGAAGGCGTGCTCGATCAAGTGCTCGCGTCGCACGGCTTTTTCGTGCTGCAGCCGAACTATCGCGGCAGCGACAACTCCGGCGACGCGTTCCTCTCGGCGATCGTCCCGCACGTGACCAGCGCGCCGGGGCGCGACAACCTCGCAGCGGTCGAGGCGTTGAAGAAGACCGGGATGATCGATCCGGCGCGCATCGGCGTGAGCGGCTGGTCCGGCGGCGGCCTGCAGACGGGCTGGCTCGTCGGCCACGCGTCGTTCTGGCGCGCGGCGGTCGCCGGTGCCGGCGTCTACGACTGGTACGAACAAGCCGTGCTCGCCGACATCAACGAAGAGTTCGCGCGCGACTTTCTCGGCGGCGCCACGCCGTGGACGAAAGCGGGCCGCGCGGCGTTCGACGCCGAGTCGCCGCTCACGTACGCGGACGCCATTCGCACGCCGCTGCTGATCCTCAGCGACACCGGCGACCAGCGCGTGCCGATCTCGCAGTCGTATGCGTTCTATCACGCCCTGCACGACCGCGGACGAACGGTCAAATTCGTCGCCTTCCCGCGCGCCGGCCATTTTCCGACCGATCCGGTCGGGCGTGAAACTGCTCTGCGAACGTGGAGCGATTGGTTCGACCGGTGGCTGAAGTGATGGTCCGGCAACTCGCGGCGAGCATCGCGCTCGCTGTGCTGTTCGCTCCCGCGGCGGTCCACGCCGCTGCGGCGCCGGTGACCGAACGCGACCTGCGCTCGCTCGTCACGCTGCTCGATCCGCAGATCTCGCCCGACGGGAAGCGCGTCGCCGTCGTCGTGCGGCGGGCCGACTTCGAGAAGAACGTCTACAAGAACGAGCTGGTCCTCGTCGACGTGAAGAGCGGTGCGACGCGGGTGCTGGTGAAGCAGCGCGACGACGTCGCCTCGCCGCGCTGGTCGCCCGGCGGCGACCGCCTCGCCTACGTCGCGACGCCCGAGAAGGACGCCGCCGCGAAAGACGAGCCGCAGGCGCAGATCGCGGTGCTCTCGATGAACGGCGGCGAGCCGGTCGTGATCACCAGCGCGAAGCAGGGCGTCGACGCGTTCGCGTGGCGTCCTGACGGCCGCGCCTTCGCGTACCTCACGCACGATCCGTCGCGCGACGAGAAGCGCATGAAGGCCAAGGACGATTGGTTCGAGATCACCGATCAGGCGTGGACCGCGCGTTCCGCGCCGGCGCCCGCGCATTTGTGGACCGTGGGCGCCGACGGCAAAGGAACGCACCGCGTCACCAGCGGCGCCTGGTCGTTGAACGGCGCGCCCGCCTTTTCGCGGGACGGCGGGACGGTCTTCGCCGTCCGCACGCCGGCCTCGACGAATGCGTATCGCTCGCGCAGCCTCGTCGCGGTCGCGCTCCCCTCGGGGCGCGTGCGTGCGCTCACGAGCGGCCGTTCCAGCGCCGACGCGCCGGCCGTCTCGCCGGACGGGACGCGCCTGATCGCCGGCGGAGAACACCCGGCCGCGTTTTCGCAGACGGAACTGTACCAGAGCGACCTTGCGGGACGGCACGTGCGCGACCTGAGCGAGCGGCTCGACCGCTCGATCCAATTCCAGACGTTCGTACCGGGCGGCATCGTCGTCGGCGCCAACGACGCAACGCGCGACCGGCTCTTCGAGCTCGCCGCCGACGGGACGCCCCGAGCGCTGCCGCTCGGCGACGTCAACGCGAGCGGCGGCGCGAGCGCGGCGCACGACGGCACGCTGGCGTTCGTCGGCGTCACGCCGGCGCGGCCCGCGGAGCTGTACGTGCTTGCGCCCGGCGCCGCCCGGCCGCGCCGTCTGACCGCCCTGAATGCCGCGATCGCCGCGCATCCGGCGGCGCGCTCGCGCACGATCGTTTGGCGCAGCGCGGACGGCTTCGACGTCGACGGCGTGCTGACCGGACCGCTCGGCATGACCGCCGGCACACGCTATCCGCTGGTCGTCCTGATCCACGGCGGTCCGACCGCGACGTCGACCGACGCCTACTCGGCGCTCGTCCAGCTGATGGCCGCCCGCGGTTGGCTGGTCTTTCAGCCGAACTACCGCGGCAGCGACAACCTCGGCCACCGTTTCGCGCAGGCGACCGTTCCGTACATCACGAGCTCGCCCGCGCGTGACGTGCTCGACGGCGTCGACGCCGTCGAAAAGCTCGGCATCGTCGATAAGACGCGAATCGGCGTCTCGGGCTGGAGCGAGGGCGGCTTGCTGACGTCGTGGCTGATCGGCCACGACCATCGCTGGCGGGCCGCGATGTCGGGCGCCGCGGTCAACGACTGGACCGGGTATGCCGACATGACCGACGCCAAGGACTTCACGCCCTCGTTCATCGGCGCGTCTCCCTGGAGCACTCCGAAGATGCGGGCGCTCTACGATGCGGAGTCACCGCTCACGTATGCCGCCGCCGTGACGACCCCGACGCTGATCATGACCGACGCCGGCGACTTCCGTGTGCCGACGCCGCTCTCGTACGAGTTCTACCATGCGATCCGCGCGACCGGGACGCCGGTCGAGCTCGTCGTCTTTCCGGTGAACGGCCATAATCCGAGCGATCCCCTGCACCGCGAGGACCGCACGCATCGCTGGGTCGACTGGTTTGCGACGCACTTCTGATCTCGCCGGCGGCAATGCGGCGACTTGGTATGCCGCATACCAGGGCCGCTCGCCGGCATGGAGAAAGCCTCCCTCTCATAGCGTTGAGGAGGAAGAGTTCTGCCATGACAGCTACTCGCGGCAATTTTCTCGCCGGCGTCGCCGGTGCCGGCGCGGTCGCGACGGCCCGGCCCATCTTCGCCGCCGCCAGCCCGGCGACGGTCAAGAGCGCGACGCAGGGCATGACGTTCACGACCTTGCGAGATCGCGGCGTCGACCATCTCGGGATCCGCACGCCGAAAGGCATCGTCGACGTCGCGGTCGCGGCCAAGAGCCTGGGGATCGCCAATCCGCCGATGCACATCGACGACGTCGTCGTCGGCGCCGGGGACTTAGGTTCGCTGCGGCGCATCGCCGCCGAAGCGCCGGCCGGTGCATTGCGTGATCCGAATACGGTCGAATACGGGCCGCTGGTCGCGAACCCGCCGAAGATCCTCTGCATCGGGTTGAACTACGCGGCACACCTCGCGGAGATGCACGAGAAGGCTGCGGCCGATCCGGAGCTCTTCAACAAATACACCGCGTCGCTCAATCGGCACAAAGGCACCATCCAGCTCAGCCGAGTTCCGGGCAAAAACTTCGACTATGAGACCGAACTCGTGATGATCATCGGCACGGGCGGGCACGACATTCCCGAGTCCTCTGCGCTCTCGCACGTTTTCGGCTACGCGATCGGCCACGACTTCACCGCGCGCGATCTTCAGTACAAGCTCACGCAGTGGCTGCCCGGAAAAGCCCCGGACCAATTCGCCCCGCTCGGTCCGTGGCTCGTCACCGCCGATCAGATCCCGGACCCGCAGGCGCTGCAGGTCCAGACCTACGTCAACGACGAGCCGACGCCGCGTCAGGATCTGAGCACCGCCAACATGATTCACAACTGCGCGAACATCATCGCCTACGTTTCGCAGCTCGTGACGTTGACGCCGGGTGACGTGATCTTTACCGGGACGCCGCCCGGGGTCATCGCCGGCAAGCCCAAAGACCAGCAGGTCTGGCTCAAACCGGGCGACCGCATTCGCAGCACGATCACCAAGCTCGGGGAGCTGAACTTCAGCCTGACCTGAGCCCCGCTCCCCGGGCGGTGCATCAGCCGCCCGGGGAGAAGGCAGCGCGCAGCCCGTGGGCACGTGGCGGAATCGGTAGACGCGCTGGATTTAGGTTCCAGTGGGGCGACCCATCCGAGTTCGAGTCTCGGCGTGCCCAGATGGATTCGCCTGCGGGCGAATCCTGCGTCCTCCCTTCGGTCCGGCCGCCCTGTAGGTGGTCCGGCCGCTACGCGGCCTCAAAGTACTTAATGGTGCTTGACGAGTTTGCCAGGGTCCGATAGACTCCGAGGGTTCGTTCCGAGCGTCGCTGAAAGGCGGCCTCGGCGCGCGCGGAAGTAGCTCAGCGGTAGAGCATCGCCTTGCCAAGGCGAGGGTCGCGAGTTCAAATCTCGTCTTCCGCTCCAGTTTCCATACGACAAGACGGCGGGCGCTTGCCCGCCGTCACCGCTTCCGGAGGTTTCCTGTACTCGTGCCCTCGACGCTGAAACCGCTCGACCCCACGCAGGTCGAGCTCGAGATCAGCATCACGCCGGAAGAATTCAGCGCGGCGCAAGATGCTGCGTTCCGCAAGCTCGTCCGCAATCTAAAGATGCCGGGCTTCCGCCCCGGCAAAGTCCCGCGGAAGATCTTCGAGAGCACCTACGGGACCTCGCAGATCGTCGAACGCGCCCTCGACGACCTTGTTCCGGTGAAGTACGCCGCCGCGATCGAGGAGCACGGTCTCGAGCCGCTCGACCGTCCGAAGATGGAACTGCTCCCCGAAGAAGAGGGGCAGCCGCTGCGCGTGAAGGCGGTCGTTCCGATCCGCCCCGCGATCGAGCCGAAGGACTATAGCGGCGTCGAGATCACCGACGTGACCGAGACCGCGACCGACGCCGACGTCGATGCCGCGCTCGAGCAGATGCGCCGCAATGCGGCGACGCTGATCCCGGTCGACCGCCCGGTGCAGGCCGGCGACGTAGCAACCCTCGATTACGAGGGCAAGATCGACGGCGTGCCGTTCGAGGGCGGCAAGGCCGAGGGGCAGGAGACCGAGCTCGACGAGGGCCGCTTCATCCCCGGTTTCGTGCAAGGGATCGTCGGCATGTCGGCGGGTGAGACCAAGGACGTGCACGCCACGTTCCCGGATCCGTATTCGAACGCCGATCTGGCCGGCAAAGAGGCCGTCTTCACGATCACCGTCCACGAGGTCAAGGAGCCCGAGCTTCCGCCGTTGGACGACGAGCTGGCCAAGCGGGTCTCCCGTTCGGAGACGCTCGAGGACCTGCGGACCGAAGTCCGCCGCCGGCTCGACGAGACGGTGAAGAACAACGCGCGCCGCAGCATGTCGAGCGAACTGCTCGAGAAGCTCGTCGCGGCCAACGAGTTTCCGCTGCCCGAGGTCTTGATCGAGCGCGAGATCGACTCGCTGATGAACGACTCTCGCCAGCACGTCGCCCGAGCAGGGATCCAGTGGGACGAGTACCTGAGCGCCAGCGGTAACTCGGAGGCCGAGCTGCGCACCGGCTACCGCTCGGAAGCCGAGCGGCGGGTCAAGACGACCCTGCTGGTCGAGGCGATCGCCAAGAAGGAAGGCGTGCAGGCCACGCAGGCCGACGTCGAAGCCGAGCTCGACGCGCTCGCGGCCCAGTACGGCCAGCCCCGGGAGCGCATCATCCAAGCGCTCCAGTCCAACGTCGCCGCGCTGATCGACGGGATCGTGCGCACCAAGACCATCGACCGGCTGATCGAGCAGGCCAAACGGACCCCGGCCAAGCCTGCGGCCTCCTCAGCTGAAACTGAAGTCGCAGCCCAGTAGGTCAGGGAGCACGCACATGGGACATCTGGTACCGATGGTCGTCGAGCAGAGCGCACGCGGTGAACGCGCGTACGACATCTACTCGCGCCTCCTCAAAGAACGCATCATCTTCGTCCACGGGCCGATCGACGACGGGATGGCCTCGCTCGTTATCGCGCAGCTGCTCTTTCTGGAGCGCGAAGACGCCGATAAAGATATCGACATGTACGTCAACAGTCCGGGCGGTTCCGTGACCGCGGGACTAGCGATCTACGACACCATGCAGCTGATCAAGCCGGACGTGGCGACGATCTGCGCCGGCATGGCCGCCTCGATGGCCTCGATCCTGCTCACCGGCGGCGCGCAAGGCAAGCGGTTCGCGCTCCCCTACGCCAAAATCCTGATCCATCAGCCGTGGGTCCAGCAGGTGGGTGGTCAGGCCACCGATATCGAAATCCATGCTCGCGATCTCATCGCTACGCGTCGCACCCTGGCGGGTATCTACGAACAAACCACCAAGCAGCCCGTCGACAAGATCCTCAAAGACATCGAGCGCGACTACTACATGACGGCGCAGGAAGCGATGGACTACGGGATCGTCGATCAAGTCTTCACCAAAGAGAACCGTTCCGTAGCCCCCAACACGCAAAGCCTGTAGGACATCGCATGTTTCGATTCGGGGACGAAAAAGGTCAGCTGAAGTGCAGTTTCTGCGGCAAGTCGCAGGAGCAGGTGCGCAAGTTGATCGCGGGTCCCGGGGTCTACATCTGCGACGAGTGCATCGAGCTCTGCAACGAGATCATCGAGGAAGAGCTCTACAAAAACGTCGATGAGAACCTGCGGCTGCGGAACATTCCGAAGCCCAAAGAGATCAACCACATCCTGAACCAGTACGTCATCGGTCAGGAACGTGCGAAGAAATCGCTTGCCGTCGCGGTCTACAACCACTACAAACGCGTCAACGCGGGCGGCGCGACGGGCACCGACGAAGTCGAGCTGCAGAAGTCGAACATCCTGCTGGTCGGTCCGACCGGCAGCGGCAAGACGTACCTCGCGCAGACGCTGGCCAAGATCCTCGACGTCCCGCTGGCGATGGCCGACGCCACGTCGCTGACCGAGGCCGGCTACGTCGGTGAAGACGTCGAGAACATCCTGCTCAAGCTCATCCAGGCCGCCGATTACGACGTCAAGCGCGCCGAGGAGGGCATCGTCTACATCGACGAGATCGACAAGATCGCGCGCAAGAGCGAGAACCCGTCGATCACGCGCGACGTCTCGGGCGAAGGCGTGCAGCAGGCGCTGCTCAAGATTCTGGAAGGAACGACCGCGAACGTGCCGCCGCAGGGCGGCCGCAAGCACCCGCACCAGGAATTCATCCAGATCGACACGACCAACGTGCTGTTCATCTGCGGCGGCGCGTTCGACGGGCTCGAGAAGATCATCGAAGGCCGCGTCGCCTCGAACTCGCTCGGCTTCCGCGCGAACCCCGAGACGAAGAAGGAGCGCGCGCACACGAAGCTCCTCCAAGCGCTGATGCCCGAAGATCTGCTGAAGTTCGGCCTGATCCCGGAGTTCATCGGACGCCTGCCGATCGTCGTAACGCTCGACGCGCTCGACGAGCTGGCGCTGCGCCGCATCCTGGTCGAACCGCGCAACGCGCTGGTCCGTCAGTTCCAGAAGATCATGGGGATGGACGGCGTCGAGCTGACCTTCACCAAAGAAGCGCTGATCGCGATCGCCATCAAAGCGCAGTCGCGCAAGACGGGCGCCCGCGGCCTGCGATCGATCCTCGAAGAGATCATGCTCGACGTGATGTACGACTTGCCGTCGCTCACCGGCGTCAAGAAGTGCGTGATCAACAAAGAAGTCGTGGAGAAGAAAGAGCAGCCGACGCTGATCTTCGCCGAACGGCCGAAAGACCAGAGCGCGTAGTCCACGGGGAAAACGAACGCCGCCTGAGAGGGCGGCGTTTTTCGTTCCGTCGCGCGGGACGCCGCCGGCGGTGGCGGGTTTGTGGAGCTCGCTTGCTGAATCTGAGCCACGATGAGGAAAGCGCTTGTCGTCATGCAGCAGCGCGAACGCGGCCGTGGCCTACTCGTTGCCGCCGTGACTGCAATGGTCGCCGTTTGCGGCGCCGCCGCTACGTCACGGGCTGAGGCCGCGCCGCCGATAGTCGCCGCCGACCCGGCGCACCCGAGCGACATCGCGTTCGCCGACGGCTCTACGTACGAGACGTCGTTCCAAGGGATCCTCATGGACGTCGTCTGCGTCGCGTTCGTGAACAACGGCGCGAAGACCGCGACGAAGGTCGGGCTCAACCTCGCATACGTCGCCGCCGACGGTACCGTCTTGGGCGTCGACAGCCTCTACCCGCCGGGATCGTTTCCGGTCGCGAAGCGCTCGGCGTTCTCGGGCGTGCGGGGCGCAACGCCGGTCAGCAACGGTAACTGTCACCCGACGTTCGCCGTGCAGCGAACCTCGAGCTCCACGTTCCAGTATCGACTTGGGCGCGACGCTCCGCCGACCGATGTGGCCACGGTCCTCGTCTCGGCGCGGGAGATCGTCTACGTCGATGGGACGGCCTGGCGGACAGACGATGTGCCGCACGCGGGCGACCACGTTAGGCCGCCGGTGCCACCGCCGTTCAACGCCGCCGTACCGTCCGGGCCTCCGCTCATCACTGCGATGTCGGCGCCCGGCTCGCCGGTCACCGTCGACGACGCGATCCGGTTCGGCGGAGAGGCACGGTATCCGGCCGTGTGCGTCGTCTTCACCGACCGCGATGCGCGCACCGCAAAGCGTGTCGTCGTGGCGCACCTTCTCGTGGACCGTACCGGAACGGTGGCCGACGTGAAATTCGGCTACAACACCGGCACGTTCTCCACCGGTGTCACGATCGACAACTCGCGCGGCGCATGCACGGCGATCGAGGGCGGCGCGGACGGCGACAGCTTCCTGTACCGTACGATGGACCGCAGCGGTGAGGCGGTGCCGATCGGCCGTATCGTCGTCGTGCCGTTCTCGGTCGACTTCGCCGACGGCACGTCGTGGCAGGCGCCGGGCGTCCCCAAGCCCGGGGAACGCCTGACCCACTGACGCCGTCCCCCCGGGGGTTTTGTCTATGATGTACTACTTGCCGTCGCTCACCGGCGTCAAGAAGTGCGTGATCAACAAAGAAGTCGTCGAGAAGAAAGAGCAGCCGACGCTGATCTTCGCGGAACGGCCGAAAGACCAGAGCGCCTAAGCGCCGAGAGAACAAACGTCGTCCGCGAGGACGGCGTTTTTCTTTTATCGCTCACGTCCTCGCTACCGCGGTATTTCCCGCTCGGGGGCGAAGCGACGAGCATGCTTAGGCTCGCCGCTGGTTTTTGCGTGCTCGCGCTGCTCGCTGCGCCATCCCCGTGTTCGGCGATCGCCGACGGAAGTACATCCTTCGCCGCGCTGGCCGCGGCGTTCATCGCCGACTCACAGCGGCTCGAGCCGGTCGCCGCGGACTACGCCGGCGTCACGACGTACTCGGACGCGTTGCCGGATCGCAGCGAGTCCGGGCACGAGCGGGAGATCGCCGCGATGCGCGCGTGGCGGGCGCGTTTCGCCGCCGCTCCCGCGGTCTCGGACGCGAATACGGCGGCGGATCGCCGGACGGTGCTCGACACGATCGACCAGACGCTGATCGAGAACGAGACGGTCGCCGGCTGGCGTCACGACCCTGCTTCGTACGTCGGCGATCTCGGAGCCGCGTTCTTCCTGGTCGCGACCCGGCCCGGCGAATCGGCCGACCGGCGTTTCTCTCACATCGCGCGGCGGCTGACCCAGGTGCCGCGGTTCGTGGACGCGGCGATCGCGAACCTCGTCGACGCGTCGAAGCCCTCCGACGCGCTTGCGAGCAGCCAGCTCGGCGGGACGATCGCGTTCGTCGCCGCGCTCGAGCGGGGAGACCGAACCGCATCGCCGGTCGTGCGTGCGCGAATCTCGGCTGCGTTGCCGACGGCGCTCGCGGCGCTGCATCGTTTCCGGGCGTTCCTCGACGGGCCGCTGCGCGCGAAGGCGACCCGCGATCCGCGGATCGGCCGCGCTGCGTACGACCGTCTGTTTCGCGTGACGATCGGCACCGACGCGACGCCGGAAGAGCTGGCGGCACGGGCGCGCGAACGCATCGCCGCCACGCGCGCCGCGATGCTCACGGTCGCGGAACCGGTGTTCGCGGCGCAGTTTCCGGGTCGCATCGTGACGGCGACCGGCGACGCGCGCATCCAGGCAATCGTCGGCGCGGTGCTCGACGAGCGCGCGAAACACCACACGACACGCGACGGCTTCATCGCAGCCGCACGGGCCGCCGTCGCCGAAACCGAAGGCTTCCTGCGCGCCACCCACGCGATCGCCTTGCCGCGGCCGGAGACGCTGCGCGTGCGGCGCACGCCGGCGTACGAGGCCGGCGTCACGGGGGCGAGCGCGGAGACGGCCGGCCCGTACGCGCCGCCGAACGCGCCGTCGTACTACAACGTCGACCCGCCGAGCGGCGACGCCGCCGCGATCGACTCGCAGCTGCGGGAAGACAACGACGACGTGATGCGCATTCTGACGATTCACGAAGCGGTGCCGGGCCATTACGTGCAGCTCCGCTATGCGAACCGTAACCCGTCGATCGTGCGCCGCATCCTCGGCAACGGCTCGTTCATCGAGGGCTGGGCCGTGTGGACCGAAGGCTTCATGCTCGACCAGGGTTTCCGCGACGGCGACGCGGGTCTGCGGTTGGCGCAGCTCAAGTGGCGGTTGCGCGAAGCGACGAACGCGCTGCTCGACATCGAGTACCACGCCGGCGCACTCTCGCACGACGAGGCGATCCGGATGCTCGTCCACGACGCGTTCCAAGAGAAGGCGGAAGCCGAAGGCAAGTGGCATCGCCTGCAGCTTTCGTACGTGCAGCTGTCGTCGTACTTCGCGGGGCTCGACGCCATCGAACGCGCGGAGAACGCGTCGCCGCTCGACCAGCGTGCGTTCGCGAAGCGCCTGCTCGACATGGGCTCGGTCGAGCCGCGCTCGATTCCCGCGCTGCTCGCAGCGGGCGGCTAAGCGGGCCTACTCCTCCAACGCGGCAGCGGTGAAGGTCGGCGTGGTCGGCAGCGCGGCGTTGATGCGGGCCGCCGCTTCGCGCGGCGTCTCGGGCGGGTCGATGTGGACGAAGAGGTGCTTGTACGCCGAAGCTCCCGGCACGAGGTCGATCACCAGCACGTCCTCTCCGCCGCGGTAGTCGAAGAACACGACCTCACCGTGATAGAGGAACGTCCCCGCCACCTTGAACGGATAGGCGCCGGTTCCGAAGAGGCGGATCGCACTCCAGAACCCGGGCGGTTTGTCGACCGAGGCGGCCCTCACGTTGGGGAGCGGGATCGCGAACGAGCCGTGAAACGCCCACAGCGCTTCGACTCCTTTGAGCTCGACGTGCAGCGTGCCGCCGTCGATCCGTACGCTTGCCATGCCGGCCGATACCCTGCGGCGCGGCGGCGGTTTCAGGTGCCGGCGAAAGATCGGCCCGCTGCCCCGGCCGATCGCTCGGGGGTGACCCCGCTGCTACCGGGTACAACGATGCATGATGGAAACGCAGACCGCCCGACTGACGCTGACGAGTTCGGTATTTCGCGACGGAGAGACGGTTCCCCAGAGCGCCGTCTTCAAAGGGATGGGCTGCACGGGCGACAATCGCAGCCCCGATCTGAGCTGGTCCGGCGCACCGGTCGAGGCGAAATCGTTCGCCGTCACGATGTGGGACCCGGACGCGCCGACCGGCGGCGTCGGCTTCGTGCACTGGGTGCTCTTCAACATCCCGGGCAGCGTCTTCGCGCTCAAGGAGAACGCGGGCGCGCACAAGGACGCCGGCGTGCACGCAATGCACGGCGTCAACGATTACGGCATGAAGGCGTACGGCGGACCGTGCCCGCCGCCGGGCGATCCGCCGCACCATTATCACCTCGTCGTCTACGCGCTCGACGTCGAGAAGATCGACGGCCTCGACGACACGACGTCGTATGCGAAACTGCGTTTCATGATTCGCGAGCACACGCTCGCGACCGGCGAGATCGTCGCGCTCTACGCTAGGCCGAGCGCCTAGCTGCCGCGGCGCGGCGCAGCGCGTCGCCGATGACGGCGCGCACCGCGTCGTCGTGCTCGTTCTCGAGCGCGCTCGCGAGGATCGCCTCGGCCCATGGCGCGCGCACGGTCGCGAGCGCGTCGGCGAGGGCGAGCCGAGCGTTCGCATCGCAGGTTGTCGCGCGTGCGTCGATCGAGCGCGGCCAAGCGGGCTCGGCGCGGCGTTCGACCGCGCGCTCGTTCACCGGCGCCACGAATGCGACGGCGACCGGCCGCGCGGGAGCGGGCGGGGCGAAGATCGCGATTGCGAGGAGCGCCGTACCGATCACCGCGAGCAGCGCCGGCAGCAGCTGCAGCGTCACCAGCCGACCGCCGTCAGCACCTTGCGGGCGCGCAAGGCGGCCGTCACCGCACCGCGCGCGTCGTCGAGCCCCGTGTCCCGTCCGGCTGCGAGCGCCCGATCGAACGCCTCGCGCGGCAGTTCCGCACAACGGGCGAATGCGTCGTCGAGCGCGCGCACGTACCGCGCGAGCGTTGCTGCGAGCAGCGGTTCGTCATCGCAGCGGGTCGGCACGAGCGCCGTCAGCACGCGCAGCATCGCCGGCGCGCCGAGCGACGCCGCCGCGAGCTCGTCGAGCAACGCGCGCAGCGCCGAGCGTTCGATCGCGACGCAGAGCACGCGCTCGTCAATTTCGCCCGCCCCGGCGGCAAGCAGCCGTTCCAGCAACGCGAGCATCGCGCGCCGCAGGCTCGCATCTTCGAGATCGTCGGCCGTCGCATCGAAGCCCGGGATGCGCAGCTTGACGTACAGGCGGTCGAACACGTCGGCCAGCGCCGCGCGCGCGTCGTGCAGCGCTTCGTCGACGTCGCGATCGGCACAGCGGGCGACGGATGGAAAGAGCGCGCGCAGCGCGAGCGCGTGGGAGGCGAGGCCGCTCGCGTCCCCGCCGCGCAGCAGCCGTGCCGCATCGTCTACCTCCTCGCCGCCGAGCGGCAGCGCGAGGATGATCGCGTCGTCGGCGTCGAGCGCGTCGACGGGGATGATCGCGGCGGCCATCGGTTCGGCACGTCGCGCGTCGAGCGCGCAGCTCGTCACGTGATACGGCAGGCCCGCGGCGCGCGTCGCGAACGCCCCGCCGTAGCGGAACGCGACCGGCGCGGAGGCGAGCGTCTGCACGATGCCGTCGGCGTCAATTGCCGCTTCGGCACGGACGCCGTGGCGATCGCCGGCCGGATCGGCGACCAGCGACCACGATACGGCCAAGCGCGAGCGGGGGGGAAGTCCGTGCAGCACGAGGCCTCCGGCGAGCGGTGAACTGCCGGCGGGATCGACCGCCCGGCAACCGTCGATCGCGGTCGAACCGGCGACGTAGGCCGTTCCCTCGGGCGGCGCCGCGCGGATCCTCAGCGTCTCGATCGCGACGTCGACGTCCAGCATGAGGCGCACGTCGAATGAAGCGCCCGCGGCGACAGACTCCGGAACGTCGAGCGTAGCGCCCAGGAGCAGCGGCGCTGCACGGCCTGCGACGGCGGTGAGCCGAAGCTCCGGCGCGTTGCGCGCGCGCACGAAACCGCCGGCGACCGCGTCGGATGTGGGGATCTCGATGATGACGCGTTCGTCCGCGGCAATCGAACCGAGCTCGCGCGTCGTCGTACCCGCCGTCACGATCGCGTCGCGCGCGGCCGCCGGTCCGTCGTTGCGGACGGCATATCGTGCGGTATCCCCATCGCAGACGACCGGGCCGTCCTGCACGAGGCACGCGCGGTCACGCACCACGATCGTCGCCGCGGCGCGACCGCATTCGTGACCGTCGCAGTCGACGGCGACGAGCGCGAACTCGATGAGCGCGCCGTCTTCGCAACCATCCGGAACGGGCGCGCGAAGCGCGACGCGCGTGCTCCGGCCCGGCGAAACCGCGACCGCGACGGACTCGAACGCAAGCCCGCCGGAGCTGCGCAGCGTCACGCTCTCCGCGCGGTCGCCGGCGTTGAGCAGGACGACGGAACACTCGACGGCGTCTGCGGGTGCCGCGACGGCCGGTGCACCCTCGATGCGCAGCCGCAGATCGCGCACGACGTGCGGAACGAACGGCGCGTCGGCGCTGCGCGTGCCTTGCGTGACGCACACCGTCCCCGCTTCGCACGTCGCGGCGTACGCCGCGCCGAGTTCGATGCGCGCCGTGGTGCGCGCGGGGATGCACGATGCGACGACGTCGCAGCGCGAGCCGCCGATCGCCAGACGCCCGGCGGCCTCGCCGTCACCCTTACGCGGCGCGCGCGCTTCGAGCGGAATGCCGTCGAGGGTGATCTCGTCGCGCACGGGGCGCAGCCCAGGCGGAAGCGCGATCCCAAGCGGAACGTCGCACGCGTCGGCCCAGCCGGCGTTGCGCAGCTCGATCGTTAACGTGGCGCGGCGGCGCGCGACGCTCACGGTGACGACGGGCGGCGCAAGCTCCGCCCGCAACGCGATGCCGGAGCGCGCGCACAGCCGGAATCGCGAATCGCCGGCCGCGACGTCGGCATCGGTCGCTTCGATGGAACCGGCCGGCGCGACGATGCGCGCCTTCATCGCGAGGCTGACGCTTTCGCCCGGCTCAAGGCGATCGTGCGCGAGCGTTGCCGGCCCGTCGCCGTCGGCGCGCGTGCAGCCGTCCGGTGCAGCGAGCGTCAGCCGCACCGCCCGCGCCGGCCCGTCGCCTTCGTTCGTGACGACTGCGCGAACGAGAACGACGTCGTCGGCGAGCGCGTCGACGAACGTTCCCGACGCCGGTCCGTCGAGCACCGGCTGCGTGCACACCGTCAAGCGCGCGACGTTCGTGCCGATCGCGTCGTCGCCGCAGCGCAGGACTGCCTGCGCCGCGAGCGACGTGCCGTCATCGGCTCCGCTCGCGACCCGCCCCGCGACTTCGGCGCACACGTCCTCGCCGGCGGCGACCGGCGCGACGTCGACGACGACGTCGCCGATTGCAGCGAGGCCGTCACCGATCAGGAACTCGATCGTCCCCGCCGGACTCGCCGCGCGCGAGAGGTTCCGGGCGCGAAAGCGCAGGTGCACGATCTCGCCCGGCCGTGCGGCCGCCGGCTCGAAAGACAGCGCATATAGAACGGTATCGTACTCCGTCATGGACGCACCGGTGCCCGGGCGATTCGACAACTATGCGTAAAGGCGGCGGAACACGGCGCATCGCGCGTCGAACGTCCGCTCCGTGATCTCTGCGCGTTTACCGACGAAGCATAGTTCTCGTCGGCGCGCGAGCTGAAGGTGCGCACCCTGCGCAGAGCGCTCGCCTGCGTTCAAGCGGTCGTCGCCGCGATCGCCCTGGTGGTCATACCGTCCGCGCCGACCGACGGCGCGGCCTACCCCTGCGGCACCCCCGGCAAAGACGGCAGCCCGTCGCTCGGCGGGACACCGAACACCTATTGGGCGGGTTCCGGCAGTCCCGGCGCGGGCAGCACGACGATCACGCTCGGCGCACGGAACGCCAACGGCTCGCCGGTACTGGCCAAGACCGGCGACATGCTGCTGCTGGTGCAGACGCAAGGCGCGTCGATCAGCACCACCAACACCGCGGCGTACGGCAACGGCTCGACGGGCTCCGGCTGGACCGGCACACCCGTCGCCGGCCGCTACGAGTTCGTGGTGGTCCGCAGCGCGCCGGCGCTCGGCGCCGACACCGGATCGTCCGTCACGATCGCCTCGGCGGGCGGCGGCGGCCTTGTCAACTCGTACGTCAAGGCGGCCGCCACAGCGGGCATGGGGCAGGAGACCTGGCAGATCGTGCGCGTTCCGCAGTACCTCAACTTCACCGCGTCAGGTCCCCTCTACACCGCGAAGTGGGACGGAGCGAGCGGCGGCATCGTCTCGCTCGACGTCGCGAGGACGCTCACCCTCTCGTCGGCGATCAATGCCGACGGCTACGGCTTCCGCGGCGGCGGGCAAAACGTGTGGGGCAAAGCAGCGACGACCGTGGCGCCTGCGAGCTGGACCGCCAACAAGGGCGCGATCACCGACTACGTCTATCCGATCAACCCGATCACGCAGAGTTTGGCGGGATTCACGTACACCAGCGGCATCTCGTACGACGGCGGGCCCGACGGCTTCAAGGGTGAGGGGATCGCGGGGACCCCAGCCTACACCTACGCCTCCGGCGATGCGGCGGCCGTGAAGGCCGGCAGCTGGGGCTACCCCGGCGGCGACAAGGCGCGCGGCGCCCCGGGCAACGCCGGCGGCGGAGCGACCGACACCAACGTAGACGGCTCGCAGGAGAACCCGAACGCGAACACCTGGAATTCCGGCGGCGGCGGCGGCGGCAACGGCGGCGCCGGAGGGATCGGCGGCAAGAACTGGGACGGAACTCCCAATAACGGGTCGACGGCGGTCGTCTCCAGCGAAGGCCTCGGGGGCGCGGCGTGGCCGTCCACGATCACAAGCATCGTGATGGGCGGCGGCGGCGGGGCGGGCTCCAACAATGACGGCTCGACGCAAGCCGGCCGGACGATCCCGGTCGGCGGCGGCGTGACCTTCACGCCGACAGCGACGACCTCGTCCTCGGGTGCATCGGGCGGCGGGATTGTCGTGCTGCGGGTCGGCACGATCGGCGGCGGAACGATCACGGCCAAGGGGATCTCGGCGCCGGACCCCGATTTCGACGGCGGCGGCGGCGGCGGCGCGGGCGGCACCGTCGTGGTGGTGGGCACGGGTTCGGTTACCGCGACGGTCGACGTCTCGGGCGGAAACGGCGCGTGTTCTACCGGCGGCTGCGGCGCGAACGCCAGCGCCAACCCGAGCCTCAAGCATGGAACGGGCGGCGGCGGCGGGGGCGGCGCGGTGTTCAATTCCGGCGCGTCCGTCACGACCACCCTCACCGGCGGTGCGCCCGGACAAACCGCCTACACCGGTACGCCCGCGAACGACACGTACGGCGCGCTGACGGGCGCGGTCGGCAAGCACGTCACCGGCGTCTCACCGGCGTCGATTCCCGGCGCGCGCTCGGGCGCCGAGTGCTCGATGCTGCTCCTCGCGAAGCGCGTGACGACGTTCAACGCCACCGCACGGTCGACGTTCGTCAACGACGGCTTCACCGATCCCAACAGCGGTCAGCTCGTCGACGCGAACACCAATTGGCCATGGAACTGCGCGCCCGCGTGGAGCTGCGGCGGCAACCCGCAGATTCTCGGAACGCTGACCGAAGCGCCTAAACCGGGCGACACGCTGGAATACACGATCTACTTCGTCTCCGCCGGCGGCAACAGCGTTCAGTTCAGCGGCAGCGGAATCGGTACGCAGGGCATCTGCGACTACGTGCCCGCCACGACCACGATCGTCGCGGGTGCATACGGCGCCGGCAAGTCGGTGCAAGTCGTACTCGGTTTCACCACTCCCACCCCGACGACGTACGGTCAGGTCGCGTCCGCCGGTCTGACGGGCTATTACGCGATCGTCGGCGGCGCGGGAAATCCGGTCGCGCTTCCGACCGCCTGCGGCGCGGTTCCGCCCGGCGCGACCGGCGCAGTGTTCTTCAGCGCCGCAAGCTTGGCCCCATACCCAACCAACGACGCTGGTTTCGGCAAACTGCGCTTCACGGTAACACAAACCTAGCAGGCTCCCGGCGCACGTTTGCGCGCCGCAGACAGGGCGCGGGCGAGGGCCGTCTTGAAGGAAGCCTACGATGATCGACCTTTCGACGCTTCGGCGGATCCCGTTGTTCCGGGACTTCACCGACGAGCAGTTGTCGCAGGTCCTTGCGACCGTAGCGGAACGCCGCTTCCCCAAGCACCAATTCGTGGTGCGCGAGGGTGAACCGGGCGACACATTCTTCGTCATCGCTTCGGGCTCGGTTGCGGTCTGCCGCATCGCGCCCGACGGGCGTGAGACGATTCTCTCGATCCTCAAGGAAGGCGACTTCTTCGGCGAGATGTCGATGTTCGACTCATCGTTGCGTTCCGCATCGATCAAGACCCTGACCGACGTCGAAGTCGGCGCGGTGCGGCGCGACGACTTCCTCGGACTGATCGACCGCAACCCGCAGATCGGCAAACTGCTGGTGATCGAACTCTCGGAGCGCTTGCGGGCAGCGAACGCGCTCATTGCGGCAACGACGTCGCAAGACATCCGAGCGCGCCTCGCGTCGCTCTTGCTGAACTTGGCGGAGCAATTCGGCGAGTCGGTCGAGAACGGGACGCGCATCACACTTCGGCTGACGAACCAAGAGATGGCGAACATGATCGGCACGACGCGCGAGACCGTCAACCGCACGTTGAACCGGTTCTGGGACGATCGCCTGGTCGACATGCGGACCGCGCACGTCATCGTCACCGAACCGGACAAGCTCCGCTCGCTCATTCCCTAGCACGCGACTGCGCGCGGCACGCACGGGGCACTCGTGCGGGCATGATCCCGGCCGCGGCGCTCGAGCACGCGATCGTCGCGGGCGCGCTGGCATTCGGCACCGCGGCGACGATCGTCGCACTGCGGGCGCGGGCGGCCGTACGCGCCTGCCGCCTCGCGTTGCGCTTGGCTCGAGAGCGCGAGGAAACGTTCAAGGACTCCTCGCGCCGCCTCGCCGATGCGGCGCGCTCCGGCGTCGACGCGATCCGCGACGAGATCGTGCGCGCGGCGCAGACGATCGCCCCGTGCATCGACGGGTTTCTGCTGTATGAGGAGTGCGACGGATCTCTGACCTGCACGTTCGCGGCGGGCGAACGGGTCGCATACTTTACGGGTTCGCGGACGGCGCTCGACGAGCCCGGATCGCTCCCGGCGCGCGCGATCGCGCTCCGGCATCGCGTAACGCTCGGCGACCGCGGCGTGCGTCCGGTGCATCCGGGCGACGTCGCCGCTCTCGCCGTTCCGCTCGCACTGGAACACGGACGAACCGCAGTCCTCGTGATGGCCGCGCGCGCAGTGCTCGACCGGCAGAGCGTCGACCGGCTGGTGACCGTCGTCGATCACGCCTCGCCGGCGTACCTCATCGCCCGCGAGCGCGAAGACGATCGCCGGCGCGCGGAATACGACGGGCTCACGGGTCTGCTGACGCCGCGGGCGTTTCGCCAGCGGCTGAGCTTGCTCGTCGAGCGCGCCCGGTTCGCATCGCTGGCGCGTCTCGCGCTGGTCTTCGTCGACACCGACCGCTTCAAGGAGTGGAACGACGCGTACGGCCACGCGTGCGGCGATGCATTGCTGCGCGAGATCGCCGGGGTGCTGCGTTCGGTCGCGGCCCCAGATCGGGATCTCGTCGCGCGCAACGGCGGCGACGAGTTCTGCATCGTGTTCACCGAGACCGACAAAGCGACGGCGATCGAGCGCGCCGACCTCCTGCGCCGCCGCATCGCCGCGATCGACTGCTCCGCCCTGCGCCCGGCCGGTGCGCGCGGCGAGGTGTGCATCACGGCGTCGCTCGGCGTGGCGGCGCTGGCAGCGGACGCCGAAGGTGCCAGCGACCTGCTGGAGTGCGCGGACGCCGCGATGTACCATACCAAGCAGACCGGCCGCGACGGCGTCTCCTACGTCTTGCCGGCCGGCGGCTTCAGCCGCCTCGCCGTCGAAGGACGCGCATGATGATCCCTTCGGGTATCGCGCCGCGCTGAACGCGCGGCGCGTCGACGTCCTTCCGCATCTGAAGACCGCGCGCTTTGACCGCGCGCTGTCGTATCGCGTGCCGCAGGAGATGACGCTGCAGGTCGGCGACGTCGTGCGCGTGCCGCTCGGGCCGCGCGCCGTCTTCGCCTACGTGACCACCGATCCGTACGCGAGCGGCGACGATGCGAAGCTGCGCGACGTCACCGCGCGGATCGACGGCCCGCGCGCCTTCGATGCGACCGGGCTCGCACTGGCGCGCTGGATCGCCGATCAGTACCTCTGCTCGCTGCGCGAGGCGCTCGGCGCGATCGTCCTCGCCGCCGCGATTCCGCGGGCCGTTGAACGCCTCGTCCCGATTGGAGAACCGCCGGATCCGGCCCGCTTCAAAACGGTGCCGGAGCGACTGATCCGGTTGCTGTGGACCGAGTTTCGCGACGGCGTCACGCCGGACGTGCTGCTGCGTCACGCCGACGCGCGGCGCGCCGGCGACCGTCAGACGCTGACGCGCGCGATCGACGCGCTGCTGCGCGCACGGGTGCTGGAACGCCGGCGCGTCCTGGCGGACGCCCGCGTCGGCGCGGCGACGGTCCGGATGCTCCGCCGCGGCGACGCGCCGATCCGAGGGAAGAAGGCCGAGGCGCTCACCGCCCACGTCGCGGCGCTGGGCGAGGTGCGGCGCAGCGACGCGGTGCTGGCCGGCTTCTCCGACGCGGTGATCCGGCGCGCGCTGCAGGCGGGTGCCTTGATCGAGGAGATGCGCGAAGTGCGGCGCGAGCGCACGGCGCGCGTCGCGCTGCCGCCGTATCCGCCGACCGACGAGCAGCGCGACGCGATCGCGGTGCTGGCCGGCCTGATCGATGCGCGCGCATACGCGCAGCTGCTGGTTCACGGCGTGACGGGAAGCGGCAAGACGTTCGTGTACCTGCACGCGATCGCGCGGGTTCTGGCACGCGGCGGACGAGCGATCGTGCTGGTCCCCGAAATCGCGTTGACGCCGCAGACTGCGGCGCGTTTCGAAGCGGCGTTCGGCGACCGCGTCGCGGTGCTGCACTCGGCGCTCTCGGAGCGCGAACGGTTCGATGCGTGGCAGGCGGCAGCGCGCGGCGAGATCGACGTCGTCGTCGGCGCGCGCAGCGCCGTGTTCGCGCCGCTCGAGGACGTGCGGCTCATCGTCGTCGACGAAGCGCACGAGACGTCGTATCGGCAGGACTCCGTCCCGCGCTACGACGCCGTCGCCGTCGCGCGCGAACGGATGCGCGCCGCCGGCGGCGTCGTCGTGCTCGGCAGCGCGACGCCCGCGCTCGACGATTACGCGCGTGCGAAGGCGGGCCGTTTCCCGGCGGTGCGCCTCCTGGCGCGCGCGACCGCGCAGGCTCTGCCCGCGGTGCGCGTCGTCGACATGGGAGCGGAGTTCGCATCGGGGAACCGCCGCGTCTTTTCGACCGCGCTGACGGATGCGATCGCGCAGCGGATCGCGCGCGGCGAGAAGACCGTGCTGTTCATCAATCGTCGCGGCAGCGCGCGCTTCGTGCTCTGCCGCGCCTGCGGCAACGTCCCCGAATGTCCGCGCTGTTCGACCTCGCTGACCGTTCATCGCAGCGAGGCGCTGCTGCGCTGTCACTGGTGCGACTATCAAACCGCGCTGCCCGAGATCTGCGCGGCCTGCGGGACGGGGCCGGTGCGTGAGTTCGGCGCGGGGACGCAGCGCGTCGCCGACGAGGCGGCGCGCCTCTTCCCGGAAGCCTCGATCGTGCGGATGGACTCCGACACGACGACGCGTCTGGGCGATCACGCGCGGCTGCTCGAGCGTTTCGCCGACGACGGCGACATCTTGGTCGGGACGCAGATGGTTGCCAAGGGCTTGGACTTTCCGACCGTCACGCTGGTCGGAGCGGTCGCCGCGGACCTCGACCTCCACGTCGCCGACTATCGCGCGGCGGAACGGACCTTCGCGCTGTTGATGCAGGTGTGCGGGCGGAGCGGCCGCGCGCGCCCCGGCGAAGCGATCATTCAGACCTACGCGCCCGAGCACGCGGCGATCGCGTTCGCCGCCCGCCACGACTACGACGGATTCGCGGCGGAAGAACTCGGCGACCGGCGGGCCTTGGGCTGGCCGCCGTTCTCGCGCGTCGCGCTGCTGGGCGCGATCGGGCGCTCGCGCCGGGCCGTGGAAGACGCGATCGGCGCCTGGGCCGCGGCGCTGCGGGGCGATCCCCGGTTCGACGTCCTCGGCCCGGCACCGTACCCCGTTGCGCGGGTCAACGACGAGTGGCGCTACCGGGTCGCGGTTCGCACGAAGCAGCTCGACGCGCTGCGGGAGACGATCCGGGCCCGGGTGATCCCGCTCGCCGAGGGGACGGCGGGGGTGCGGCTGACGGTGACGATCGACTGACGCTGCCCGGTTGGTGAAGTCTTCGTCAAGTAGCTAGCGTGGCGACGGAAGCCATGGGACACTTGCCCTAGTAGCAGTCCAGCGCACACCATGGAGGGCGGCTTTTGCGATTTCTAGGATTTGTTGCGGCCTGTACGGTCGCCGCCCTTACGGCGTGTTCCAGTGGCGGCTCGACCGGGGCCACCCCGAGCGGCCGGCAGAGTCTGGCCAGCACGCTGAGCTCGACGACGGTTTCGTCGGTCGGCCGGAGCGCA
>JAQBPM010000489.1 GCA_028287525.1 Vulcanimicrobiota bacterium | reverse complement strand
CGGGATCACGCGCGCGTTCGACAAGGGCGTCCGGCGCGTCCCCATCCAGGCGCAGGCGACGCTCGACGTCACCGGCCGCATGCTGCTCGGGACCGACATCAGCGCTGTGTGCGCGACGCTCGACGCGTTGCCGATCGACGTGATCGGCCTCAACTGCTCGACCGGTCCGTCGCACATGCGCGATCCGATCCGGTATCTGGTCGAGAACTCGCGCTGCTTCGTGAGCGTGATCCCCAACGCCGGGCTTCCGCGGATGGGCCCCAAGGGCGAGACGATCTATCCCGAGACCCCCGTGGAGATGCAGCGCGAGCTGCACGCGTTCGTCGTGGATTTCGGCGTGAACGCGATCGGCGGGTGCTGCGGCACGACGCCGGCGCACATCGCGGCGTTCCGCGCCGGCCTCGACGCGCTCAAAGCGTCCGGGTACAGCACCCGAATCCCCGAGCCCAAGCCGCTGCAGCTCGCCGCGTCCTCGATGACGGCCGTCGCGCTCGAGCAGGAGGGGACGGTCCTCCTGATCGGCGAGCGCGTCAACAGCCAGGGCTCGCGCAAGATCAAACGCCTGCTGCTCGCCAACGACTACGACGAGATCACGCTGGTCGCTCGGGGCCAGGTCGAAGGCGGCGCGCACCTGCTCGACATCTGCACCGCCCTGACCGAACGCACCGACGAAGACGTGCAGATGGCGACGATCGTCAAACGCCTCGCGCAGTCGGTCGAAGCGCCGCTCGTCATCGACTCGACCGAACCGAAGGTCATCGAGGCGGCGCTCAAGATCTACGCCGGACGTCCGGTCGTCAATTCGATCCACCTCGAGAACGGCCGTGAGAAGGTCGACTCCGTGATGCCGCTCGTCAAAGAAGCGGGCGCGGCCGTCGTCGCGTTGACCATTGACGAAACCGGTATGGCGAAGACCGCGGAGCGCAAGCTCGAGGTCGCCCGGCGCATCCACGACATCGTCGTCGACGAGTACGGCATTCCGGCCGGCGCGCTGATCTTCGACGATCTGACGTTCACTCTGGCGACCGGCGACGCGGAGTACATCGACTCGGCGGTCGAGACCATCGAGGGCATCCGCCTCATCAAGCGCGAGCTGCCGGGCGTGCTGACGTCGCTCGGCGTCTCCAACGTGTCGTTCGGCCTCAAGCCCGCGGCGCGCCACGTGCTCAACTCGGTGATGCTGCATCATTGCACCGAAGCCGGGCTCGACATGGCGATCGTGAACCCCGCCGAGATCACGCCGTACGCCGAGATCAACGTCGAAGAGCGCGAGCTGTGCGAAGACCTCGTGCTCAATCGGCGGCCCGACGCGCTGCAGCGCGTGATCGAGCACTTCGAGGCGAAAGTCGTGCCGAAGGACGGCGCGCCCGTCGTCGCCGACGACTCCGACGCGCCGGTCGAAGTGCGCATCCACAACGCGATCCTGCGCCGGCGCAAGGACGGGATCGAAGCGAAGATCGACGAGGCGCTCCTCCAGCGCGGTCCGGTCGAAGTTCTCAACACGATCCTGCTGCCGGCCATGAAAGAAGTCGGCGACAAGTTCGGCGCGGGCGAGCTGATCTTGCCGTTCGTCCTGCAGTCGGCCGAAGTGATGAAGAAGGCCGTCGCGCACCTCGAGCAATTCCTGGAACGCAAGGAAGGGATGAGCAAGGGGATCATCGTGCTCGCGACCGTGTTCGGCGACGTGCACGACATCGGCAAGAATTTGGTCGGCACGATCCTCTCGAACAACGGCTACACCGTGCACGACTTGGGCAAACAGGTTCCGGTCGGCACGATCCTCGACAAAGCCGTCGAAGTCAGCGCCAACGCGATCGGCCTCTCCGCCCTGCTCGTGTCGACGTCGAAGCAGATGCCGACGCTGGTGAAGGAGCAAGTCTCGCGCGGTCTCGCCTATCCGGTCGTCATCGGCGGCGCCGCGATCAATCGTGACTTCGGCCGGCGCACGGCGTTCGCGCCGGAACGGTTCTTCGATCCAGGCGTGTTCTACGCGAAGGACGCTTTCGAAGGGCTCGAACTGCTCGACGCGCTCACCGACGATGCCGCGCGCACGACGCTGGTCGATCGCGTGCGGATCGAATCCGAAGCGCTGCGGGTGAAGGATAGCGGAGCGGCGGCCGCGCCGGCGATCTCCGGCCTCACGGCTCGTGCCGAGGTCGGCGTCGCCGACGTCCCGCTGCCGCCGTTCCTCGGCGCGCGCACGATCGCGCACGTCGACCCGCGCGAGCTATGGCCGTGCTTCGACCTCAAGAGCCTCTACCGGCTGTCGTGGGGCGGCGCGAGCACGAAGGGTGAAGACTGGGAACGGCTCGTCGCCGAGGAGTTCGAACCACGTCTGCGCCGCTACGAAGCGCTCGCGGAGCGCGAGCCCTTGTTGGAAGCGCGCTCGGTATACGGCTACTTCCCGGCGGCGGGAAGCGGCGACGACGTGATCGTGTTCGATCCGCAGCAGCCGACCAAAGAGATCGCGCGCTTCAACTTCGCCCGTCAGGTAGGCGGCGAACATCTGTGTCTCGCCGATTACCTGCGCGAACCCGTCGACGGCGGCCCCAGCGACGTTATCGCGCTGCAGGTGGTCACGGTCGGCGATGAACCCACACGCCGCATCGACGCGCTGCAGGCCGCGAACGACTATAGCGAGGCGTATTACCTGCACGGCTTCTGCGTGCAGTCGGCCGAGGCGCTCGCCGAACGTATGCACCACCGCATCCGCGCGGAGCTGGGCCTTCCCGACGGCCGCGGCAAGCGCTACTCGTGGGGCTACGGCGCCTGCCCCGACCTCGAGCAGCACGCGACGCTCTGGCGCCTGCTCGACGTCGAGAACGCGATCGGCGCCTCGCTGACCTCCGCCTTCCAAATCATGCCGGAACAGTCGACCGCCGCGATCGTCATCCACCACCCGCGTGCCGCGTACTTCAACGCCGCTGCCGTGAGGGAACTAGCGGGGGTGTAGCACACTCGCCCCCCGAATCGTGGCTCAACCCAAGTAGCCGCTTTTCGGAAGGCGCGTTTATTCATGGTAGATGGTCGCGCTTTTCTGCGTCTGGCGAGCCTTCACGCGCTCGTCCTGCTGGTATCCGCGGCGGGATGCGCCGGCGGTCACCCCGGCACGACGCCGTCCGTCCCGGAAAAGGTCGCGAACGCCGAGCAGAAGGCGACCGCCGTCTTCCGCATCACGATCCCGAAGAAGGCCGCGAGCTCGGGCACGCGACGCCCCGCCTACGTGTCGCCGGCGACGCAGGCGATGACCGTCGCGATCACCGGTCCGACGACGGTGAACCAAACGGTAGCGCTGACGCCCACGTCGGGCGGCTGCGCGAGCACCCTAGCGAGCACGCAGTGCACGCTGCAGGTCGCGCTGGCGCCCGGGAGCTACACGGCGACGCTGACGACCTACGACGGCTACAACGCGGGGACGCAGACGCCGACCGGCAACGTTCTCTCGACCGGTCAAAACATCGCGTTCACGATCCTCGTGGGCCAAGCCAACACCATCGCGATCGCGCTGTCGGGGATTCCCGTGCAGCTCGTTCTCACGCCGTTGACGCCGTTGACCACAGCGAATGGCAGCGCCTCGTATCACCTCGTCGGTGGGGGGAAGCATCCGTTCCTGGTCGAGGCGCTCGACGCAGACGGGAACGTGATCGTCGGCTCGGGAGCGCCGACGTTTACGGTCGGCGCGCCGGCCGGGGCGCTGACGGCGACAGCGGTGCAACCGACGACCGCGTCCCCGAACCAGTTCTCGTTCATCCCGCCGACGACGTTCGGCACCGGAACGGCGACGTTCGCGGTCTCGGCGACGTACGCGGGTCAGCCGACGGACGGATGCGCGCAGCCGGGCGCCGTGTGCGGCCCGGCGAACGTCGTCGTCGACATGGTGCGCGCGATCGTCGTCGCGAACTGCGGCACCTCTC
>JAQBPM010000486.1 GCA_028287525.1 Vulcanimicrobiota bacterium | reverse complement strand
TCTACGTCATCGACTCGCTGAACGACTGGCAGCACCAGTACCCCCGCGACTACGAGCTGCCGCGCCTCTACAAGCGCGTCTACGACACGCTCGCGCGCGAGGAGACGCCCGAGGCGAAGAAGGCCGGACTCGAGGTCCGGCGCCTGCTGATCGTCGCGTACCCCACGTCGACCGAGGCGCGAAGCTTCTTCTCGTCGTAGGGACTTCGGTGCCCTTCGACCTCTCCGCAACGCTGGCGTCCTACGATGCGAACCGGCTGACGCTGTGTTCCATCGGGAGCCATTCCGCGCTCGAGGTGGCCTCCGGCGCGCGCGCGCAGGGCCTGCGCAACCTCATCGTCACGGAGCGCGGCCGCAACGCCACGTACGACCGCTACTACGCGCGGCGCTTCGACGGTCCGCCGCGCGGCTGCGTCGATGCGACGCTCGAGCTCGAACGGTTCGCCGACGTGCTCGACGAGAGCGTGCAGCAGCGATTGCGGGCCGAGAACGTCGTGTTCGTCCCCAACCGCTCGTTCGAAGTGTATCTGCACCAGCGATACTCGTACACGGAGATCGAGGAGCGGATGGCGGTCCCGTTCTTCGGAAACCGGCGGCTGCTGCGCGCCGAGGAGCGCGACGAGGCCGACAACCAGTACGCGCTGATGGAGCGCGCCGGCATCCGCTATCCGCGTCAGCTCGCGTCGCCCGATCAGATCGACACGCTCGTGATGGTGAAGGCGCCGCACGCCAAGGTGTCGTTCGAACGCGCGTTTTTTCTCGCTCGCAGCGAGGCCGAATACGCGGCGACGGCGGGCAGCCTCATCGAAGCCGGGATCGTCACCCCAGAAGGCCTGCGCGGCGCGGTGATCGAGGAGTTCGCGCTGGGCCCGACCGTCAACCTGAACTTCTTCTGGTCGCCGGTGCTGGGCGAACTGGAACTCATGGGCACCGACACGCGCCGCCAGACGAACCGCGACGGTTTCTCGGGCCTTCCCTACAAACAGGCGCGCGATCTGGCCGACGAGCCGGTGCGGATGGAAGAGGCCGGGCACATCGCGGCGACGCTGACCGAGTCGATGCTGGAGAAAGCGTTCGATCTGGGCGAGCGGTTCGTGCGCGCGGCGAAGGCCGTCGACGGCGTGGGCGTGATCGGGCCGTTCGCGCTGCAGTGCGTCATCGTCAGCGGGCCGCCCAAGGATTTCGTCGTGTACGACGTGAGCCTGCGCATCCCGGGCTCGCCCGGCACGCGTTACACGCCGTACACGGCGTATCGCTGGGGCCGCGACGTCTCGGTCGGCGAACGCATCGCGATGGAACTGGTCTGGGCACGCGAGGCCGGACGGCTCGCGGAGGTGCTGACATGATCACGTACGAGGGCCTGCGCGAAGTCATCCAGCGGACATATCCCGATTGCGACGTGGAAATACAAGACGGCGAGTATGTGATCGTGTCACCGCACGATCTCTTGTCGTCCAGCGTCGTCGTCCGTCTCGTCGAGCTCCTGAATGGCTGGGTCCGGCCGCGCAAGCTCGGGTACGTCTTCGAGTCGAACGGCGGCTTCGAGTTCCCCGACGGCGACAAGCGGGCTCCGGACGTGAGCTTCGTCTCGCGTGAGCGGCTGCCGTCGGTTCCGCGCTCGTTCGCCCGCGCGATCCCGGAGCTCGCGATCGAGGTGCGGTCGAGCACGCAATCGGTACGCTCGGTGCGCAACCAGCTCGCGAGCCTGCTGGCGAAGGGCTGCAGCGTCGGGATGTACGTCGACCCCGGCGAGCGCCGCGTGGAGGTCCATCGCCACGGGGCCGAGCCCCTCGTGCTCGCGGAGGACGCCGTGTTCGAGGTCCCGGAGCTCCTTCCCGGATTCGGCTTCCCGATCGGCGAACTCTGGCCGGAATGACCAGCTCGGTAGAGGTCCGTCCGGCGACCGTCGTCATCCTAGATTTCGGGGCGCAGTACAGCCAATTGATCGCGCGCCGCGTTCGGGAGGCGAAAGTGTACTCCGAGCTGCTGCCGTACGACGTCTCGTGGGAGGAGATCGCCAAGCGCGAACCCGCCGCGATCGTGCTGAGCGGCGGCCCGGAATCGACGCTAGGCCCAGATGCGCTGGACTGCGACCCGCGCGTCTATTCGAGCGGCCTCCCGCTGCTGGGCATCTGCTACGGGATGCAGCTCATTGCAAAGCATCGCGGCGGCTCGCTCGTTCCGCTGGAGCATGCCGAGTTCGGGCCGGCGCAGCTGCACCTCGACCGTGAGGATTCGCCGCTCTTTCTCGGCGTTCCGAGCGAATCGCGCGTGTGGATGTCCCACGGCGACTCGGTGACGGCGGTCCCGCCGGGATTCCGCGCGCTCGCGCACACCGGGCGCTGCGCGATCGCGGCGATGGGCGACGACGAACACCGCACCTACGGCGTGCAGTTCCATCCGGAGGTCGTCCATACCGAAGCGGGCTCGGCGATCCTCGAGAATTTTCTGCACACGATCGCGGGCATCGCGCCGACGTGGCGGATGGACTCGTGGGTCGACGATGCGATCGAGAAGGTCCGCGCGCAGGTCGGCGATGCGAACGTCCTCTGCGCGCTCTCCGGCGGCGTCGACTCGGCCGTCGCCGCGACGCTCGTGTCGCGCGCGATCGGCAAACAGCTGACCTGCATCTACGTCGACACCGGGCTGATGCGCAAGAACGAGTCGGCCGGCGTCGTCGCGGCATTCCGCGACGTGCTGCACCTCAACGTGATCCACATCGACGCGTCGGAACGGTTCCTCGAACGGCTGGCCGGCATCGACGATCCGGAAGAGAAACGCATCCGCATCGGCCACGAGTTCATCGCGATCTTCGAAGAAGAATCGAAGAAGATCCCCGACGTCCGGTTCCTGGTTCAGGGCACGCTCTATCCCGACGTGATCGAATCGAAGACGCCGGGCTCGAAGGCCGGCCACAAGATCAAATCGCACCACAACGTCGGCGGCCTGCCGGAACGCATGGCGCTGGAACTCGTGGAGCCGCTGCGCGCGCTCTTCAAGGACGAAGTGCGCGAAGCCGGACGCGTCCTCGGCTTGCCTAACGCGATCGTCGAACGGCAGCCGTTCCCCGGTCCGGGGCTGGCGGTGCGCATCATCGGCGCGGTCGATCGCGAACGCCTGGCGATTGTGCGCGAAGCCGACTGGATCGTGACCAGCGAGATCGACGCGGCGGCGCATGAGCTTCTACCGCGACCGTGGCAGTATTTCGCCGTGCTGACGCCGGTCAGAAGCGTCGGCGTGATGGGCGACGGCCGCACCTACGGCTACCTCGTCGGCGTTCGCGCCATCACCAGCGAAGACGGCATGACCGCCGACTGGGAGCGCCTTACTCACGAACTTCTCGCCCGCATCTCCACCCGCATCGTGAACGAAGTCCCCGGAATCAATCGGGTCGCTTACGACATCACCTCGAAGCCGCCCGCAACGGTGGAGTGGGAATGAAGCGCCGGCGGCGTCACCTCAACTGACACTCGAACGTCCAGACGTCGCGCGCGTCGCCCGTACCGCGCCCGAAATACCAGATCCAGTCGCCGTGTAATCCGAAACCCGCGTTCGGCACGGCTGCGATCTGGAAGGCGTACTCCGGATTCGCCGGGTGCTCGTTGAACGGCGCCCAAAAAATCCGGTCTTGCAGCAGCGTCGGCCAGCCGCCGAGCTTGAGCCCCTCGTGCGCTCCGAAGTGCTCCTCCCACTCGTCTTCGATCTCGGCCGGAACGGAGACGTCGTCCGGAACGTCGGGCCAATCGGGAAAGTCCACGGTGAGCAGGGAGTAGCGGATCGCCAGTGCCTCGAGCGCATGTTCGCACCCGATCTCCGTCAGCGGGACATGCGCTTCGGCCGGCATCGCCAGCGGCACCAAGTCGGCGAACGCGGGATACGCACGCACAAGCCACCCATCGCCGTTCGCTTCGCCACCGTCGAGCGGAACGTTTGCGGCGAACACGGTCAACAGCGTAAACGTCGTCGAGTGCGGCCGGAACGAACGGTGCTTCGCGCACGTTCAATTGCGCGATCGGTGCCATCGGAACTCCCTGCCACCGCGGCCA
>JAQBPM010000322.1 GCA_028287525.1 Vulcanimicrobiota bacterium | reverse complement strand
TCCCGCCGCACGACGGCCGGTTCCGTTCCGCATATCGCTACTCGTTCACGGACTCGTGGAGGCCTCTCGACGGCATCGGTGGATGGAGGGCGCACATGCACGTCGTCGATCCATGCTATGCGCGAGGCAGCTGCTGACGAATCGCCGATGGAAAGTCCGGGGGACCGGGAAGATAGGTCTTTCGGGCTGGGCGCGAGGCGCGGAGTTCTCACGGTCGGCGCGATGCACGTTCGCTATGATCTGCCGAGCATGGCCAGGAGTTCCGAGCCGGTTCATCTTGACCACGTCGACGGCTTGCGAGCCGTCGCGGTACTCGGCGTGCTTTTGTACCACAGCGTTCTGCACGCCACGGACGACCCAAAGCTCAGGCGGAGATGCGCATCTCGCGATCGTTCAGCCAAACGGTACCGAAATCGACACATGGGGCCAGGAGTATAAACTCGTTGCAGGCTCCGCAATGGAAGAACGGCTCTGCACTGGTTGCCGCCAACGAACTGAAGGCGGGGAATATCAACCACGCGATCTTCTTGGGCATCGTCTGCGCCGCGGGACATACGCACGTCTTTCCTGCGGTCCAAGACGAAGACGCACGGTGCACTGGGAGGGGTCCCCACACGCCGATCGGTTCACGTGTGTGGCTCGATCTTCCCGATTCGCGTATCGACGCTCTCCCGATTCTCGATTGGGAGAAGACTCTTCTGCGGGCGATGCACCAGTATGGCGGCTATATCATGGATACTGGCTGTCACGCGACGAACTGTCCCGCGTACGCCGACTCGATCATGAACTTCATGCTCGCTCAGGAGGTCGACCTGCAATACGTCGCCTTCGGCGCGCCGTCGCCCTGGGTGAAGTACGCCTCCACACATGGGTGGAACGAACTGCTGGTTCGACCGCGCGACGGCAGGTACAAGGCGGCGACGCGATGGGTTTCAAGGACAATTGGGATCCGCTTGGCGCAATCGGCGGATGGAACACCGGCCACTTTCACATTCTCGATCCTTGCTACGCCAACGACTCATGCTGATATTACGGGGGCCGGCAATGCGATGACGGCGGAAGTGTGACGGCCCGGGCCTGCCCCGGACGCGTGTGACTGAGGCGCCTCTCGGAGGGACGTCCGGCCCTTTCTCGTCGCCGGCCGTACCGTTACCGTTCCGCCATGGAACCTCGCGCGCGGTATGTCATCGCGGCCGCCCTTCTCTTGGTCTTGATCGGCATTGGATTCCGTGTCTGGCGGCTCGACGGCTCGGTCTTCAGCTCCGACGAGGCAGTCGCGACGCAGCACGTCGCCGGGATTTCCGAGCGCGACGTGATCGCAGCGTTCTCGAAACGCGACGGCGTACGTGCCCACGAAGCGGGCGCGTTTGCGCTTGGCGGATCTCCGCGCGGGCCGCGTGACGTCGTTGCGACGCTCGCCGCCGAGGATCCCCAGCATCCGCCGCTCTTCTATGTCCTTGCCCACGGCTGGCGAGCGTTCTTTGGATCCTCCATCGCCGCCAGCCGCGCGCTTCCCGCGTTGCTGGGATTGCTCGGGATCGCGGCCGCAGGCGCGCTCTGCGCGCTCGTGACGCGTTCGGCGATCGGTGGCTGGAGCGGAGCCGCCCTCTTCGCGCTCTCGCCGTTCCAGGTGGTCTACGCGCAGGAAGTTCGCGAGTACTCCCTCTTCGCGACCCTGACGCTGCTTTCGACTGCGCTTTTGATCGCATCGCTGCGTCGCCCCACTGTCTTGCTGCTCGTCGCTTACGCCGCAGCATCCGTCGCGGGACTCTACACCTTCACGATGTTCCTTCTGGTCCTCGCGGCCCATGGAACAATTCTCGTGTTGCGACGTCCCGAACGCGGGACGGTCCGTCGCGTCGCCCTCGCGATGGTCGCCGCAGTCGTGTGCTGGATTCCCTGGATCGCCATTCTGGTCGAGCGGCGCGGCCTCATCGCTTCGACCAACGACTGGTCGGGCGTGCGCTGGTCGCCGCTTGCGCTCGCCGCCAAGTGGCTGTTCAATGGCGCGACGTCGTTCTTCGACCTCACGTATCTTGACGCGCGCTGGGCGCCAGCCTCGCTGATGGTGCTGTTCGTCCTTGCACTCGCCCTCTTCGCCTTGCGCCGCGCGGCGCCCGACGCCCGCGCCGTCGTCGTCTCGCTCATGTTGTGGTCGTTCGGTTCGCTGGCGCTCATCGACCTCGCCGGCGGCGGTCACCGTTCGACCGTCGCCCGCTACGTCGTACCGGCGTTCTGCGCGCTTACCGTTGCGGTTGCAGCGTGGGTTTCGGTCGCGTGGTCTGCGAAACGGCCGGCGCTCGCGCTCGGCTCGGCGCTCGCGCTGTGCCTTGCCGGAATCGTGTCGCTCTCCGTTCGATCCACCCACACCGTTTGGTGGGACAATGCGAAGGAGGGCGGAATTCCATCGATCGCCGCAGCGATTGACTCTGCCAGATTGCCCGTGCTGGTCACAAACGTGAACTGGCCCATCATGGCGAATCTCGCGCGCTACGCTCGGACCGATCCGTCGTTCGTATTGGTCGATACCGACCGCGTCGCCGTCGCGCTGGCGGCAAAAGGCCGCGCTTTCGTCGTCACCACATCGCCGGCGAGTCGGCACGCGCTCGAGGCAAATACAACCCTGCGCGCGCGGGCCGTCTTCGTTTCGTCGACGACCTCGGCGCCGGTCGCGCTGTTCCGCCGCCGCATGCTGGCTGAACAACGGTCGGCCCAGGACGACGCAGCCGTGGACGACGCGGGTGCGACGCTGTTCCTCGTCGGCGCGCCGCCGCTCGCGCACCGCTGAAGCCCTCGTTAGCGCCCGGTCGCCGACGCAGACGGAAGCGCCCCGCGGTGGCCGCGGGGCGCTCGAGTATCGTCCGGAGCTGAGCCTACGCGATCAGCACGAGCCTTTCGCGTAGCAGGGATCGAGAATGTGCAGGTGCGCGGGCCAGCCGCCGACGCCTGCAGACGTGAGGGGATTCCAATTGTCGGTAAACTGGTAGTAGCGTGCAGTACCGAAGTTGCCGCCCGTCTGCAACGACCAGCCGTTCGCAGCGCCGTACGTCTGCCAGGGTGCCGTCGCGCCGAGCGATGTGTACGAGCCGGAATCCTCAAGGAAGATGTTTGGCGGACCTGCGGTGGCCGTTCCACCACCACCGGAATCCAGAACATACCCGCCATAATGGTGCAGAGCCTTGAGCACGTTACGCTGCCAAGCGACGTCGCTTGACGTGCCGGGAAGGCCCGAGAGCCCATCTATTTGCGAATCCGAAAGGTCGAGCCACAGATGGCTGCCGTTTACGAACGACGGCTGGCCGTCGCCGCAAGCGTTGTCGAACGACTGGTAGGCTGGGTAGACGTATGTGCCGCGCGTGCCGCACTGCACGGTGATAAAAAGCGCGTGGTTGATCGGGCCGTTAACCGCTTCGTTTTCACGAATCATACCGCCCTGCAAGCACGCGTCTCCGACCGTCGACGCAAGAGCTTGTTGCGTCGAACCAGTCCCCGTGTAGAAGTTTCCGCAAGTATTCACCGTGGCGGCGGTCAAGGTCGACCCGTTCGTCCAATTACCACCGGGCCAGCGGGTGGCGAACGTGTCGATCTCCGTGCCGTCAGGCTGAACCACGGTGATATGCGAATCGCCGGAGTTCCCCGGTCGAGCACGTGCCGGAATACGCATTGACGACGGAACGAGTCCGCCGCCGCAGTACTGGGTGCAGCTCACGTTGACGAGCGGATCGCTGCTCGACGCAATGTACCAAGGATGGCCGAAGTCGGCAGCGACCTGACTGTTGTTCTGGTCGATGTCCGTCGAACGAAGCTGCTGCCCCTGCGACGAGTTCATGGCGTGCGCAACGATGGAGTCCGAGTTCGCAGCCAGCGACGGGTTGACGGTATTCGAGATTGCCCGATTCCAGTACGACGTCGCGCCGTACGGCTCGAAGGTGCTGGGCCACTGAACTGCGTTTTGCACGCTGCCGGTTTGCGGGGCCGGGGCCGGCGTAGAGCTCGGCGCGGCCGTGGGTGCAGTCGACGGCGCGCCGGGAGACGCGGGCGTCGAGCCGTTGCCTGCGGTAATCAGCAGGTCGACGGACGGCGCGTAGACGATCGTCGGCGTCGTCAGATTGCTGACCGCGGTCGACGGCGTGACCGTGCCGCCCGCGGTGGTGAGCGGACCGTACTCGACGTCGAGCGTCAGCCACGGGGTCTGCGCTGCGTTGTAGAGCGTGCCCGTCCATCCGCTCGAGCGGGTGACGTTCAAGCCGGAGGTCGAGGGCGCGTACCCGACCAGCGGCAGTTGGTTCGCGGCGGTCGCGGTGAGCGTTGCGGATGCAAGCTTCGCGGTCGCGGTGGATTTGGCGGGATTCGCGGCGGCGCATGCCGCGATCGGTTTCGTATTTAACGCGTTGCGCACTTCGAGCAGCGCGATCGCGTACGGTGAACCGCCGGCGCTGGTGAAGGTGAACGTGTACTTCGCGGCGCCTTCGCCGGCTGCCGCGGTATGGACGTAGACTTGTTCGCCTTGCGCGTTCGCCCCGCCGCTCATCGCCTGGCAGGCGTGACCGGCTGCGTCGACGGCTGCGTTCCAGCCGGAAGGCGGCGTCGTGACGGTGGCCGCATCGCCGGTACCGATGAAGGCGACGATGAGGCTTCCGGCCGCCGGAGCCGAGGTGAGCGAAGCGGCAAGCGACGTTGCATTGCCGGCCGTCCCCGCCGTCGCAGCCTGCGCAACGGACGGCGCCGTCGACGTCGAGGTGACCGTGCTCGAGGGCGTGCTGGCCGTCGGCGGCAGCGTGGTTGCCGGGGTAACCGGCGGAACGTTTGCGGCGCTGGGCAAGGCACTTCCGCTGCCGCTGCCGCCGCCGCAAGCGGACAGCGCAGAGGCAGCAATCAAAGAGACGAGGGCGCGACGCGCCATCGCAGTTGTCGAAACGTGGATAACCGAGACCTCCTGCGAACGATAGTTTCGTCGCGGTGTTTTCGAAGGAGCAGCAATTTTGGCAGCGAGTGAACGTCGCTGCTATGGCACTTTCGTTTGTCTTGGAACTGCCGAAGGTCCTCATCACGGGGCTCAAACGTCCCTATGGCCAGGGCGAGCAGTCAGCAGGAAATGCGCGCCGTGCCGCCGTGCCGCCGCATTGGAAGCGAGAAGTCGTCCGCGGTCACATCTCGGGACGCGAACGCGTGATCTCGCTCATTCCTACGGGCTTCCGCTGCCCCGCGGCTTAGCGCTTGAGGCGGGTCACAATCGACGCGGTTCTGTGCCGCGCGTCACGCGCCGTGCAACCGCGGGCGCGGCAGTTCAAGCGCGATCGGGGACGGCGGGGACGCCGTTCGCCGCGCGTTGCGGCGCCGTGGAGCGGTACCCTGCCCGCAGAATCCACGCGGCCGAGATCGCCAGCCACGTGTATTTGAACGTAAGGAGATCGAGCGACAGCGCCGACACGAACATCGATAATGTGGCGGCTTCGACTGCGAGCCGTGCGTCGAACCAACCGCCTTCGTGCGGACCGATCTCGCGCAGGGTGCGGAACTGCGTCCACCAGGCGAAGAGGATCAGCGCGACCCCGACGATCCCCAGCTCGACGGCGAACTCGACCAGGATGTTGTGCGGCATCTGGATCCGCTGAGCGCCCGCGGCCGGCTGGGAGAACTCGAGAAACGCTTGTTGGTACGCCGTCATGAACATGCCGAAGCCGTGACCGGCGAACCAGTGGTGCTTGAACGCCGCGAAGCCGATGTGCCAGAGCTGGTATCGCCCGGCGGCATCACCGGCGGTCGCGTCGCCGAAGCGGGCGAACACGCCGGGGATGAAGGCCAGCACGACGGAGGCGACCACGGCGAACGGGAACAGGCGCCGCCGGTGCGCCGAGCGGACCATCAGATACACGACGCCGACTCCGAACGCGATCAGCGCGCCGCGCGATTCGCTCACGCCGATGCCGGCGACGCAGAGGGCGGCGGCCAGCGCCGCGGCCGCGCGAGCCGTCGTCGACCGCAGCGCGATCGCCGCGACGGTTGCGCACAATCCCGGGAGCAGCAGCGCGGCACCGAAGTGGTTGTGGTCGATCGGTTGCGACGAGTCGCCGATGAAGGCCGGGTGCCCGGTCGCCGCGTACAGCACGATGGCGTAGACGCTCGCGGCGACGCCGCCGCCGACGACGCCGAAGAAGAGTGCAGTCAGATCACGCCGGTCGGCCGGCAGCATCGAGAGGATCGCCCCGACGATCATCAGGCTCACAATCTGCTGCAGCATCAGCACGCCGAAATCGGGGTTTCTCGCCCACCAAAAGCTCACCGTCGCGAAGAACGCCAGCAGCGCCCAAACGCCGACCGACGCGGGCGGCAGCAGCGCCCGCCGACGGATGAGCATCGTGAGGATCGCCACGAAGGCAGCGGCGGCCCCGAGCGGTTTTCCGATCCGCCCGATTCCGCCGATGACCAGCAGGTTGTCGAACGGCACCAGTGCCGCCCAGAATGCGAAGGGCAGGATCAGCGGCCGCGTCACCGCCAGCGCGAGGGCGACCGGCGCGACCGCTATCGCGATCGCCAACAGCAGACCCAGCGGGCTGCCGGAGAGCGGCAGGTGTGGGGCGCCGACGAACATCGCCGCGGCGAGGGCGCCCGTAGCGAAATAGGCCGCGGCGACGACGAGACCGCGTTGATGACTCGTCCGCAGCAGCGTCGTCATGCCGCAGCCGCAGTCGGCGTGAGCCGGCGGTGCACCGCGCGCCTCAGCGCGCCGGCGATCGCGAGCGCGTCCGAACTGCGCGGAACGATCAGCTCGGCGACCGGCATCCGTAGCGCGCGCGCCACGATGGTCGCCTTTACGATCACGACGCACACGTACGTCGCGGCGGTCGCCGCGGCGGCGCCGGCGATGCCGTACCGCGGGATCGCGAGAAAGGCGATGCCGCCGCACAGAGCGGCGGCGCCGACTTGGATCGACAAGACGAGCATCGGGCGCTTGCAGCGCACGAGAATGAAGTAGCCCAGGATCGGCTCTACCGCGTACGCCGCAACGCCGAAAACCATGATGCGCAGCGGCAGCGCCGCCGAGGCGAATGCCGCCCCGTAAACGTGCGTGATCAGCCACGGGCCGCCAGCGAAGACGACGATCCCGAGCACCAGTTCGACGAGGACGACCGAACGCGCGATGCGGCCGACGAGCTCGCGGACGTCGTCGTCTCCGGCGATGCGGCCGAACGCACTCCACGCTAGAGCGTTGCTGATCTTCCACAGCAGCTCGGAGACCGCTACGACGACGGTGTAGATGCCCAGCGCGGCGTCACCGAGCATCGCCGCGACGACGAACGCACCCATCCGCAGGTTGACGTATCCGGCCGCATACATCAGGCCGCTCTTGGCGCCGAAGACCAGCTGACCGCGCGCGAGCGCGGCCGGTTCGCCGCTGACGGTCGCCCGCTCCAGCGCCGGTGCGCGCCGGATCGCGAGCGCGCCGAACAGCGCGGAAGCGGCGTATGCGGCGACCCATGTCACCAGCGCGCCCACGACGCCGCCGCCGAGCAGCACGACGACCGAGCCCAGCACCGCATACCCGGCCAGCGGGATCAGATCGACGCCGTTCGCGGTCCGGATCCGGGTTTCGGCAAGGAAGAAGCCTTTGACGCACTGAGCGTAGACGGCGAACGGGAGCGCGCAGGCGACCGCCAGCAGTGGCATCTGTCCCGGAAGGGTGAACGCGACCACTGCGAACCCAATCGCCGCCGGAACGATCAGGATCGGGAGCGCGCGCAGCAGACCGCGATACACGTCGCGACGGCGGAACTTGTCGTTGGCGTACTGCGCGATGATGGCGGCCGCGGGCCCGTCGGCATAGAGTGCCGCCATGCCCAGCACGAGCCACGCGTACGACACGGCACCGCGTCCGCTCGGGCCCAGTACGCGCGCCAGCACGATGCCGATGGCGAGCGCGCCGAGCGTACCGAGTGCTTGCGCGGCGAGGGTGTAGAGCGTCTTGCCGAGCACGTCCCCTACTGTCTCTGGAACAAGAACTCGGCGGCCGTCTTGAAGACGATCGAGATGTCCATGAACAGTCCCCAGTGCTCGATGTACCAGAGGTCGTGGCTGAGGCGCTCGGCGGCTGCGGAGGGGTCGAGCTTGCGCGGCATGTTGACGTGGGACCAGCCGGTGATCCCGGGCCGGACCAGGTGTCGTTCGTCGTAGCGCGGGAGCTCGCGCCGGAAGCGTTCGACGAACATCGGCCGCTCGGGACGCGGACCGACGACCGACATCTCGCCGCGCAGCACGTTGAACAGCTGCGGAAGCTCGTCGATGCTGGTGCGCCGCACGATGCGGCCGACCCGGGTCGTGCGAGTGTCGTTCGGCGGCGACCACATCGGCCCTGACGTGCGCTCGGCGTCGACGCACATCGAGCGCAGCTTGAGGATTTCGAAACGCCGTCCGAACAAGCCGACGCGCTCTTGCCGGTAGAGCACGGGGCCGCCGTCCTCCAGCGAGATCGCGATGGCGGCGACGATCATGATCGGTGCTGCGAGCACGAGAATCGTCCCCGCCACCAAGATGTCGAACGCTCGTTTGAGGATCCGGGATCCGTGCGTGAACGTGTGCAGCTGCTGCATGACGATCATCGCTTGGTGGCCGTCGGTCTCTAGGCGTAGATCGTACGCCTGCGAACAGATGCGCGGCGGCGCGAACGCGACCTTGAACCGCTCCAGCGTCGCCGTCTGCAGCAGCGGGGGCAAAACGCGCGGCGGCAACGCTTCGGTGACCACGAGCAAGTCGCAGCCGGCGTCGCGCACTTGCCGCAGCCAAGGCACGCTGTCGATCGCGCGGCCGGCGAGCGAGTCGATGTCGAGCAGCGTGCTCTCGACGTCTTCGATCTCGATGGTGTGTACCGTAGCCCGCGGTGAGAGGAGCATCTGTTCGAGCGCGCGCTCGATGCGCGCCTTCGTGCCCACGATCGCGATGCGTTTGGACCGACCCTGCATGGCGGCGCCGTAGAGCAAGCGCGCGACAGACCGCTCGAACCCCATCGCGATCATCGCGAACACCAGCGAGAGCAGCAGCACGGCGCGCGACGACGAGATCGCCGGCCAGATCGTGAAGAGGATCAGCAGCGGCAGCGCACCGACGATCAGCGCCGTGACCGTGCAGTAGATCTCGTCGCGTACCGACAGCGCGAACGAACGCTGGTAGAGCCCGACCCGGTAGAACACGAGCAGCCAGGCGGTCGTGCACACGGCTTGCGCGAGCGCGACGCGTTCGAAGGCCAAGCCGGCGTGCCAATGGTCCTGAACGACGTGCGTGGCGGCGACGGTGGCCGCGATGAGCGTGACGAGGTCGGCCACGAAGAGCGTGATCGCCCAGCCGCGTCCGAACCGCATCGGCGCTGCTTTGGGACGCGCAAGCGGGAGCGTATCGGCATAGGGCGCTTCGACGGCCATCAAAGACCTCGGATTCCTTAAAAATGCGTCGCGCCGCGTGAGGCGGCACAGGGTGGAGGGTTCTGAGAATAGGCGCGCGCCGATACGCGCGATAGACCCGCTCGAACCCCGCACGGGGACGTTGGTCATGCGGCCTACGGCGCGACGTACCCATACGGGCGCGGCGCGTTACGACTAGGATGCGAGCATGAACGATGCCGATCGCGCGTGTTTGATCATGCCTTTTCGAAACGAAGCGCGCTCGTTGCCGGAAGTGCTCGAATCGCTGGCGCGGCAGCGAGGAACGCGCGCACGGCTGCGCTACGTCTTCGTCGACAGCGCCTCGACCGACGCGAGCGCGCAGATCGCGCGCGACTGGCTCCAAGCGACGGGAAACGAAGGGGAAGTCGTCTCCGAGGAGCGGCCGGGGATCTCGATCGCGCTCAACGCCGGAATCGCGCGCGTGCGCGCCGGCGAGATCGTGATCCGGCTCGACGCGCACACCATCTACGACCAAGGGTACCTTGCTATGCTGCTCGATACCCTTGCCCAGTCGCCGCCGGAGGTGTGGTGGGTGGGCGGATCGCTGATCGAGCCGCTGGCAGCGGATCTGCCGGGGCGCGTCGTGCGCGCGCTGATGACCAACCCGATGGGGCTCGGCGCGTCGGCGTGGCGGCGTGCGACGACGTTGCGGCGCGTCGAGTCGAACGTCTATTTGGGCGCGTTTCGCCCCGGCGTGCTGCAATCGCTCGGCGGCTTCGATGAGCGCTGGATCGCCAACGAGGATTCGGAGCTCGCGGCTCGGATCGATGCGGCCGGGGGCCAGATCTGGTTCGTCCCGGTCCGCTGTTCCTACCACATAACGCGTGGTTTGCGCCAGACGGTCGCGCAGTGGCATCGCTACGGTTTCTGGCGCGCGCGCACGACCTGCCGCCACCCCGCGACGCTGCGGCCGCGCCACCTGGCTCCGCCGGTCGCCTTGGCGCTCGCGCTCGCGCTCGCCATCTCGCCGGCGCGGATCGCGCTCCTACCGCTGGCGGCGCTGTTCGCGGCGCTCGTCGTCGCGCGGCGCGAGCGCGGCGAGTCGCCCGCGGTGACCGCTGCCGCGGCGCTTTACTTTCCGCTGGTGCACGCCGCCTTCGCGGCGGGACTCGTGCGGGGGTGGGTGAGCGGGACCGCCGTCCTGGGATATTGGTCCTCCCAAGTGGACGCCCGGGCTCACGTCCGGGGCGAGTCGCGGCCACTACGATGACGCCATGAAAGTTGCTATCCTAGCGGGCGGCATTGGCTCGCGTCTCTCCGAGGAGACGGAAACCAAGCCGAAGCCCATGGTCGAGATCGGCGGTAAGCCGATTCTTTGGCACATCATGAAGATCTACGCCGAGTTCGGGCACAGCGATTTCGTCGTCGCGCTAGGGTACAAAGGCGAAGCGATCAAGAAATACGTCGTCGAGTACTGCTCGATCAACAGCGATCTCTCGGTCGACTTACGCACCGGGACGGTTTTGCGGCGGAACGACGTCGACGCGCTCGACTGGAACCTGGAACTCGTCGACACGGGCATCGCGACCGAAACCGGCGGCCGGGTGAAGCGCCTGGCCCCGTACCTCGGCGATAAGACGTTCATGCTGACGTGGGGCGACGGCGTCGCGGACATCGATCTGGACGCGCTGGTGCAATTCCATCGCTCGCACGGCAAAATCGCGACGTTGACCGCGGTCCGCCCTCCGGCGCGCTTCGGACATCTCGACCTCGACGGCAATCGCGTCGGAGAATTCTCCGAGAAGCCGCAGACCGCCGAAGGCTGGATCAACGGCGCGTTCTTCGTCCTCGAGCCCGAAGTGTTCGAGTACATCGACGGTGACACGACGTCGTTCGAACGCGGGCCGTTGACGCGATTGGCGCGCGACGGGCAGTTGATGGCGTATCGCCACGACTCGTTCTGGCAGTGCATGGACACGGTGCGCGATCGCAAGCTGCTCGAAGAGCTGTGGGCGAGCGGGAACGCTCCGTGGACGTCACGGCGCAGGGCGCCGGAACTCGTCGCGGTGCCGGCGTGAGGATCCTGGTTACCGGTCATACCGGCTACATCGGCACGGTCCTCATGCCGATGCTTGCGGCGCGCGGTCACCGCATCACCGGGTGCGACACCGACATCTTCCTGCGCTGCAGTTTCGGAAACGCGCCAAAGCTGTATTCGAACTTCGCGCTCGACGTGCGCGATCTGCGTTCGATCCACTTGGCCGGATTCGATGCCGTGATCCATCTCGCCGGGCTCTCGAACGATCCGCTCGGCGATCTAGATCCGAAGCTGACGATCGCGATCAACGCGCAGGCATCGTTTCAGCTGGCCGTGATGGCCCGCCGCGCCGGCGTCGGCCGTTTCGTCTTCAGCTCGTCGTGCAGCAATTACGGTGCCGGCGGTCAGGAGCTGCTCGACGAGGGCTCCGCGCAGCGCCCGGTGACGCCGTACGGGCATTCGAAAGTGCTCGCGGAAGAGTGGATCGGCGCGCTGGCCGACCATTCGTTCAGCCCGGTGTTCCTGCGCAACGCGACGGTCTACGGCCTCTCGCCGCGGTTGCGCTTCGACCTGGTCGTCAACAACCTCGCCGCCCACGCTTTCGCCGACGGGCGCATCTTCCTCAAGAGTGACGGCACCGCGTGGCGGCCGCTCGTTCACGTCGAGGACGTCTGCCGCGCGTTCATCGCGGCCGTCGAGGCGCCGCGCGACGCGGTGCACGGCGAGGTGTTCAACGTCGGGCGCACCGAGGAGAACTACCGCGTCCGCGACGTCGCCCGCATCGTGGGCGAAGAGGTCCCCGGCGCGACGATCACGTTCGCCGACGGCGCCGACGCCGACGCGCGCAACTACCGGGTCGACTGCTCGAAGTTCGCGCAGCGGTTCCCGGACGTCGGGTTCACCTGGGACGTTCGGGCCGGGGTGCGCCAGCTGCTGGCGGCCTACGCCGACAACGGGGTCACCTCGGCCGATTTCGAAGGCGCGCGGTATCAGCGCATCGCGCACGTGCGCATGCTGATGAAGCGCGGCGTGCTCGACAGCGACCTGCGCGTCGTGCGGTCGCGCACCTTTGCGGAAGCGGCAACCGTATGAACTGCCGCTTGTGCGGAGCCGGCGGGCTCGTCCCCGTTCTCTCGCTCGGCGAGACGCCCTTGGCCGACGGCCTGCTGACCCGCGAGCAGCTCGACGAACCGGAACTGCTCGCGCCGCTCGAGCTGGCGTTCTGCCCGCAGTGCACGCTCGCGCAGATCACCGAGACCGTCGATCCCGAGCTCCTGTTCTGCCGCGACTATCCGTATTACTCGTCGGTTTCCGCGCAGCTGATGTCGCACTTCGCCGAGAGCGCGAAGCGCCTGATCGTCTCGCGGCGGCTCGGCCCGGACAGCATGGTCGTAGAGGCGGCAAGCAACGACGGCTACATGCTCAAGACGTTCGTCGACGCCGGTATCCCCGTACTCGGCGTCGATCCGGCGAGCGGTCCGGCGGGCGTCGCGACGGAGCGCGGCATCCCCACCCTCAACGTGTTCTTCGACATCGAGCTGGCCCGCGAACTGCGCGACGGCCTGGGCGTGCGCGCCGACGTGTTTCTGGCGAACAACGTGCTCGCGCACGTCCCGGACCTCAACGGTTTCGTCGCGGCGATACGCCTGCTTCTCAAACCCGACGGCGTGGCGGTGATCGAAGTGCCGTACGTCGCCGACCTCATCGACAAGTGCGAGTTCGACACGATCTACCACCAGCATCTGTGCTACTTCTCGGTGCGTTCGCTGGACGAGCTGTTCAGCCGCCACGGCTTATACCTCAACGACGTGGAACGGCTGCGTATCCACGGCGGCTCGCTGCGTTTGTTCGTCGAACGCCACGACGACCGCCGCGGACGGGTCGATGCGCTCATCACGCAGGAGCGCAACCGCAGCATGGACCGTCCGAGCTTTTACGCCGACTTCGCGGAACGCGTGACCGTGATCCGCGACGAGCTCGGTGGTCTCTTGCGGACCCTCCGCGCGCGCGGCCAGCGAATCGCCGCCTACGGCGCCGCTGCGAAAGCCACGACCTTGTGCAGTTACGTCGGGATCGGCCGCGATCTCGTCGAGTACGTCGTCGATCGGAACTCGCACAAAGAAGGCCGTTACATGGGCGGAAACCATCTGCCGATCGTCGCGCCTCGCCGGCTGCATGAAGATCCGCCCGACTACCTGCTGCTCCTAGCGTGGAACTTCGCCGAGGAGATCATGCAGCAGGAGTCGGCGTTTCGTGAGCGCGGCGGGCGTTTCATCATCCCGATTCCTGAGGTGCAAATCGTCTCATGAGCACGCTCGCCGCGCAGTCGCCGCAGTCGATTTTCCCGGGCGAGCCGGTCTGTCGCGCCTGCGGCGGTGACGGCTTGCGAACGTTCGCGACCTCCCCCGAGATCCCGGTCAACAACGCCCGCGTCTTCGACGACGTCGACGATGCCCGCCGGGTGCCGTCCGGCGCGCTGGAACTGGCGTTGTGCCCGGCCTGCGGTTTCATCCAGAACGTGCGCTTCGACCCCGAGCTCGTCCGGTACGACGCGACGTACGAAGAACAGCAAGGCTTTTCGCCGACGTTCACCGCCTTCGCCGACGCGCTGGCGGGCCAGGTGATCGAGCGGTTCGATCTGCGCGGGAAACGGGTGGTCGAGATCGGCTGCGGCAAAGGCGACTTCCTCGCCTCGGTCTGCGAGCGCGGCGGGAACGTCGGGCTGGGACTCGATCCGACCGCCGACCCGGAACGGCTTTCGGAGGGGGCGGCGCAGCTCGTCACGCTGCGGCGCGAGTTCTTCGGACCGCACACCGGGGCGATCGACGCGGACGCGGTCATTTGCCGCCACACGCTCGAGCACATCGCCGACGTGCGCGCGTTCGTGCGCGACCTGCGTTCGTCGCTCGCGGGCTCACCCGGCGTGCGCGTGCTGTGCGAGGTCCCCGACGTCGGTCGCGTGCTGCGCGACGGCGCCTTCTGGGACGTCTACTACGAGCACTGCTCGTACTTCACGCCCGGTTCGCTGGCGCGGCTGTTCCGCGACTGCGGTTTCGCCGTCGACGACGTGCGGCTCGCCTTCGAGGATCAGTACGTGCTGCTCGAAGCGCGGATTGCCGGCGACGGGGCGTCCGGCGTACCTAGGGACGCCGAAGAGTCGCCGGAGTCGCTGGCGGCGCTCGTCGAGCGGTACGCCGCAGGCGTCGCCGCGGAGACGCGCGGCTGGTCGGAACGCATTCTGGCCGCGCGATCGCGCGGCGAACGGGTCGCGATCTGGGGCTCGGGATCCAAATGCGTCGCGTTCTTGAGCGAGACCGGGACGGCCGACGTCATCGACGCGGTCGTCGACATCAATCCGCACCGCCAAGGGCGCTATCTCCCGGCGACCGGGATCGTGGTGTCGGCGCCGGAGGCGCTCGCGGACGCGCCGCCCGACCTCGTCATCGTCATGAACGCAGCGTATGTCGGCGAGATCGGCGCGCAGCTTGCGCGCATGGGGCTCGCGCCGGCAGTGGAGGCAGTCGGATGAGCACCGTGTACGTCGACCCGGCATTCCAGTCGGACCGCATGATGAACGAGATCTATCAAGGTGCCATCGTCGTGCGCGAGCATTCCGCGGCGACGGAGCAGTTCGCCGCGCACGCGCGCGCCCAGATCGAAGCCGCGTTCGACGGAATGGATCCGCGCCGGGCGCAGCATCAGCTCGAGGTCGAGAGCTTCGTCGACCGGTTCGCGCCGCTCAAGTCGTCGTTCATCCACGATCCGCGCTCGCGCGACGGGATGCGTGCGATCCTGAGCGAGCTGGGCTTCGATGCGGACGACACCTACATCGACGTTCCGCGCATGCGCGTTTCGACCAGCAGCGGCTATCTGACCTCGGGCGTGGCATATGCGCACCATCCCCATCGCGATACGTGGTACTCCGCGCCGATGGCGCAGGTGAACTGGTGGCTGCCGATCTACGATTACGCGACCTCGGCCGGCATGGCGTTTCATCCGCAGTACTGGTCGCGAGCGGTCCGCAACGGCTCCGACGCGTTCGACTACTACAACTGGAACGCCAAGGGCCGCAAAGAAGCGCGGCTGCACGTCCGCTCCGACACGCGGGTTCAGCCGCACGCGGAAGAACCGCTCGATCTCGATCCGGAGCTGCGCATCGTGGTGCGGCCCGGCGGAATCGTCGCGTTCTCCGCGGCGCAGCTGCACTCGACGTGCCCCAACACGAGCGGCGAGAGCCGCTGGAGCGTCGATTTTCGCACGGTGAGCCTCGATCACGTCATCGCTTTGCGAGGCGCGTCGAATCAGGATTCGCGTCCGAGCGGGACGTCGCTGCGCGACTTCGTGCGCATGCGGGACGGCGGCGCGATGCCGGAAGAGGTCGCGCGGGCGTACGACGACCGGCTGTCGGTGGAAGGCGAGTTCGTCTACAGCGGCGCGGAGGCCCAGCGCTAATGCTCCGCTTCGCAGGGATGGTGCTCGCGCTCGTCGCGCTGCTGGGGGCGCAGAGCGCCCTCGCCGACACGTCGATCTCCTCCGGCGACATCCTCGACGTGCAGGTGTTCGGTGAACCGACGCTCTCGCAGCAGCTGACCGTCGCGCGCGACGGCAGCATCACCATGCCGCTGGTCGGCCGCGTGATGGTGCGCGGCATGTCCACGACGCAGACGGCCAGCGCGATCGCCAGCGGGCTCAAGCGCTATCTGCGCGCGCCGATCGTCGCGGTCGGCATCAAGACTGAGGGTCTCTATACCGTGCTCGTGCTCGGCAACGTCAAAGCGCCGGGACGCTATACGGTGCAGCCCGGAAGCCGCGTCACCGACGCGCTCGCCGCCGCGGGCGTACTCGGACCGGTCAGCGGGCCGTTGCCTCCGGCGCGCGTCTCGGTGCACGACAAGGTCCGCGAAGTCTCGCTGGACGCGCTGCTGCGCAAAGGCGATCTCACGAACGACCTTCCGCTCGCGGACGCCTCGGCGGTCTACGTGCCGGCACCGGTGACGATCCGCGTGCGCGTGCTGGGCGCGGTCGATCACCCCGGCGACGTCGAGGTCAATCAAGGTGACCGCCTCGCCGTCGCGGTCGCGAAAGCGGGAAACAGTGCGAACGCCAGCGCCGACCTGAACCACATCAAGGTGACCCGCGTCGCGCCCGGCGGCGCTCCGACGGTGGTCGAAGTGAACCTCTATCGCGCGTTGCAGGACGGCGACCTCAGCACGGATCTCGTGCTCCAGCCCGATGACGTCGTGTTCATCCCGGAGGCGAAGAAGAAAGTCGACGGGTTCAGCGTGCTGCTCGGCGCGATCCGCCGCCTCGTGCTGCCGTACTGATGGACACGCTCGCGCTCGGGAGCGGCGACCACGCGTTCAGCGCTTCGGCAGAGCCCGCTCCCCGCTCGCCCCTGGACGTGCTGCGGCGGCGGATCGTGCTGTTCGCTGCGACGGTCGCGTTCTTGGTCGTCATCGTGATCGTGGTGGTCGCGCTCCTCCCGAAGAGCTACACGACGCACGTCAAGTTCATCGCCGGCAATTCCGCGGCGTCGTCCCTTCCGGGCGCCTCCGGACAGACCATCCTGCCGGTGCTCAACGCGATCCTCGACGCCTCGAACGCGCAATCGTCCGAGACGTATGCCGAGATGTTGCGCCAGACGCCGGCTCTGGAGCGGACCATTGCGGCCGAACACCTCGACGTGACCCCGGCGGAGCTGCAGTCGCGCGTAAAGGTGAAGCCCGTGACGAATACGTCGATTCTCGACGTGAGCGTCGCCTGGAGCGATCCCGAGGGTTCGGCACGCATCGCGAACGCGCTCGCCGACGCGTTCGTCGACGTGCGCCGGAGTCTGGTCGCCGCGCAGGCGGACGCCGCCTCGACCTACATCACCCAGCAGTTACCGGAAGCGCGCGCGAAGCTCGCGCGCAGCGCGGCGGCGCTGGCGTCGTTTCAGTCGCGCAACGGCCTCGCCGACGAGAGCCAGCAGACTCAGACGCTGATCGCCTCATTGGCCGAGACCGACCGCAAGACGGCGAACGCAGAGGTCGACGCGCGGCAAGCCGCCGCGCAGCTCTCCGTGGTTCGCCAACAGCTGGCGCGTACGTCGCCGACGGTAAGCGGCGGGCACCAAATCGCACCCAACCCGGCCGTTGCTCAGCTGCAGACCCAATTGGCCCAAGTGAACGTTCAGCTTAGAAGCGCACTCGCGCAGTACACGGACGAACATCCCGCCGTACGGACCCTGCGTACTCAAGACGCGCAAATCCGGCGCGAGCTCGCGTCCACGCCCGCGACCGTCGTCGCGCAGGACACGACCGTTTCCAATCCCGTCCGTCAAGCGCTCGCGCAAAGTGCGGCGACCCTTGGGGCCCAGATCGCCTCGGATGCGGCACAGCTCAAAGAGCTGCGCGCGCAGCATGAGGCGGCGAAGCCGGCCCTGCACGCGCTTCCCGAGCAGATCGCGGGGCTGGTCGCGCTCAAGCGGCAGGCGAAGCAGGACGAGGACGTCTACAACGCCCTCACGCAGAAGCTCAGCCAGGCTCAGATCGCGCGGACCACGACGCTGGCCGACGTCTCCGTCATCGCGCGCGCCGCGGCCGCCGACGCGGAGATCTCGCCGCACGTCCTCGTCGACATCGCGATCGGGTCGATCGTCGCGCTGCTGCTGGGCTTGGGCGTCGTGTTTGCGGTCGACCGGCTCGACGGGTCGATCCGCACGGACACCGACGTGCTCGAACGACTGGGCCTGCCGGTGCTCAGCTCGATCCCGCGCTTGCCGGCTCGCGCGGACCGCCCGCAATGGCTCCAGGTCGCGGTCGTGGATTCGTTCCTCCAGCTGGTGACGTCCCTGCGCTATGCCTCGAGCGAACCGCTGGCCGCGATCGCGTTCACCAGCGCCGACCCGGAAGGCGGCAAGTCCTCGGTTGCTTTCCGGACCGCCGTGGCGATGGCGGAGCTCCGTCCCGGGGTGCTGCTGGTGGACGCGGATCTGCGCATCCCCTCGCTGCACAAGAATCTGAACATGCACCGCGCGTCGGGACTTTCGGACGTGCTCGTCGGCACGATCAGCCTCGACGAAGCGGTGCGTTCGACCAGCTACGCCGGGCTGGACGTCATCGTCGCCGGGACCAAAGTCCCGAACCCATTCGCGCTGCTGCAGTCGCCGGCGTTCGAACGCTTCTTGCAAGAAGCGAAAAAGCGCTATGAAACCGTCTTGATCGATACGCCGGCGTGCGGATCCATCATGGACGCGGCGGTCGTGTGCGCGAGAGCCGATGGTACCGTCTACGTCGTGGCGTCGCGGGAAACCGACGCGACGCGGGCGCAGCGCGGCCTGGCCCGGCTGAAAAATGCCGGGGTGCGAAACGTCGTGGGGGTCGTGCTCAACAAGACGATCGTCCGTCGGACGACCATCGGCCCATATGGAGTCACGGGTGAGGGCTCGCCGATGCTG
>JAQBPM010000316.1 GCA_028287525.1 Vulcanimicrobiota bacterium | reverse complement strand
AAGATAAACGCTCCCAAGCCATTGAGGAGGTATCTCCAGAAACTCAAACGGCTTTCTCGTTCGCTGTCCCGCAAGCAGCGCGGTTCACGCAATCGTGCCAAGGCGAAAACCAAGCTGGCGCGATTGCACCGGCGGGTGGCGGACATTCGCGTAGACGCGCTGCATCAACTGACGTCCTCGCTTACGCGTTACCGAACTATCGTTATCGAAGACCTGACCGTGGGTGGCATGCTCGCGAATCGGAATCTCTCTCGTGCGATTGCCGATGTTGGTTTCTTCGAGTTTCGACGGCAGTTGCAGTATAAAGCTGCGATGGCGGGCTCGACCATCGTTGTCGCCGACCGATGGTTTCCATCCTCGAAACTCTGCTCGACGTGCTGCGTGAAGAACGACCACCTTCCGCTCGCCGAGCGAACTTGGACGTGCGTATCGTGCGGCACGTTCCACGACCGCGATGTTAACGCGGCGCGCAATCTCGCTCGATACGCGGAGAGTTCACCCGCGTCAGCCTGTGGAGCCGAAGGCACTGGCCGCGATGACGCGCCCTCCACGGCGTACCTTTGCCGTTCAGGCTACGTGCTCGAGCGGAGTGTCCCCGCCGGTTCGGCGCCCGCTCGCCGCCCTGGTATGGGCTTCCACGTGCGAAAACTACCGCTGCCCGATCCTCCCCGCCCCGTTTCCAAACTCTAGAATGCTCAGCCCTTTGACATACGCCGTTCGACGCAAGACCAGCCGGCGTCGTATCGCATGCTCAGTCGCGGAGGCTTCGACTTCCGGTGATCCCTGGAACGAGCGAAGCGAGTTCCTTCTGCGTCGCCCGATAGGACGGCCTGAAATCGCTTGGGGAGAGCACGACGGCATCAGTCTTCGCCCCATGCGTTTGTATGAAACTGACCGCGGCGCGATAGTCTTGAATCGGCAAGAGCCACATCCTGAGCGCGCTCGGCCTTGCCATGTGCATGCGCGGCTACCGCGTGCTGTTCACAACCGCTGCGGCGCTGCTCATGAAACTCATCGCTGCCAAGAGGACCGCGACGCTGGAGCGGCACTACCGCAACCTCGACCGCATTGACTTGCTGCTCATCGACGAACTCGGATATGTTCCGTTCGAACGAGAGGCAACCGACCTGCTCTTTCAACTCATCTCGCAGCGGTACGAACGCCGAAGCATCGCGCTCACGACGAACTTGCCGTTCGAGAAGTGGACTCAGGTCTTTCCTGACGAGATGACCGCCAAGGCCGTCATCGACCGACTCGTGCATCACGGCGCTGTCTTCGCGTTCGCCGGCCAAAGTCACCGCCTGCGTACCCGCGGGAAATGCTCCAAGAACGCCTAACGGCCCCAGGGGTTCAATTTCCCATCGCCGCTACGGGTTCAAATCTTCGGCGCCGTTTCCACGGCGGACGCTTAGCCCATCGTTGTGGGGGCTCGTTGTGTGACGTGCTGGGGTGGGTAGACTGCTTTCCGTGGCACAGCTCATTGACTCTACGACATGGCGCCCGCATGTTGGGCGCCATGTGGCTCGTCTTTCGGCGCTGGGCGTTTTGCTGTTGATCGCCGCCGGCGCTGCGCTCGACCTGTACCGTCTTGGTTCGCCCAGTCTTTGGTACGACGAGGCGGTGTCGTTCGCGTTCGCGCGCCTGCCTCTCCATGCATTGATGCCCGCGCTGAGGCACATGGATGCGTTCTTCGGGCTCTACTACGTGCTACTGCATGTGGTGACGCTCGTCAGTGTGCGGGAGGCCGCGCTACGGCTGCCCTCGGCGCTCGCAGCGATCGGGTTCGCGATCGCCGTTACGCGCCTGGGTGCCCGTCTCGGCGGTCCGCGGGCGATGCTGATCACCGCCGGCTTGGCGTCGTTGAGCCCGCTTGTCATAGCGTCAGCGAAGGAGGCTCGGCCGTACAGCCTACTGTTGCTGTTCTCGACCCTCATGACGCTCGCGTTCCTGCGTTTTCTGGATGAACCGGCTCGATTGGAATGGTACGTAGCCTACGCGGCACTCTGCATCATCGGCTGTTACCTGCACCTGTTCGCCGCTCTGGTCGTCGTCTCACACGCCGTGTGGGCGCTCTTCTACCGGAGAACCCTCCCGGCGCGGTTCGGCTGGCGATACCCGCTTGCGCTGGCAGTCATCGTCGTCGCGTTGGTTCCGCTCGTGGTAGCAATCATGGCTCCCGGAAACGTCAACGTGTGGATTCAACGGCCGACGCTCCGAGACGTCGTAATGCTCGCGGCGCAGTTCGCCGGAGCGTACGCTGCGCTCGTCGTGGAAATCGTTGTTCTCGCGGTTGCAATTTCGATCGCGATCCGGCGTCACGTGCAACGCGAGATCGTGTTTCTCGCGTTCCTCGTGGTGCTTCCGCCGCTGCTTGCCTTTGGGGTGTCCTTCGCAAAACCGGTGTTCGTCGGACGGTACCTGTTCGAGGCGTATCCGGCTTTCATCGTGCTCGTCTCGATCGCGATCGCGCGGCTGCCGCGTCTCGCCGGCCTCGGCGCTTGCGCTCTCATCCTCGCGACATCGGTACGGCCGATCTTGCGTACGTTCCAGGCGATCGAAGACTGGCGCGGCGCCGTGTCGTACGTTGAGAGCCACGCGCGGACGGGAGCGGCCGTCGTCCTCTATCCATCGTTCGAGGCACCGTCGTATGCCTACTACGCCCCGAACCGCCGCCTTGTAACGATTCCGGACGGAGCGCCGGTTACGCGCTTCCTGGGGAGGGATTGGGTCGTGACGGCCGATCAGTTCGCCACCCATCCGACGCTCAAGATTCCCCGCGACGCAGATGAGTTCCGCGGGCGCATTGCCGTGAAGCCGCCGCATAAGCGATATCCCTAGGGCTTTATTCCATCGAGGCCAACAAATCAGGTTCAGAAATGGCATAGGACCGAATCTTAGCCGCCGCTTTCTGATAAGCGTCATAACACAGCCTCACACCAGATCAAATAGCTAAGCCCGCATTCGCCAGATGGAATGCCGGAAATACATCTTAGTTGAAGTTGGTCCGCGCGCTGTTTCCAATCGCTATGCAGTTGCGTTGCCACAAACGCGGCGGTGAGTGCGCTCGCGATCAACGGATTCGGAATTGCGGCGATGCCCCGCGCCATGAGAATGAACAAGGGGACGACCGACGCGAAGAGGTAGCGCGGCTCGAACATCGGCTTCCAGAACGAGAGCGCAAACGCAATCAGAATGGGCAGGATCGCCCAAACGAGCAGCGCCCCGACGCGGCGGCGCTCCGCACCGCTCGCAGCGATCACCGCCGCACAACACGGCACGCCGACCAGCACGAGCGCTCTGCTGGGCTTGTCGGCTCTATCGACGAAGTGCGCTGAACAGCGTACCCACGTCGGCGAGGTGCGGCTTCGCTATCTCGTCGATCTGGTGCACGAGACCGAGGACGGCGTATGCGGCGAACAACCGCAATCGTACGTGCTTGACGTCGGTGAGCAGCGGCACGGACGCAACGTGAGCGACGATCCTGAGACCGGCGAAGGCGTGGAGTACGATTGCCAGAGCCGCCGCAGCGGCGTACGCCGCAACGTGCGGAATCGACGGTATCTTCAGCAGCTTCAAGAAGCCGGTCCTGGTCGTTGGGGTTTCACCGCACGCGTGCAAAGGCTTGGAGTCCTTTCGCTCCGCCGAACGTCCCGCGCTGTTACTTCGTGTCCGGCGTCCACTTCCACGCCGCCCAGTACGGCGTTTCCGGAGAGGGCCGTAGGCCGTGCAGCCATGCGGGCGCGATCGACAGTCCGGCGCTGCGCCACAGAAACGCGACCGGGACGTCGGCGGCGATCCGCGTCTGGACCGTGCGATAGTCGGCGCCGCGCCGCGTCTCGT
>JAQBPM010000478.1 GCA_028287525.1 Vulcanimicrobiota bacterium | reverse complement strand
TGCCTGCGCTTCCGCGCGCAGGACGATCACCGGCGTCTCACTGGAGCGTATGACGGTTTCCGCAACGCTGCCTTCCATCAAGCGCCGCAGTCCGTCTCGCCCGTGGCTTGCCATGATGATCATGTCGCACTGCTCCGCATGAACCTGCTCGAGGATGGCCGCCGCAATGCGGCTCTCGCGCGGCAATATCACGCTGTCGGACTCGACGCCGGACTGGGCCGCCTGTTGCTTCGCGAGATCCAAGAAGGCTGCGCTGTCGGTCGTCGAGCGTCCGTCTTCAATCGTGCAGAACAGCAAGCGAGATCCGAACGCGCGCGCGGCCTCCGTCGCGTATCGAACGGCCATGCCGGAGAGGTCGTCGTCGACGACCGGGACGAGAATCCGATGGTGGATCTTCCCGGTGGCCGGGCGACGGACGACGCAAAGCGGCGTCGTCGTTCGCCGGAGCACCTCTTCCGCGATGCTCCGATTCAGCGCGCGAATGATGCCCGTTCGTGCGTGCGTGCCCATCGCGATCAATCCGACCCGTTGGGTTTTGGCGAGGTCGATGATCCCCTGCGTGGCGTCCCGGAACAACACCTCGGATGACGCCGTGACTCCGAGATCGTTCGCGCGTTTCATCGCCCGAGCCACCAAGTCGGCGGCGATCTGCTCGGCCAGCTCGCAGATCGACGCAAAGGCGTAATCGCGCCCGAGTAACGACGGATCAAGGGCGACTCCAAAGATGACGGCGCTGCCGTCTTCGCGCGCCACCCTCAAACCAACGTCGATCGCGTACTGCGAGGGCACCGAGTCGTCTACCGCGATGAGGATTTTCCCGAAGAACACGGCTATCGGCTCGGTCCTGGACGGATGTCGGCGAGGAACACGATCGGGATGGCCAGCAGCACGAGTGCGGCAAAGCCGACCATCACGTCGTCAAAGGCGAGCGACTGCGCCTGTGCGTTGACGAGCGCAGCTAACGCGGCGATCGAGCCGCCGCTCTGGATGTACTGCGCGACGGGTACGTGCGCGGGCGTGATGGTTGCAGCCAATTCCGTCATGTGCACCGTAGAACGATGATCGAGGAGCGTTTGAAACGCGCCCGTTCCGATCATCAAACCGATCGGCACGGATACTTTGTAGATCGAGAGCCCGGCCGGGAGGTCGGCGAGGCCGAGACTCCCGAGCACGAGCGCCGGTACCGGCTGGCTCAGCATCGAGAAACACAACCCGAAGAGCAGCGTCACCGCGACGAATGACCCGGCGTCGGCGGTGGACGTCATATTTCGCGCGAAACCCAGGAACGCGACCGCGCTTCCGACCGCTGCGATGCAGATGAGCGCGCGAACGTCGAGCAGCCTCTTCTTTACCAGGGTGAACGCCGCGATGATTCCGACCACATAGGTCACGAGGCGCAAGGCGATCATCTCGCCGGCAAGCGTGGCCGTGGCTGAGATCAACGTTTCCATATACAGGGTGAAAGTAAGAACCGAATATCCGGCGATTCCGAGGACGACGTTCACGGCGCTGCCGACCGCGAGATTTCGCTTTTGTGTTATGAGTCGAAAGTTCACGTGCGGCCGGGACGTCGCATGGAGCTCCCATACGACCAATGCGGGAGCCGCAAGCAGCACGATCGCCGCCGCAACGGCGACCGATTGGTCGTCGAACCAATTGCGCCGTTCCCCCTCGTTCGCCAGGTACTGCATCGCGCCGAATGCGATCACCGACAACGCGTAACCGATGATGTCGGGCCGCAAGTCCTCTTGCGGCGTATCGATGCTCGGCGCCGCGACATACACCATCGCCGCGGCGAGCATCGTCGCGACCGCGCCCGGCAGGTAGATCGCATCTCCGCCGTAGTTGTCGCTGACAAATCCGCCGATCAGCCCCCCCAGCGTACTGCCTCCGAGGACCACCGTAGCGAAGAACGGCGGCGCGAGGGGAAGCAGCGCCAACGGGAGCGAGGTGAAGAGCAGCACAGCCGCCGGTACGAACACGCTGCCGAGAAAGGCGCCCTGAAGGAAACGCAAGGCGACCACCAGATCGAACGAGCGCGTTGCCGCCAGCATGAGTGACGTCACTCCGAAACCGAGCAGGCCCGCCAGCAAGAGCGGTTTTCGGCCGAGCCGAGCATACAGCCAAGGACTAAACAGGATGGTGGAATAGTAGGCGGCGTTGAACGCGATCAGGATCCAAGAGGCTTCGTCGGGCGTTGCCGCCGAGAGCCCTTGCAGATGGGGCAGGCCGGTATTGATGACGTTCGCCGCCGTGGCGTCGACGAGCATCACGAATACTGCCGCCACGGTGATTGCGACGCCCCGCAATCCCGTCTGAGGCGACTGCTTGACCTCAGCAACGGCAAACTGTTGCCGAGGGCGCGGGATCCCGGGCATTCCATGCGGCACGCTCGTCATGCCAAAAGCCTACACCGCGCCGGGTCGCGCACGAACGAGCGCACGATACGTTCCTTGCTGCCCACGCCGATGTGGGCCTACTTCCTTGTGTCTACGACACAAACACGCTAGAGTAGAGGCTTGTAAAGCCTCGACGGTTCGCTCGATCGAGATTGTGACGGCGTCTCATGATTCATATGTCGCCTAACTCCAAGATGCGTCGGCGGGATGTTCTTTGTGCCGGCGGAGCGGCGGTATTCAGCGCGTTGACCGCCTCACTGCTGAAAGACGCGAAGCCCGCGCTCGCCGAACCCCTTTCGGGTCCAGTGCCCGAAGTCGATCGCCTGTCGGTTCGCGTCGTCGTGGACGCCTATCAAATCGCGGTAGCCCCGAGCGTCAAAAAGGACGATGTCGAAATTCAACGCTTCGGGTGGGGGCTGAGCGACAAAACACCAAGCGGGACGCTCCAAAGCGAATTCGGACTCTCCATGCACGTGGAAGCGGGGCGCGGTGACCAGACACGCAACGTGCTCGTAGACTTTGGGTTCACGCCCGAAGCGCTTGTCAACAATCTCGAACTGCTGCGCATCGATCCAGCCCGTCTCGATGCTCTCGTGCTCAGCCACGGCCACTACGATCACTTCGGAGGCCTGGTCGGGTTTCTACGACGCTACAACTCCAGACTCAAGCCGAAGCTTCCGTTTTACGTCGGTGGCGAGGAGTGCTTCTGCTCGCGCCAATGGACGGCTCCGCCGCAGCCGGGCAATTTCGGCGCCCTCGACCGCAAAGCACTGCAAAACTCCAATCTGGCGGTGACCGTTGCCGACCGCCCCGCAGTCATAGCCGATCTCGGCTTCTCCACCGGTCAAATCGATTTGACGTCGTTCGAGCAGCCGAAGCCGCCCACGGTCATGAAAATCGGAATCGACAACGGTTCGGGCTGCAATCCCGCTTCGTTCAGCGAGGAAGAACGGAAGCTCGGTGCCTTTCCCGACAAATTCCAACACGAGATCGCGACGTCGTTCAATCTCAAAGGGCGCGGCCTCGTCGTGCTGAGTTCGTGCAGTCACCGCGGCGTTATCAACGCCGTGAAGCGCGCACAGGCGGTTTCGGGGGTGCCGAAGGTGCACGCCGTGATCGGCGGATTCCATCTGGCGCCGTATCCGGACGAATACGTGCGGCAGACCGTGGCCGCCTTCCAGTCGATGGGCGTCGATTACGTGATTCCGCTCCATTGCGCCGGAGAGAACTTCTATTCGGTCGCAACGAGTCAAATGCCGGCGAAGCTGCTGCGATCCTATACGGGGACGCGCGTCGTTTTCGCCTCGTAAACGGTTTCCTAGTACCCGAGATGCCGCAGCGCCGTGGAACCGATGCCTCGTCGACCAGGAGGTGCCGCGCGTAGAGGTCGCCGTGCACGAGCGTGCGTTTCGCGCCGGCGATCGTCTCCGGCGGATGCGTGCGAAACCACGTCATGAACGCGTCAGCATCGATCACTCCGGCGGCGACGAGGCTCGGTAAGCGTTCCCCGACGATCTGCACGCGCTTCGCGTGATCGAGCCGTGCGATCTCGTCGGGCGGCAGCCCGAGCTCCACGAGCGGGGCCGGATCGATCGCGTGCAGCGCGCCGAGAAACCGGCCCAGGGGCGCGGCCAGGTGCAGCCGCTCGTCTTCGGAGATGGCAACGGAACACGCCGTCGCGCCGCGGATCAGCGGGTAGCCGGCGAACGGCCACGGATACGCTTCGCTGGCGGTTCCGACGAAGGCTGGCGCAGGGATCGCGAGCGGCAGCTGCGGCGCGATCCGCGGCAGGATCGCGATTTCGCGTGCGATCAGCGGCACGGCGACGCGCCGCCGCGGAAACCGGAACGCGAACCGTCCGCCAACGACAAATACCGCGTTGTCCCACCCTAGTCCGAGCGGCTCGAGCGAGAGGCGTGCGAATTCGGGGAATTG
>JAQBPM010000469.1 GCA_028287525.1 Vulcanimicrobiota bacterium | reverse complement strand
GGATCTCGACGCGGTTGCCGTCGGGGTCTCGGACGTATACGGAATTCGCAAAACCGCGCGCGCCGAAGTTGTGATCTGCTTCTTGCTCGATCTCTATCGAGAGGCTTTTCAGCGTCTCTCGTATTTCCGCGATCCGTACGTCGGTCACGAGTGCGAAATGGTGGAGGTTGTGCCCGCCGCCGTTCGGACGATCGTGCATCGCCGGCGGAAACACATCGATCAACGTGTCTGCGCTGATCCGAAGCGACGGAAACTTCACCTCACCGCGCCGATACGCGTCCAAGCGCTCCGGCTGCAGCCCCAATCCGGCGTAGAAGTCGAGCGATCTTTGGACGTCGCCCACCTGGAGCACGATGTGGTCAAGGCCCTGGATGACCATATTCATCTCCTATACCGAGAGACGGCCTTCGGCGATGACGACCGCGGCGCCGGCGATTTCGACGCGGTCCCCATCGACGCGAACATGAAGCGTGCTCGGGCGCCCCATGGCATAGCCTTGCTCGATCACGACCTCCGAACCGGCGCTCCGATATTTTCGCAAGTACGCGGCGAGCGGCCCTGCGGCGCTGCCGGTAGCCGGATCCTCTTTGATGCCGGCCGTTGGATTGAAGAAACGCGCGTAGGCGTCATGCTGGACGGTATGCGGATCGCAGGAGAAGAGATAACAGCCCTGCGCACCGTGTGCTTTGAGAATCGCGCGGAGCGATGATGCGTCGGGAACGGCGCGGTCCACGGCGGCACGGCTTGCCGCCGAAACGAGCAGATGCGGCACGCCGGTCGACACGGTCTGCGCCGGAAGATCGAGCTGAAGGTCGCCCTCGTCCAAGCCGAGACCCGCGGCAAGAGATCGTCGATCCTCGGGGATCGCGCCGAAAACGGGCGCGGACTGTTCCATCGTCACGCGCCGCGGCGAATTGTATTCAACCGTGATGTGCAGCGGAAGCACGCGGTCCCCAAGCTCTTGAGCGAAGCCGTTTACGCCGTCGGTGAGGGCAAGCCGCCCCGAGTGGGCGAGCCACCACCATGCACCCAGAGCGTTGTGGCCGGCGCCCACGACCTCGCCGCCGGTTGCCGTGAACGATCGCAGACGCCAGGTAGCGGACTCGTCTCGCGGCTGCACGATAAACGTCGTCTCGGAAAACCCGAACTCGGCCGCGATGCGATGCATAACCTCGACCGGCAGTGAATCACCGTTCGCCACGACAGCGAGCGGATTTCCCTGGAGAGGCGCATCGGCAAAGACGTCGACAATAGCGAAGGCGAGGCCATTCTTCACGAAACCTCATACCCGGCAATGGTCGCCGGAGATGCACGCTCATTCGGCTAAGAGGATTTTCTCGAAATGCCGTCTCGCTTCGCAGTACTCGTACGCGTGCGTTGCCTCTGCGAACCGGAAGACGCGATTCGATGACGGGACGTCGCCGGATCGTGACGTCGGTCGCAAGGATGCGTGAATCGCGGTCCTGGGATGAGCCATGAAGCACTCCGCAGGCAGAGACCCGCATGGCGCGACGTTTCCGATGTACGCTAACGGTAGCTAGCTAACGAGCGGCGGAACTGCGCCGCTCCGTGTTAGCGAGCACCTCACTGTCGGTAAGAAGCCTCGATGCTGTGCGCTCGTGCGCATTGAGGTGTAAGATGAACGCGCCGAAGCATCGCATGGCGGGCAGTATTTTGAGAGAGGGACCGGGGCTGCCGTGGAGATTGCGCGCAATCGCCTGGTCGGTCGGGCTCGACGCGCTCGAGCCAGGGTACTTTTCGTCGTTGCTCCGGCGGGATACGGCAAGTCGACGTTCATGCGGCAGCTTCTGCCCGCTTACGCGTCCTGGACGATCTGTGATCTTGCGGGAGCGCGCGATGGGCTTGATGTAGCGCGAAGGATCGTATCCGCGCTGGGCCGCGCGCGTCCCGAAAAGGCCGACGCCATCGCCCAAGCGCAAATCTCGTTGCCAAACGAATTCGACGAGTGGCGCGCGTTTGTCCACGGCATCTGGTCCGAGCGCTCCGTGCCCGAGGCCTTCGTGTTCGAGAATGCCGAGGTGCTCGAGATAGTATTCGACGGCGCGTCCCTGTTTCACGACCTCCTACGAGACAATCCGCGTGTCGTCATTACGTGCACCCGCGTATCACTGGAGCTGCCGTATGGGCACGGCCTGGCGCCTTCAGATGTCCTCGTGGTTCGTCAAGAAGATCTGCGATTCTCTTCCAAAGAGCTTGACGAGGCTCTCCCCAATCTCGACGCAGAGGGACGAAGCGCGGTCGAACGTGTTTCGCGCGGGTGGCCCGTGGTCGTTTCGCTCATTGCGCGGCTCCTCGCAGAGGGGGATCTGCCGGATTTGCTAGGTAGACTTGACGACGTCGTTCACGACCAACTCTACGAGTATCTCGCCTCGCAGCTGATAGCATCGCTTCCGTCCGACCAGCTGGAAGTCGTCCTCACTCTTGCGGCGATATCCGACGCGACGCGAGCCGACATCGAACGCGCACTCAAGCGCGAGGTTTATGGTGATCTGCAGATGCTCCGCGGCCGCGTGCCGATGTCGGTCGATGCGAAGACCGGAGCGATGCAGCTGCATCCAATGCTCGCCCAGATGCTGCTTCGCCAGTACTCGTCGCTGTGCGAGGGGCTCGTCCGCGCCTCGGCAAGCGGGGCAGCGGCCGCCGGCGACGACATTCGAGCGGCGCGCCTTTATCTCGCTATTGGCGACAAACGTGCAGCAGCGTCGGCGATCAAAGATGTGGGCGCCTTTCTAACGTCGACGCCATCGCCCGGTCTGGCCGAGGTTCTCAGCTCGCTGGATGGCAAGATCCTTCTGGAGTTCCCGGCCCTATGGTGTGCCGCAATTATGCATCGAGGATATTCGATCACACCGCACGACTGGCTGCGCACAGCTCGGCATATTTGGGACCATCTTCCGTCCGGGGCTGAGACCCAGCTGCGACACTCGGTTATGTCGACGCTCCTCAATGCCCAGGTGAACATCGGGCTCTGCGAAGAGGCGAGCAAACTTCTGGACGGCATTGCTGCTGAAACCAAACCCGGCGACCAGGCGACCGAAATGATGATTGTCTTCTGGCGCTCCGTGCTGGTTTCATACGAGGGTAGATACGAAGAACTCAGCGCGTACATGCGCGAGGTGATGCCTATACTTGCCGCTTCGGACCTGACTCACGCCCTCTATCTCTACGATGTCATCGCACCTATGCATCAAGCACGCGGTGACTGGCAGCGGGCCAACGAGACTTTGGGCCAGGCGCGGGAGCTCGCCGCGCCGACGCGGCTTGGCGTTACAATCCTTCCAACCGTCGAGTCAGCGTTTGCCGCGTGGTTTAGCGGCAATGACGAGCTATTCGAGCGCTACATGGACGATTACGAGGCGCTCGTAAAGCAATATCCCTGGACCATCCGGGGTCATCGCTTCTTCATCGCCTGCGCCCGCGGTCGAGGTGCCGGCGTGCCGTACGGTTACGAGAAAACGAAGACGCGGGCGCAGGCCGCGATGATTGCCGGTGCGTTGAGCAAGCCGCTTTCAGAGGCTCAATCTTTCGCCCGGGAAGCGGTCGCGATCGCCGACGCAAGTTCTCGGCGCTACCTCCGCGTCATTGCGCGAGTCGCTTTGGCTGAATTGGTGCCGGAGGAACGCGGCCGTCTGCTGACTGAGGCATGGCAGATCAGCGAGACCCTGCAATCTCGACCGATGGGCGATGCGCTCCACGCGCTGCGCTCGGGACGAGATGACGTCGGCATGCTCTCACCATTCATCGCTCGTTTCCGCCATTTTCACTCACAGGCACCAATCATCAGCGTGCGCGTTCTGGCCGGTGAGGTCTCCGTCGGTGGCGTGCCGGTCAAGTTGTCGCCCAGCGAATTCGCAGTTGTGGCCACGCTCGCTCACCAGAGGCGATGGTACGATGCAGCCGAGCTGTGCGAAGATCTCTATCCGGAACTGGACAGCGAAGCCGCGGGAAATCGCCTCTACGTCTACGTTCATCGCGCCCGTCAGCGTTTGGGTCACGACGCCATTGTAGGAAGCCGCTCGGGCTACCGGTTGGGGCCTTCGGTCACTGTCGACTTGTGGGAAGCGGAAGCGCTGATCCGCGACCATCGTGGCCAAGGCGCTCCTCTCTCCGACGACGAGCGTGCCCGTGTAGGAGCACTGACGCCCCTTTCACGCGCAGAGCTCACCGCGCTCACGGGTCGCGCGCGGCTCCCGATCGCTTTCGAATGCCGCGTCGGAGAGCTCCATCACGACCTTCTGCTGCTTGGAGCCAAGGACGCCTTGGACGGCGGCCGCATGCGGGAGGCGTTGACGTTCGCGGACGCGTTGATCGCGGACGACCCATGCGACGAGGAAGCAAACAGCTGCCGTATCCGAGCCTTCCTGCTCCAGGAAGACCGGCATGCCGCCGAAGCCGCGTGGCGCTCCTACGGTGCGTCGCTGCGCGCTCAGGCCGGCATCGAACCGCCGCCATTCGACGCCTATCTCGTCCCGCACACAATGGCGGTCAGGTGACCGTAGGTGGCTTTGCCGTAGTCGCGACCGTAAGACGACTGTAAGGTCGCGTACGATATACTCGACGGTGCCGAAGTCGCCTTTCGCGCACGTCGAGACAGTGCGTTACGACTGACATCTGGTCCACGCACTTCCTTTTTTTGAGGAATTGAACCATGACCAAAACGCTCATTTTGTGCTGCGCGTTGGTCGCAGCATCGTCGGCACTCACGCCGCTCGCGGTAGGCGCAGCGCCGGTCAATCCACCCCAGAGCGTCGCGACGAGCATATCGTGCCAGTCGGCGCACACCGACGCCGCCGTCATCTTCGCCGCGCCGGCCTATATGCCGGTGATGGCGCACGAGCAGGGATTCAAGGGCACTGCATACGTCGAAGTTGCCCTTGCGCAGGATGGTAAGCTCGCGGCCGCGCGGGTGGCACGTTCGTCGGGCAACCGTCTGGTCGACGCGGCCGCGCTCTCCACGGTGCGCGCGACAACGTTCCGTGCCGAGAGCATCAATTGCACGCCCGTCGCCGGCGCTTACCTGTACGTTGTGGACTTCGACGAATGATCGCCCTCGCACCGCTCCAGGCTGTGCCGTTTTCCGCCGCACCTGCACCGGCGCAGCCGATCGACGTCTTGCGCATTCACGCGGCGCCCGCGAGAGATGCGCCGGCGAAGCACGCAGTGATTTCCGTTGAGGAGTCGCATCCAACCCTGGTGCGTCCCGGGCTCGAAGCAACGGGCCTATTTCAGGGATGGGGTCCGCGACTCGGATAGAAACGGCCGCGCTTGCTCGTTTGCAGGTCACAGATGAAGTGCTAGGCTTCGCATGGGGTGCGACGCCCATATTTTCATCGGTCGCCTCGATTGGGTTGCCTCGATCAGCGTGCCGCGCGCAAGTGTGCTCAAGGGAGGCATCATGACAAGAGGATTCTGGATCCCGTTGACGTTTGTTGGCGTCGGCCTTGCCGCTGCGCCGGTGTTCGGGCAAGGGACTGCAATGTCGCAGACGGACGCGATGCAAGTCGCAAACGGCATTGAGAATAAGTGGATGACCAGCTACAACGCGGGAAATGCAGCCGGCGTCGTAGCCTTGTTTGCGCCGGATGGAACGTTCGCGGCTACGACCGGAGTATTGTCCGGAACGCAGGCGATTGCAGGCGCCGTTACAGCGCGGATAAACGCGGGCTGGCCCAAGATCACCACGACCGTGTTACAAGCGCACGCCGTAGGCGACGTTGCGTGGCTTCTCGGAGGATACACCTATACCGGCTCGGGTCCGAACGACGGCAAACAACAGAGCGGCAATTTCGCGAAGGTCCTCACAAGGGACGGCGCCGATTGGCGAATCCGCTTGCTCATCGGAAATGCCGCGCCACCGAAAAGTTAACATCGACGGCGATGGTCGCAATGTCACCCCGAGCTTGTCGAGGGGCCCTACGATGGCGGCACGCCGCCGATCCCGCACCACTGGCCACGCGGATCGGCGAATGCGGGCTGAAGCAGCGCGGCACGATGAGCGACGAGGGCGGCTCGACAAGCTCGCCGTGACAGGGCACGCTCGCCGTGACAGGGCACGCTCGCCGTGACAGGGCACGCTCGCCGTGACGGGGCACGCTCGCCGTGACGGGGCGCCGTGACAGGGCTACGTTGAGGCCCAGACGTCGAGGACGTAGCGGTTAATGGCGGTGAGGTTGTCGAGCCAGGCGTTGGCGGCTTCTGGGGCGGCGCCGGTCTTGCGCTGGTAGAGGGTGCGGAACGCTTCGCGGACGTCGGGTTCCATGCGGCTGCCGTCTCCGCACACGTATAC
>JAQBPM010000138.1 GCA_028287525.1 Vulcanimicrobiota bacterium | reverse complement strand
TTGCTCGCGACCTGCATCGCGCCGAGGACCGCGACGTCGACGTGGCCGCCTCGGATCATCCCGAACGACGTCGCCGAGTCGAAGAACGAGGCGCCCGGCAGCACCGTGACGGTCTCTTTGCCGGCGTTGATGAGGTCGGGATCCTCCTCGCCCTCGTAGGGATAGGGCCCGAAGCCTAGGATCCCGTTCTCGCTCTGCAGCACGACCGTGACGCCGCTCGGGACGTAGTTCGGGATCAGCGTCGGTAGCCCGATTCCGAGGTTGACGTATTGACCGTCCTTCAGCTCCTGCGCAACGCGCGCGGCGAGCTGGGTTCGCGTGAGCGCCACCTTATCGTCCTCCGTCCCGCTTGCGCGTCGTCACGCGTTCGATGCGTTTCCCGGCCGGCCCGACCGCAACGACGCGCTGCACGTAGATCCCGGGCAGATGGACCTGCTCCGGATCGATCTCGCCCGGCTCGACGAGCTCCTCGACCTCGGCGATCGTGATCTTTCCGGCCATTGCGCAGAGCGGGTTGAACTGCCGCGTCGCCTTGTGGAAGACCAGGTTGCCGTGCCGGTCGCCGACGCTCGCGCGCACCAGGGCAAAGTCGCAAACGATCCCCTCTTCGAGCGCGTATTCGCGGCCGTTGAAGACGCGGACGTCTTTTTTAGGAGACGCGACCGCGACCGAACCGTCGCCGTTGTAGCGCCACGGCAAGCCGCCGTCCGCGACCAGGGTTCCGACCCCGGCGGGCGTGTAGAATCCCGGGATCCCGCAGCCGCCGGCGCGGAGCCGTTCTGCGAGCGTCCCCTGCGGGACGAGCTCGACTTCCAGCTCGCCGGCCAGATACTGGCGCTCGAACTCTTTGTTCTCGCCGACGTACGAGCCGGTCGTGCGGCGGATCCGCTTCGCGTCGAGTAGGACGCCCAGCCCCCAGCCGTCGACGCCGCAGTTGTTCGAGACGGTCTCGAGATCCGTCGCTCCCGCCTCCAGCAGCGCCTCGATCAGATTGTGGGGGATCCCGTTCAGGCCGAATCCGCCCACCGCCAGCGAGGCGCCGCTGGGGATGTCTCTGACCGCTTCGGCACACGAAGCGACGACTTTGTCCATACGAGCCGGACTGTGCTACACGCGGATTCCCCGGTCCCGCGCCCGTTCGGGTGTAGCCAGGCGGCCCCTCGGAGAGGTCGCCGGTCGTATGGGGGGTAAGGTTTGCAAGGCTCAGCGGCGCGCGGGTAAACCGTCGCGTGCTTCCGTTTATCGACCGGCTATCGACCGGCCAGAGCGAGGCGAGACTTTTTTGAATCTCGAGGATCCGCAGATCGCGCACCTCGTCGACCTCTTCAATGCGGCGGCGGAATCCAATCGCCCGCGCGAAGAGCTCATGCGCGTGGTCCTCGGGGCCGCGCTCCCGATCGCCGGCGGCGACCTCGCGGTGGTCTGCGGCCCTGACGGTGAGACCGTCGCCAGCGCGCCTTCCGGGCCGGAGCATGCGGAAGCCGCTGCCGAGCTCGCGCGGCAAGCCTGCCGCGCCCTGCAGAACGATACCGCCGCGGGCGAGGTCTATATCGCGCACCTGGCGGCCAGCCCGCCGTACGTCCTTGCGGTACGTTGGGCGCGCGGGCGTCCGTCGCGCGTCGACGTCTGCCAAGTCGTCGCCAAGGCGTGTTCCCGGCTGCTGGGTCAAAATGAAGCTGCCGCGCCGCGCGAAGTCGGGTACGATCCGCTCACGGGGCTGCCGTCGCGCAGCGCGACGCTCCGCCACCTCGACGACGCCATGCACGTCGCCGCTCGCCTGGGGACCCGCGTCGGCGTCATCTTCATCGACCTCGACGGCTTCAAAGCGGTCAACGACACGTTCGGCCACGCGCGCGGCGACAAGGCGCTGATCGAAGCGGCGCAGCAGATGCGCGAGGCGGTCAGGCGCGGCGACTTGGTGGGGCGCATTGGCGGCGACGAGTTCGTCGCCGTCCTCGGCGTCGTCGACAGTGAAGACGAGATGGCCGACGCAGCGCAGCGGTTTCTCGACCGGATCGCCCTGCGGGTCGAAGAAGACGGGATCGTGCGCGAAGTCCGCGCCAGCATCGGCATCGCGGTGTTCCCGCAGGACGGAACGACGGCCGACACGCTGCTGCAGCACGCCGACCAAGCGATGTACGCCGCCAAACAGAGCGGCGGCAAAGCGATGTGCTGGTATCGCGACGGCGTCGGCGCGGATCTGCACGCGCGGCGCGACATTCGCGAGCGTCTGCTCAGCGTCGACGGCGACCGCGACTTCCTCGTGTGCTGGCAGCCGATCGTTCAAGCGTCGACGCTGCAAGTGGTCGGCGCCGAAGCGCTGATTCGCTGGCGCCACCCATCGCGCGGCTGGCTCGCGCCGCGTTCGTTCCTTGAAGCCGGCGGCCCGACGATCACGTCGACGATCGACGGGTGGGTGATCGGCGCGGTCGAGATGACGCTGCGCACGCTCCACAAGGAGTGGCCGCATCTGCGGCTGCACGTCAACATTGGTTCTACCGACGAAGCGATCTGCTCGGAGCTGGAACGCCTGCTCGACGAGTTCTCACCGGTCAGCCGCTGCGTCGCGATCGAAGTCAGCGAGGCGATGACCCAAGCGGATCCCGATGCGGTGAGCGCGTTCCTGCGCCGGCTCAAGGTGAAGGGGGCGTTCATCGGGCTGGACGGTTTCGGATCGCAGCCGACGTCGCTCGAGATCCTGGCGACGCTGCCGCTCGACTTCCTCAAGATCGGCCGGCGCATCACGCAGAGTGCCGCGTACGATCTGCGCTTCGAGCGAATCGCGCGCGCAGCGATCGCCGTGACGCGGGCGCTCGGCCTGCAGCCGATCGCCGACGGGGTCGAGAGCCGCGAACAGGCCCGCTGGCTCACCGAGAACGGTGCGGATCAGCTCCAGGGATACTTCTTGGCACAACCGATGACGACGCCCGACTTCGCCGACTGGCTCGCCTGGTCAACCTCCGCCGCCGTCGGCTGGGAAAACCGCGCGGCGACCGCCTAGGGGCTGCTAGATGCCGACGGCTTCTACTGCGTCGCGGTCGCGGAATTGCTTCCAGTAGAGTTGGGCGTACGCACCGTCGCGCGCGAGCAGCTCGTCGTGCGTTCCGTGTTCGACGATGCGGCCCGCTTCGACGACGAAGACGACGTCGGCGTTGAGGATCGTCGAGAGCCGGTGCGCGATCACGAGGCTCGTGCGGCCTTCCATCAGCGGAATCAGCGCGGCTTGAATCGCCGCCTCGTTCGCTGAGTCGAGCGAGCTCGTCGCTTCGTCGAGGATCAGGATGCGCGGGTTTTTCAGCAGGACGCGCGCGATCGCGAGACGTTGGCGCTCGCCGCCAGAGAGTTTGTGGCCGCGCTCGCCGACAATCGTTCCGTACCCGCCGGGGAGCGACGCGACGAACTCGTGGATGTTGGCCGCCTTGGCCGCCGCGATGACCTCGGCTTCGGTCGCGTCGGGGCGCGCGTAGCGCAGATTCGCCGCGATCGTGTCGTGGAAGAGGTACGTCTCCTGCGTCACGATGCCGACGTTCTCGCGCAGGCTCGCGAGCGTCACGTCACGCACGTCGAATCCGTCGACCCGTACAGTGCCCTCCTGCGGATCGTAGAAGCGCGGCACGAGGCTGGTGATCGTCGTCTTGCCGGCGCCCGAGGGGCCGACGAACGCCGCCATCTGTCCCGGCGCGATGCGGAACGAGACGCCGTCCAAAGCCACGCGATCGGGGCTGTAGGAGAAGTGCACGTCTTCGAACGCGATCTCTCCGCGCACGTCGCGCAGCACCGCCGCGTTGGGCTTTTCGGCTCCTTCGGGGGGCATGTCGAGGTACTCGAAGATCCGTTCGAACACGGCGAGCGCCGAGACGATCTGCACCTGCACGCCGGCCAGCGACGACGCCGGCGTGTACAGCCGGCCGAGATAGGCGACGAACATGACGATCGTGCCGACGGTCGTGCCGCCGTTGATCGCAAACCACGCCCCGGCGAGCCACACCATCGCGGGTCCGATAACGACCATCGCCATGATCGCGGCCACGAACCAGCGGCCGACCATCGCGAGCTTGATCTCGAGGTCCATGAGGTCGGTGCCGACGTGGTAGAATCGCTCGCGTTCGAACGCCTCGCGGACGAACGATTTGATCAGCGTGATCCCGGAGATCGAGAGCGTCTCTTGGGTGATCGATTCGATCTCGTCGCGCTTCTCGCGCGTCTTCTTGCGAATCTCGTACATCCGCCGTCCGACCGGCGAGAGCGGCAGGATCATCAGCGGGATGATCGCGAGCGCGACGAGCGCGAGCCGCCAGTCGACGATGAAGATCGTGACGATCGTGGTCACCATCGTGAACACGTTCGTAACGATCGAGACCAGCGTTCCGGTCACCACGGAGTCGATGTTGTCGACGTCGCTCGACACGCGGTTCATGATCTCGCCGGTCTTCGTTCCGGTGAAGAACGAGAGCGGCATCCGGTGCAGATGGTTCACCAGGCTCGTGCGGATGTCGCGCATGATGCCTTCGCCGACCAGCGAGTTCAGGAAGCCCTGATACACCCCGATCCCGCCCCCGACCACGGCGCTGGCGACCATGCCGCCGACGTCGATCAGGACGCCGTGCATGTCGCGGCCCGGGATGGCGCCGTCGATCAGCCACTTGGTGAAGAGCGGCGGGAGCAGACCGAGCAAGGACCCGATGAAGATGCAGACGAGCACCAACGCCTGCTCGCGGACGTACGGCCGGAAGAGCGCGAGAATACGGCGCAGCTCAACCCGTCTCGTCACTTTAGGACGATCCGGGCTGTACATCTGCGACCACATCATGTGGACCGGGGGACCACCACCGAGCATCACCGTCTAGGAACCCGTCCGGAACGGGAGAGTTCCCGCTAGGACACGCGTACCAGGACCTTGCCGACGGTGCGGTTCGGGCGCAGGATATCCATCATCGCGGCCGGCGCGTTCTCCAGACCTTGGACGATGGTGGTCGGGGTCGCGACGACGCCGTCGCGCACGAGCGGCAAGACCTCGGCTTGAAACTCGGCCATGCGGTCGCGATGGTCGCTCACGATGAAGCCTTCGAGGCGCAGGCGCCGGCCGACGGCGAGCGTCAAGTTGCGCGGACCCGGCGGCGGCGCCGAGGAGTTGTACTGAGAGATCGCGCCGCACATGATGACGCGGCCGTGGTCGCGCATCGCGCTGATCGCCGCTTCCAGCTGCGAGCCGCCGACGTTGTCGAAGTACGCGTCGATGCCGTCCGGGGCAGCGGCCTGCAGCCGGTCGAGCACCGGCCGTTCGTGATAGTCGAAGGCGGAGTCGGCGCCGAGTTTTTCTTTAATGTACGCGGCCTTCTGCGCCGAGCTCGCGGACCCGATCACCCGCAGCCCCCAGCGCTTGGCGAGCTGGACGACCATCGACCCGACGGCGCCGGCGGCGGCCGAAACGAACAAGGTCTCGCCCGCTTGCACGCGGCCGATGACGCGCAAGCCGACCCAGGCGGTGAACCCGGTCGTGCCGAGCGCGCTCAAATAGGTCTCCGCGGGGACGCCGGTGACGTCGATTTGCTTGACCGACTTGGCGGGGATAACGGCGTACTCGCGCCAGCCGCGGTCGTGAAGAACGGTCGAGCCCTCGGCAATCGTGGGGTCGTTCGACGCGACCACCGTCCCGATCGCCGCGCCGCTGAGCGGAGCGCCGACGTCGAACGGCGGCACGTACGAGCGTCCGGCATTCATCCGCCCGCGCATGTACGGTTCGACCGACATGAACACGTTGCGCACGAGGATCTCGCCTGGTCCGGGCGGTCCGACCTGCGTCGTGGCGAGCGCGAAGGTCTCCGCCGTGCATTCCCCGGACGGTCTCGCGGCAAGCCGAATCTCGCGGCTCTCGACGACGTTGCTGTTCATTGAAAGAAGATTGCGGCCAGCGTCGGAGCGCGCCTGCACGGCTCCAGGCGATTGCGGCGCGCCGGCGGAAATGGGAGCGGTCCACCGGCTCCTCGAGAGGAAGAACTGCGATGAACGTTCCGCACGCCGCCCTCGTCCCGCGCGAGAAACTCGCGACGTTCGCGCC
>JAQBPM010000464.1 GCA_028287525.1 Vulcanimicrobiota bacterium | reverse complement strand
CGGTCGCCCGCGAAGTCGGCTTCGAAGGGAAGCTCGGCGGTCAAGCCGAGGTGCCGGGCGCCGCGGGCTTGTGGCGCGACCTCACCGACTCGGTCAACCAGCTCGCCTCGCAGCTCACCTCGCAGATCCGCGCGATCGGCGAAGTCGCCACCGCGGTCACCAAAGGCGACCTCTCGCGCGCGATCGAGGTCGGCGCGCAGGGCGAGGTCGGACTGCTCACCGAGAACGTCAACGAGATGATCCGCAACTTGCGCGACACGACGCGCAAGAACCAAGAGCAGGATTGGCTCAAGACGAACCTGGCGCGCTTCACCGGGATGCTCCAGGGCCAGAAGGACATCAAGACGGTCGCGAAGCTCATCATGAGCGAGCTCGCGCCGCTGGTCAACGCGCAAGTCGGTATCTTCTACCTCAACGAGCCGCTCGACGAGAAGGCGCTGCTCCGCTACACCGCGGGATACGCCGCCCCGCGCCGGCGCGGCACCCTGCAGTTCGGTCCCGGCGAGGGTCTGGTCGGCCAGTGCGTCCTCGAAAAGGAACGCATCCTCGTCGCCAACGTGCCGCCGGACTATCTGCAAGCGACGTCCGGCACCGGCCACGCGCAGCCGCTGAACATCGTCGTGCTGCCGGTGCTGTTCGAAGGCGACATCAAGGCCGTCATCGAGCTGGCGTCGTTCGAATCGTTCAGCGACAACCATCTGCTCTTCCTCGACCAGCTGACGCAATCGATCGGCATCGTGCTGAACACGATCGCCGCTAACATGCGCACGGAAGAGCTCCTCAAACAGTCGCAGTCGCTGACGATCGAACTGCAGTCGCAGCAGGACGAGCTCCAGCAGACCAACGAGGAGCTGGAAGAAAAAGCGCGCCTGCTCGCCGAGCAGAACGAAGAGGTCGAGAAGCGCACGCGCGAGATCGACGAAGCGCGGCGCGCGCTCGAGCAGAAAGCCGAGCAGCTCGCCCTCACCTCGAAATACAAGTCGCAGTTCCTGGCCAACATGTCGCACGAACTGCGCACCCCGCTCAACTCGCTGCTGATCCTCTCCAAACAGCTCAGCGACAACAAGGAGCAGAATCTCAGCGGGAAACAGGTCGAGATGGCGCAGACCATCCGCCGCGCCGGCAGCGATCTGCTCACCCTCATCAACGACATTCTCGATCTCTCGAAGATCGAGTCCGGAACGACGTCGGTCGACATCGGCGAGCAGCGCATCAACGACATCTGCGATGACGTCGAGCGGACGTTCCGCGGCGTGGCGCAGGAGCGCGGTCTGCTCTTCGCCATCCACGTCGACGAGGACGTGCCCGAAGCGGTCGAAACCGATCAGACGCGCCTGATGCAGATTCTCAAGAACCTGCTCTCCAACGCGTTCAAGTTCACCTCGCACGGCTCGGTCGAGCTCAGCGTGCACCGCGAGGTGCGCGAGGTCGACGGACACAGCGGTCCCTACATCGCGTTCGCCGTGCGCGACACGGGCATCGGGATCCCCGGCGACAAGCACAACGTCATCTTCGAGGCGTTCCAGCAAGCGGACATGTCGACGGCCCGCAAATACGGCGGCACGGGACTGGGTCTGGCGATCTCGCGCGAGATCGCGGGCCTGCTCGGCGGTGACATGTCGGTCGAGTCGGAGCCGGGGATCGGATCGACCTTCACCTTCTACCATCCGCTCGAGCGGACGGCGCGGACCAACTACGAGATGGCGCCGCTGCCGATGCCGAAAGTGAAGCACCCGGACGCCGTCGCCGCGCCGGCGGAGTTGCGGATCCCGGTCGCGGCGCAGGTGCCGGCCGGCCCGCTCGAAGACGACCGCGCCGACATCAAGCCGCAGGACCACGTCGTCCTCATCATCGAGGACGACGCGACGTTCGGCCGCATCCTGCTCGGCCTCGCGCGCGATCGCGGGTTCAAGGGGTTGATGGCGCGCAGCGGCGCGGAGGGCCTCTCGCTCGCCCGCCAGTTCGTCCCCGATGCGATCACGCTCGACATCGGCCTGCCCGACGTCGACGGCTGGTCGCTGCTCGATCAGCTCAAGCGCGACCTCGCGACCAAGTCGATCCCGGTGCACGTGATCTCCGGCGAGGAGCAATGGCAGCGCGCCCTCGACTCCGGCGCGTTCGCGCACCTGAAGAAGCCGGCCAGCGAAGACGCGCTCACGCAGGCCTTCGACAACCTGCTCGGCTTCGCGGATTCCTCGTCGCGCAACGTGCTCGTGGTCGAGGACGACGTGACGCAGCTCTCCGCGATGGCGAGCCTGATCGAGTCGGGCGAGGTGAGCGTCACCGCCGTCTCGACCGGCGCGCAGGCGCTGGGCGCGCTCGATCGCGCGCACTTCGATTGCGTCATCGTCGATTTGGGCCTTCCCGACATGGACGGCGTCAGCTTGATCGAGCGGATCAAGCAGCATCCGGCCCACGTGCGGGTCCCGGTCATCGTCTACACCGGGCGGGAATTGACCGAACGCGAAGACGCGACGATCCGCCATCTCTCCGAATCGATCATCGTCAAGGACGCGATGTCGCCCGAGCGGCTGATCGAGGAGACGACGTACTTCCTCAACCAAGTCGAGGCGCGGCTTCCCGAGGTGAAGCGCCCGGCGAACGCGGCGTCGTCGAGCCCGTCGCTCGAAGGGCGAACGATCCTCATCACCGACGACGACACCCGCAACATCTTCGCGCTGCGCAGCGCGCTCGAAGATTTCAACATGAACGTCCTCAGCGCGGAATCCGGCGCCGAGGCGATCGCCCTGCTGCACTCGCATCCCGCGGTCGACGTCGTGCTCATGGACATCATGATGCCGGAGATGGACGGTTACGAGACCATCCGCCGCATGCGGGCGCGCGACGATTGGAAGAACCTGCCGATCATCGCGCTCACCGCCAAGGCGATGAAAGGCGACCGCGAGCAATGCCTCGCGGCCGGCGCCTCCGAGTATATCTCGAAGCCGGTCGACATCGACCAGCTCATCGCGCTGATCCGCGTTTGGCTGAACGTCGCGGCGTGATCGCGGAACGTCAGGTGCCGGGACCGCCGAACGGTCCGCCGGCACCGCCCAATGCGGTAGCGGACCTCGAGCTTCATCTTCTGCTCGAGGCGGTCTATCGCGTCTCGGGGTACGACTTCCGCGAGTACGCTCCGGCGACGCTCAAGCGCCGGGTCGCGGAACGCGTGCGCGCCGAGAACGTCACGACGACGACGGGGCTGCTCGAACAGCTGCTGCACCAAGATCGCGCGATGGGCCGCTTCATCGACGCGCTCACGCACAACGCGACCTCGCCGTTCCGCGAACCGCAGTTCTTCACCGCGTTCACCGAGCGCGTGCTGCCGCGGCTGCGCACCTTCCCTCACGCGCGGCTGTGGGTCATCGGCTCCGGTGACGACGCGTACACGATCGCGATCCTGCTGCGCGAAGCGGAATTCTCTCATCGCACGCGGATCTACGCGACCGACGCCACCGAAGCGGCGATCGAGCGCGCCAAGAGCGGCACATTTCCGCTCGAGCTGGTCGACGAGTATGCGGAACGCTACGTCGAGGCCGGCGGCAAGAAGCGCTTCTCCGACTACATCGAGCTGAGCTCCGGACACGCGGCGTTCAAACCCTCATTGCGCGAGAACATCGTCTTCGCCCAGCACAACCTCGCCTGCGACGGGTCGTTCAACGAGTTCCACCTCGTCGCCGCGCGCAACGTTTTCACCCACTTCAACCGCACGCTGGCCTACCGCGCCCACCAGGTCGTCTACGAAAGCCTCGTGCGCCTCGGATACCTCGGGCTCTCCGCCAAAGAAAACCTCCGCTACACCCCGCACCAGCGCGCCTACGAAGAACTCGAAAACACGGAACGCTTCTACCGCCGGGTGCGCTGACTTTTTGTCACCCTGAGCTTGTCGAAGGGCCCTCGTCACGCACCGGGACGGCGGCGACTAGAGCGCCAAGGGCAAGGGCGAGCGCGGCGCACCAGAGCGACGTGCCGTAGCCGTGCGCGTCGGCGACTGCGGCCAGGACCAGCGGCCCTGCGGCGGCGGCGACCGCTACGCCGACGCCCTGAGCGGCGAAGATCGTGCCGTACGCGCGCCGGCCGAACAGCGATGCGACGAGCGCTCCGCGCAGCGGGGCCATCGCGCCGTACGCCATGCCGAACGCGAACACGTACAGCGCGACCCACACGATCCCGCGTTCGCCGGCGAGCACCATCACCGCGAGCGATTCGAGCGCGATGGTCGCCGCCAGCAGGCGTCCCAGGGGCACGCGGTTCGCGAGGCGTCCGAAGAGCCAGCGGCCCGGGATGTACGCGATCCCGAGCAGGCCCGCGACCGACGCGGCGGTGGAGATCGTATAGCCGCGGG
>JAQBPM010000437.1 GCA_028287525.1 Vulcanimicrobiota bacterium | reverse complement strand
ACGAGGGTGTCGCCGGACTTGACCAGGTCGCCGGGCTTGACGCGGACCTCGCGGACCGTGCCGGCGACCGGCGCTTCGATGCGATGCTCCATCTTCATCGCTTCGAGCACCACGAGCAGGGTGCGCTGCTCGACCTGGGTTCCCGTCTCGACTGCCACGCCCACGATCTTCCCCGGCATCGGCGCGGTTACATCACCGGACGCGCCGGCGTGTGCTCCGTGCTCGGCATCGGCGCTCGGTGCGGGCGGACGGCTCCAGCGCACGACGCGTCCGTCGACCGTCACGGTCCCGCCGTGCGCCTCGAAGGTCGCACCGCGCGCGTCGGGCTCGATGCTGCCGGTGAGGCCGCCGGTCAGGGTCCACCCGGCCGGCCCCGCGGCCGACGCACGAGCGTACGAGGCGTCGGCGTGCACGATCTCGCCGTCGAGCGCAAAGGCGAGCGGGACGCCGACGCGCGCCGGCCGCCACGCGTCGTCGTGCGCGAGCAACGCCGCCGCGACCCGGCGCTTCGTCGCGTCATCTGTGCGCCTCTCGCCAAGCGCAAAGCGCGGCATGCGCTCGTCGAGGAAACTCGTCGTGGTGTCCCCGGCGCGGTAGGCCTCGTCGGCGACGATCGCGCGCAGCAGCGGCAAATTCGTGGCGATTCCGGCGACGGTCGTCTCGCGCAGCGTCTCTTCCATGCGCGCGATCGCAGCGGGACGATCCGCGCCCCACACGATGATCTTCGCCAGCAGCGAATCGTAGAACACCGGCACCTCGTCGCCGGCGCGGAAGCCGGCATCGAGCCGCACGCCCGGCGCAGGCGGAACGTCGAACGCGGCGATCGTCCCCGATTGCGGCAGGAACTCGCGCGCGGGATCCTCCGCGTTGAGCCGTGCTTCGATCGCCCAGCCGCGCGGCACCAGCATCTCTTGCGTGAAGCGCAGCGGCTCGCCGTTCGCGATGCGCAGCTGTTCGTGCACCAGGTCGACGCCGTACACCAACTCGGTTACCGGGTGCTCGACCTGAAGTCGCGCGTTCATCTCGAGGAAGAAGAACGCGCCGTGCTGGTCGAGCATGAACTCGGCCGTACCGGCGTTCGTGTAGCCGACGCTGCGCGCCGCGTCGACGGCCGCTTTGCCCATCCTCGCGCGCAGCGCAGGATCGAGCGCGACGCTGGGCGCTTCCTCGAGCACTTTCTGATGCCGGCGCTGGATCGAACACTCGCGTTCGCCGAGGTGGACGCACGCGCCGTGCGCATCGGCGAGGATCTGGAACTCGACGTGACGCGGCCGGCGCAAGTAGCGCTCCAGCAGCATCGTGTCGTCGCCGAAGGCGGCCTTCGCCTCGCGCCGCGCGCTCGCAAGCGCCTCGTCGAACTGCGCCAGGTCGTCGACGACGCGCATCCCGCGCCCGCCGCCGCCGGCACTGGCCTTGATCAGCAGCGGGGTTCCGATCTGCGCCGCCTCGTCGCGCAGCCGTGCATCGCTTTGATCGTCGCCGTCGTAGCCCGGGACGACCGGGACGCCGAACTCGCGAACCCGCCGTTTCGCGTCGATCTTCGAACCCATCGCGGCGATCGCGTCGGGAGTCGGCCCGACAAACACGAGCCCGCTCTCCACGACGAGTCGGGCGAACGGTGCACGCTCGCTGAGGAATCCGTAGCCGGGATGGATCGCGTCTGCGCCGAGCGTTTTCGCGGCCGCGACGATGCGCTCGCCGTCAAGGTAGGATTCGGCGGCCGGACCGGGACCGATCCGCAGCGACGCGTCCATCGCGCTGCGAAAAAGCGCGTGCTCGTCGGCATCGGAATAGACGCCCACCGGCGAGATGCCCAGCTCGCGCGCGCCGCGCGCGACGCGGACCGCGATCTCGCCGCGATTCGCGATCAGCAGACGGCGAATCATTCGGCTTCGGTCCAGGCGGCGGGGCGCCGTTCGAGAAACGCGCGCAGCCCTTCTTGCCCCTCGGCGCCGGTGCGCGCCTTGGCGATCGCCCGCGCCGTCAGCTCGCGCGACTCGTCGTACGAGGCGGCCTGCACCGCGGCGATGAGGTTCTTGATGGCCGCGACGGCCTCCGGCCCGGCGCTCTCGCATTCCCGCGCGATCGTTTCGACGGCATCGTCGAGCAACGCCGCCGGGACGACCTCGTGCACGAGACCGATCGCTCGCGCGCGGGTGGCGTCGAAGCGTTCACCGGTCAGGAACAGGCGGCGCGCGTGCGAGACGCCGATCTTCGCGATCGTGAACGGCGAGATCACCGCCGGAATGATCCCGAGCTTCGTCTCGGTGAAACCGAAGATGGTGTCGTCGGCGGTGACGACCGCGTCGCAAACGGCGCACAATCCCGCGCCGCCGCCGAGCGCCGCACCGTGCACGCGCGCGATCACGGGCTTCGGGCAGCGGTCGATCGCTCGCAGCATGTCCGACATCGCCTCGGCGTCGCGGACGTTCTCGTCCTCGCGGAGCTCGAGCGCGCCGCGCATCCAGTTGACGTCGGCTCCCCCGCAGAAGATCGAGCCCTCGCCGTCGAGGATGACGAGCCGCACGCTCCGATCGGCCGCGAGCGCGGAAAAGGCTTCGCCGAGGCGCGCGATCAGCTCGGCGTTGAAGGCATTGCGGACGGCGGGGCGGGCCAGCGTGACGCGGGCGCGGCCCCCGTCGCGCGCGACGCGCAGGACGGGATCGGACACGAAGCGAGCGCGTTCCACGGCGCGTCGCCGCCTCCCCGTGAGGGGGGCGGGGCCAGCCAGCGATTCGGAAGAATGCGAAGGGGATCATGGGTCTTCGTTCTTTCGTCTCGGCGGTGCTGGCCGCGGCGCTCCTGACCTCCCCGATCGCGCCCGCCAAGGCGCAGCCGCCCGTCGGCATCACCGACGTGACGCGCGCGACGCTGGCGAACGGCATGCAGGTGGTCGTGCTGCGCGATACGCTCGCCCCGGTCGTCTCGACGTGGATGAACTACCTCGCCGGGTCGGACGACGAGTGGATCACGGGGCTCGCGCACGCGCAGGAGCACATGCTCTTTCGCGGGAGCAAGACCCTGAGCGCGTCACAGTTCGCCGACGTCACTGCGATCACGGGCGGCACGTTCAACGCCGATACGCAGAACGAGATCACGCAATACTTCTTCGAGATGCCCTCGCAGGATCTCGACATCGCACTCAACCTCGAACGCTCGCGAGCGACGGGCGTGCTGGACTCGCAGAAGCTGTGGGATCAGGAGCGCGGCGCGATCATCCAAGAAGTGACCTCAGACTACTCGAGCTCGAGCTTCCGGCTCTTCGCGAAGACGATCGAGCACGTGTTCGCCGGGACCCCGTACGCCGACTTCGGTCTGGGAACGGTGGAGAGCTTCCATCGAATCCAGGCCCCCGACCTGAAGGCGTACTACGCGAAATGGTACCATCCGAACAACGCGATCTACGTGATCGCCGGCAACGTCGACCCGCAGGCAACGATCGCCAAGGTGCGCGCGCTCTTCGGGAACATCCCCGCGGCGACGCTGCCGGCGCGCAAGCCGGTGCACCTCGGCAAGCTCACGCCGCTGACGCTGCACGATAACAGTTCCGATCCGGTGACGCTCGCCTTCATCGGCTATCGCGTTCCCGGCTACGACGATCCGGACTACTTCGCCTCGCAGATTCTCAACGACGTGCTCAACAGTCAGCGCGGCGCGCTGTACGAGCTGCAGGCGACCGGCAAAGCGCTGCAGACCTTCGCGCAGTCGCAGACCTATCCGAAAGCGGGGCTCACGCTCGTCGGCGCGGCGGTACCGGTGACGACGACGGGTGAGACGGCCGTCAGCGACGTGAAAGCCGTGCTCGAGGCGTACAAGAAGAACGGCCTGCCGCCCGATCTCGTCGAGGTGGCCAAGCAGCGCGAGGTCGCGCAGGCGCAATTCGCGCTAAACTCGATATCGAACCTCGCGTCGACGTGGAGCCAGACGCTCGCCGTCGAGCACCGGACCCCCGACGAAGACCTCGCCGGTTTGCAAAAAGTGACCGTCGATGACGTCAACCGCGTGCTGCGAACCTACTATGACAACACCACCGCGACCGTGGCGATCTCGACGCCGAAGGAAGCCGCCGGTTCGGCGTTCGGCGGCAGGGCCGGCGAGGACAACACGGTCATCCCGAGCGAGCACACCGCGCTGCCGGCGTTCGCGCGCCGCGTTCTCGCGGAGCTGAAAGTTCCCGAAGCGACGATTCATCCGTCCCAGCAAGTGCTGCCCAACGGGCTCAAGCTGGTGGTCGTCCCGTCGGCGATCTCGCACACCATCGTCGTGCGCGGACAAGTCCTCAACAATCCGGGAGTCGAGGATCCGCCCGGCAAGGACGGGATCGACGACGTCGTCAGCGGCCTCTTCTCGTACGGGACGACGACGTACGATCGCATCGCGTATCAGACCGAGCTCGACAAGATCGCGGCGAACGTCAGTGCCGGGCCGACCTTCGGCGTCGACGTGCTCACGCAGCACTTCGAGCGCGGCATGCAATTGCTCGCGGACGATGAGCTCCATCCCGCCTTCCCGCAGGACGCGTTCGCAATCGTGAAGACGCAGACCGTCGGCTCGCTCACCGGCACCGTGAAGAGCCCCGCCTACAAGGCCTCGCGCGCGCTCGCCGCGGCGCTGTATCCGGCCGGCGATCCGGCACGGCGCAGCCCGACGCCGGCCACCGTCTCGACCGTCACGTACGACGACGTCAAGTCGTTTTACGCCCAGACGTACCGGCCGGACCTCACCACGATCGTAGTCGTCGGCGACACGACGGCGGACGCTGCCCGTACCGTGGTGGAGAAGTACTTCGGCGAATGGAAGGCGGAGGGTCCGACGCCCAACGTCTTCCCGCCGCCGGTTCCACCGAACAAGCCCGGCCAAGCGGTGATTCCGGCGACCGGCCGCGTGCAGGCGGAAGTCACGCTCGCCGAGACGCTGCCGATCGGCTACACGCACGAGGACTATCCGCTGCTGCAGCTCGCGAACACGGCGCTCAGCGGCGGCTTCTACGCCTCGCTGCTGTTCCACGATCTGCGCGAAATCCACGGGTACGTCTATACGGTCAGCTCGGCAGTGAATGGCGGCCGCAACCGCAGCACGTTCACGGTGAGCTACGGCGCCGATCCGCAGAACGTCATGCGCGCGGCGCGGCTCGTTACGAACGATCTCACCTCACTGCAGCGCAAGCCGCTCCCGGGGGATCGGCTGATCCGCGCGAAGGCGCTGGTCATCGGAGAGCTTCCGGTGCGGCAAGAGTCGTACGACGGCTTGTCGGGACAGTTGCTCGCTTACGCGACGACGGGCCGGCCGCTCGACCAGGACCGGATCTCCGCCCGCGCCCAGTTGGCCGCGACGGCGCAACGAGTCCAGGCCGCGTTCGCGAAATGGATTCGGCCGGGCGGCTTCGTCCGGGTCGTCCAAGCCCCGGCAGGGAAGTGACCAGGTAAGACACCTTACAGCCGGGATGCGGCCGGCGTGCTAGCATCCCGGCATGAGCGGACTCGGTGCGGCGATCGAAGCCTTCGCCGCACTTCGGAAAGAGCGTCCGGTGGACGAAGACGTCAACAAGGTCTGGTACCTTCGGCAGAATCGCCTGTTCCGTGAGGCCACGGAAGAGGGCATCATCCAGCATCAGCACCTCTTCACGATGTGCGAGATGCCGCGCGGGACGCTGGTGTTCGATGCCGGCGACTCCGACCGGATCATCTATTTCGTCAAGCGCGGAACCGTTCGCATCGTTCGCGAGACACCCGACGGCAAAGATGTCACCGTCGCGATTCTCGGGGCGGGCGACCTCTTCGGCGAGGAGAGCCTGTTCGATCGCCGCGCGCGCACGACGCACGCCGTCGTCGTCGACGACGCGCTGCTGTGCACCTCGCGCGCCGACGATCTGTTCGCCCTGCTCTCGCGCGACCCGGCGCTCGCGCTCAACGTCGCCAAGGTGCTCAGCGAGCGTCTCGACGACGCGCAATCCACGATGGAAGACCTCGCCTACGCACGGGTCGGCGACCGGATCGAGCACCTCTATCGCAAGCTCGCGGCCGAACACGGGGTGCCGGTCAAAGGCGGCTTGCGCGTCGACGTCCGATTGACCCATGCCGACGTTGCATCGCTGGTGGGCAGTACGCGCGAAACGGTGAGCCTCGAAATCGCGAAACTGGTCGAAGGGGGCAGGCTGCGTCTGGATGGGCGCGCGGTCGTCGTGCCCAAGGAGATGTTGACATGATCGCAGCCGTGCTGCTCGCCGCCGCAACCTCGCTCGCGCCCGTCCTCGGCGCGCTCCCGTGGGCCAACGCGCCCGGACCGCCGCCGACGGCGGGACGGGTGACCATCGTCGACGTCTTCACCTACGGCTGCATCAATTGCAAGCACGTCACGCCGGAGCTTCAGCGCTTGCGCGCCGCGTACGGCGCGAGCGATCTCGCGATCGTCGGCGTGCACGCGCCGGAGACGCCGGAAGAGCACGTGCACGCGAACGTCGTCCAGGCGCTCAAAGCGCAAGACGTGACGTGGCCGGTCGTCTTCGACGACGGCTTCGGGATCTGGAACGCCTACGGCGTCCAAGCGTGGCCGACGCAACTGGTGTTCGATCGCCGCGGCAAGCTGCGCGCAACCTACGTCGGCGAAGGCTATGACGCCCAACTCGAGCGGACCGTCCGCTCGCTCGTCGCCGAGCGCGCCTGACCGTGGTCGGTGAGCGAGTCTATCGGCACGGCGTCACGGCACGCACAGCCCATTGGTTGTGGGCGCTTGCGCTGCTCGTGCTGGTGATGAGCGGCCTGCAGGTCTTCAACGCCGATCCGTACCTGGACGCCTCCGACAAGAGCGATCCCCACAAGCGCGTGCTCGGTTTCACCGCAGCGATGCAAAACGGTGAACCGATCGGAATGACGACGATCTTCGGCGTGACTTTCAACACCACGCACTTCCTCGGCTACACCGATGACGGGATGGGCGCGGAGAGCGAACGCGCGTTTCCAGCGTGGGTGACCTTTCCGGGGACGCAAGACCTCGCCGATGGACGCCGCTGGCACTTCTTCTTCGCGTGGGCGCTTTTCGTCGCGTTCGTCGCGTACCTGATCTCCGCCGCGCTGCGCGGTACGCTGCGTGAGATGATCCTGCGCCCGTCGGATCTGCCGAAGCTCGTGCCGATGCAGCTGTATTATTTGCGCTTGCGGCGCGATCCGCCGCCGCACGGGACATACAACCCGCTGCAGAAGGTCGCGTACACGGTCGTGCTGTTCGTGCTCTTCCCGCTGCTCATCATCACGGGACTAGCGCTCTCGCCCGGCGTCGACGCCGCGTTCCCGTGGCTCACCGTGATCCTCGGCGGACGGCAGTTCGCGCGCACGTGGCACTTCACGCTGATGGCGCTCCTGCTGGTGTACTTCGCGACCCACTTGATCCTGGTACTCACCACCGGGATGTGGAACAATATCCGCTCGATGATCACCGGCTGGTACACGCTCAAGGAACACGACGGGGTCGGGCCGTGAAACGGCGACTGTTCGTCGCGTCATCGCTTGCGTCGCTCGGTCTGAGCGCCTGCGGTCCGATCAAGGACTCGCTGACCAACGGGCCCTTCCGCAGCGTGGTGTTTTCTGCCGAGAGGCTCAACCAAAGCGTGATCGGCACGCACGGGATGGCGCGCGAGTATACCGATGCGGACGTCGATCGCGAGTTCCGCCTCGACAGCTTGGACACGCCGAGCGACGCCACGTACACGGGTTTGCTAAAGAGCGGGTTCCGTGACTACCGGCTCGTCATCGACGGCTTGGCGGAGCGGCCGCAGAAATTGACGCTGGCCGAACTGCGGGCGGCGGGCGACCGCACGCAGATCACGCGCCACGATTGCGTCGAAGGCTGGAGCGCGATCGTGAAGTGGCGCGGCGTTCCGCTCGCGACGGTCGTCGCGATGGCGCAGCCCAAGCCCGCCGCGCGCTACGTCATCTTTCACTGCTTCGACCGCGATCAGAACGGGCAGCCGTACTACGAATCGCTCGGCCTGCACCAGGCCGCGCACCCGCAGACGGTGCTGGCGCTCGACCTCAACGACAAGCCGATCGACCCGGCGCACGGCGCGCCGGTGCGCCTGCACGTCGCGACCCAGCTGGGCTACAAGAGCGCGAAATGGGTCAGCCGCATCGAGCTCGTCGCGAGCCTCGCCGGCACGTTCGGCGGCACCGGCGGCTACTGGGAAGACCAGGGCTACGAATGGTACGCGGGGATCTGATCGTCCGCACCCACGCCGCGGAGTAGCCTAGTCCAGCGCTCGTCGATAGTGAATCGCGCGTTCGACCTCTTCAAAGCCAAGTCCGAGATGAGCGCGCGCGCCGTCCTCGTTCGAGAGTTGCGTGTCGGATGCGAGTTCGCGGTAACCGCGCTCGCGAGCCCAGCATTCTGCCGCGCGCATGAGGGCGCGACCAATGCCGCGACGACGCATCTCCGGCACCGTGAACCAGGCTTCAACGTGCGGAATAGGCGAGCTGCTGCATCCCTCGGCGACCGATCGCAGAGAAAGCTCGAGCATTCCGATCGGGCGTGCGAGTGAATCTTCGCAAATAAACACCCACAGCGACGGCGCGACGGCCGCAAAGTGTTGCGCCACTTCGGTTTCGAGGTCGCTCGGTGGAGCGTCGGACCACAACGCCGCTCGCATCCGAAGCCATGCTGCGGCATCACCCGGGCCCGCCGGACGCGTGTTCATGTCTCGGGGATGCTTTGATGAGGCGGACCCATAATGCTGCCGCCCCGGTCAGAGGCGGGCCGAGCGCTTGGGACCCAATCCGTAACGCGCCTTACGGCACGCACCCACTTCGGGGCATAGACTGGGCGAGACATGAAAGCGATCGCCGTTGCTCGTGACGGTTCCCATGCCGTGCGGCTGGTCGAGGTTCCACGGCCGAGCGTCGACGATGTCCTGGGCGGCCGCGGCGTGCTGGTGCGCGTCCTGCGCGTCGGCGTCGACGGCACCGACAAGGAGATTCTGGCCGGCGAGTACGGCGCGCCGCCGCCCGGCGAGACAACTCTGATCATCGGTCACGAGAGTTTCGGCGTCGTCGAGGCGGTTGGTCCGGCGGTGCGCGGCATCGGTCCCGGCGACTTCGTGGTCGCGACGGTGCGGCGGCGCGGCAGCAGCCCGTACGACGCGATCGGCATGTACGACATGACGACCGACGACCGGTACGTCGAGCGCGGGATCAACTTGGCTCACGGCTTCCTCGCCGAATACTACGTCGACGATCCGGAATACATCGTTCGCGTCCCGCCGGCTCTGGCAGACGTCGGCGTCCTGCTCGAGCCGACCAGCATCGTCGAAAAGGGGATCGTGCAGGCCTACGAGATCCAGCGCCGGCTGAAGATCTGGCAGCCGCGCACGGCGTTCGTGCTCGGCGCCGGGACGATCGGTTTGCTCGCGGCGATGGTGCTGCGTCTGCGCGGTATCGACGTTCACGTCTTCGCCCGCGCCGCGAAGCCGAACCGCAACGCCGAGTTGGCTGAGGCGCTCGGCGCCGCGTATCACGCCACGGCCGAGCTGTCGTTCCGCCGGGCGGCGCAGTCGCTGCCGCCCGCGGATGTCATCTTCGAGGCGACCGGGTTCTCGCCGCTCGCCTTCGACGCGATGGACGTGCTCGGCAAGAACGGCGTGCTCGTCCTCTCGAGCGTCACCAGTGGCTCGCGCACGGCCGAGGTGCCGGCCGATCGCATCAACCTCAGGTTCGTCCTGGGGAACAAGGTGATGGTCGGGACCGTGAACGCGAACCGCGAGTATTTCGAGGCCGGCGTCCGCGATCACGCGCTCGCGAAGGCGACCTGGGGCGATTGGGCCGCGCGGCTGATCACTCACCGCGTGCCGGGCCTGGAGCGGTACGAGGAGCTGGTGCACTTGCTCAACGAGGGAAAGGACGCGATCAAGGTCGTCTGCGAGGTTTCTCCGCAGCCATGACGTCGACGAACGCGGAACGCTTGCGCATCGCCGCGCAAGACGGGCGCGCCGCGCACTGGTCGCATTGGGGACCGTATCTCGCCGAGCGGCAGTGGGGCACGGTGCGCGGGGACTACAGCGCGGGCGGCGCCGCTTGGGACGACCTTCCGCACGATCATGCGCGCTCGCGCGCGTATCGCTGGGGCGAAGACGGGATCGGCGGGATCTCCGACAACCATCAACGGCTGTAGCTCGCGCTCGGGCTCTGGAATGGTGCCGATCCGATCCTCAAGGAGCGGCTGTTCGGTCTCGCGGGATCGCAAGGCAATCACGGCGAGGACGTCAAGGAGTATTATTTCTACCAAGACAACGTGCCGTCGCACGCGTACATGCGGATGCTCTACAAGTATCCGCACACGGCATTTCCATACGCGCGCCTGGTCGAGGAAAACGCGCGGCACGGGCGGAGCGGACGGCAGCTTGTGGGACGCCGCGAACGAGATCTCGCACCGCCTGATCTCGATCTTCACCCGCGGTGAGGACGGCCGCCGCCCGGTGTACGGCGGCACCGCGACGTTCCAGGACGACCCGCATTGGCGCGACTACGTCCTATTCTACGAGTACTTCCACGGCGACAACGGCGCCGGCATCGGCGCCAGCCATCAAACCGGCTGGACGGGCCTGGTTGCGAAGCTGCTGCAGCAGTGCGCGGAGTACTGCGGCACGGAGAAGTCGCGGCTCGAAGGCGACGCCGAGCCCGTCGCCGTCGGAAGGTCCACCGCATGACATAGCACCAGGGTAAGCGACCGCGCCGCGCGGAACGTTTTCGGCCCCGATCTTGTTCGAGGAAACGCGGTGCTTGCGGTAGCTTTCGCCCTGGACGACACGCTGGCGGCGGCGACGGAATCCGTCGATCCGGTCGCGTTGCGCTTCGCCGAGGAAGCTGGACTCGACGTCCCGCGAGCGGTCGAGGCGCAGCGTATCGCGCCGCAACCGGGAGCCTTGCGCGTCGTGCGCGAGCTCGAAGCGCTCGCCGTCCCGTTCGCGATCCTCGCGCCCGGCCCGGCCGACGTCGCGCGGCGGACCGCGGAGCTGGTGTGGTTCGCGGGGCCGGTCGTCGTCGGCGAGCATCCAAACGGCGTCCCCGCGCCGTCGGCGTTCGCGGCGCTTTGCGCGCACTTCGCGCTGCCGGCGGAGTGCGTGTGGTACGTGACGGGGGGCGCCGAATCCGGCGCCCGCGCGGCGTGCGCGGCCGGAGTTCAGGGCGTCTTCATCGATCCGGCCGCGACGAATGCGGCGGAGCCGGATGCGCGCGGCGTTCGCCGCGTCGCTGCGATCGGCGACGTGCTGGACCTGCTGCGCGGTCCCTACACTCGCTCCGCGCTGAACATGCGCTACCTCATGCGCACCGTGTTGGATTGGAGCTGACGATGCTCGAGAACGCAGTGTGGTACCTCAAGCGCAACCGGTTGTTCGACCGCATCAGCGACGAAGTCGTCAACGGATGCTCGCAACTCTTCGTGCAACGCACGTTCCGCAAGCGGGCGGTGCTCTTCGAACAAGGCGACGAGGCCCGCATGGTCTATCTCATCAAGCGCGGCAAAGTGCGAATCAGCCGGACGACGGAGGACGGGAAAGACATCACGATGGCCGTGCTCGGCGCAGGCGACCTGTTCGGTGAGGAAGTGGTGTTCGCGCCGGACGTACGGCGCACGACGCAGGCGATGTGCCTCGAAGATTCCTACCTCTGCATGTCGCGCATGCAGGACCTCTATGGGATCATGTCCCGCAATCCGCTGGTCGCGCTCAACATCGCGAAGTATCTGCACGAGCAGCGCGACGACGCGCTCGCCACGGTCGAAGAGATCTCATCGCTAAAGGTGCCGGACCGCCTCGTTCGCCTGTTCGAGCGGATGGCCGACGACCACGGCGTCCCAGCGACCTCCGGAACGCGGGTCGACGTCCGGCTGACGCACGCGCAGATCGCTTCGCTGATCGGCAGTACCCGCGAGACGGTGTCGCTCGAGATGTCGAATCTCGTCAAAGCCGGGCGGCTGCTGCTCGACGGCCACTTCGTCGTGCTGCCCTCGGCGGCGGCTGCTGGGAAAATGTAAGGAGCCTGACGGCGCGGCCGCCGCGCCGGGGCTATGGTGAGCCGGCTATGAATCGTCTCATCATCCTCTCCCTCGCCGCGACCCTCGCGGCCGGGACGCTCCCCGCGGCCGCTGCGCCGCTCCCGCGCGCGAACGTCGTGCTCCCGTCGGCGCTTGCCGTCGACCTCGCCGCGAACACCGTTACCCTACCCCTGTACCGGGGCACCGCGCACGGCAAGACCGTGTGGTACCTCAAGACCGACGTCTCCGACCAAGCGGCCGCGAAGGCGCAGGGCTTGCTCTATTCCCCGGCGCTTGCCGCGGTCGGCGCCGGCGCCCAAGTCGGGACCGGCGACTCCGGCTCGTTCGCCTTCACCGGCGGCGTCGATTTCGCGCCCGAGCGCGTGCTGACGGCCGGCGCCGACGGCGCCCCGACCGTTGCGAAGCCCGGCAGCGTCGGCGACGCCGACTACTCGCCGTTCGTCCACGAAAAGGGCTCGGACGTCATCTACAACGCGCCGATCGTCGCAAGCGGCGACCATCCCTCGGATATCGCGCACCACACCGACACGCTCGACCGCATCGTCGCGATCGACACGCGCGACCCGCAGCACGCGCGCGTCACGCTGGTGCTCGCGCGCGGCTTCACGAACGGCCGGCCGATCGCGTACATCAGCACCGACGCGTCGGATGCGGGTCCGGCCGCGATCGAGCGCTCCACGTACGCACCGCACCTCGCGAAGGCGGCGCACGGCTCGACGATCCCGATCTACGTGTTCTTCAACGGCGACACCGGAGCGCAAGGACAAGGAATCCCGTTTGCAGCGCTCACCGGAAAGTTGGCCGTCGACGCGTCGGCGGCGAACGCGGCGTCGCTCGGATCGCCGCTGAACATTCAGGCGACGTTCCCCGCGGCGAACAACGGCCCGAGCGGCTACTCGCCGCTGTGGGATGTCTCGCCGGCGGCTTGGACCGCTGCCGCGCTCAAGGGCGGCAAAGCGCATCGCCTGGCGGATATCGGCGCCGTCGACGAGGCCGCAAAAGCCGGCTTCGTCACCGCACCCGACGGCAAACCGTTCGGCGCTGCCCCAATCGTGGTGAACTGCCCAGTCGTCGCCTTCGCCGCCACGCGCCCGTAGCGGGCGCGGCCCCGGTCATTGTGCGCCCCTGTCACGGCGCGCCCGTGTCACGGCGAGCCCGTGTCACGGCGCGCCCGTGTCATGGCGAGCCCGTATCATGGCGCGCCCGTGTCATTGCGAGCTTGTCGAGCAACCCTCGGTTTCGCGCTGAGCGAAGTCGAAGCGCGAGCCCAGGTCGCGGCGATCGAGATGAGGGGTCGTCCCTCCACTTCGGTCGGGACGACACGAAGGGTTGCTCGACAAGCTCGCAATGACAGGGCGCGACGAGCTCGCAATGTCAGGCTCGCAATGACAGCGGCGCTCGCAATGATAGGAGCGCTACTCGCGGACGACTTCGGCTTCGAAGCCTCGTGCGGCGATGCTGGCCATGATGGCGGGCAAGTCCTCGGGGCGCTCGACCTCGACGGTGACGTCGAGCTCTGCGTGCTTGGCGGAGATGCTGCCAAACACGCGGTGGTGGGCGACGTCGAGGACGTTTGCCCGCGCTTCGCTGATCGCCAGCGCTACCGCGGCGAGCTCGCCCGGCTTGTCGACCATGTGCACGCGGATGCGCACGACACGGCCCGACCGCATGCGATGGCGCACGATCACGGAGGCCAGCGTTCCGAGGTCGATGTTGCCGCCGCAGAGCAGCGTCCCGACGCGCTTCCCCGCGAAGCGCGCGGGGTCGCTCTGCAGGGCGGCAACGCCGACGGCGCCCGCGCCTTCGACGACGAGCTTCTCTTCTTCGAGCAGGGTGGCGATCGCGGTTTCGATCGCAGGCTCCGAGACGAGCACGACGTCGCGTACGGCGTCGCGGATCAGCCGCTGCGGCAACGCACCGATCCGCTTCACCGCGATGCCTTCCGCGATCGTCGGCCCGCCCGGTACGACCGCAGCGCCCGGTAACGCCGCGGCCACGCTCGGATAGAACGCCGACTGCACGCCCACGATCTCGGCGCGCGAACCGAATGCCGCGACGGCGAGCACGGCGCCGGAGATGAGCCCGCCGCCGCCGATCGGCACGAGCACCACGTCGAGGTCGCCGGCGTCTTCGAGCAGTTCCAACGTCGCCGTCGCCTGACCGGCGATCACGTCTGCGTCGTCATACGGGTGCACGACGGTCGCGCCGCTCTGGGCGGCGAGCGCGCGCGCGTGTGCTGCGGCGTCGTCGAACGTTTCGCCGACCAGGACGACCTCGGCGCCGAAATCGCGCGTCCGCCGCACCTTGAGGAACGGTGTCGTCTGCGGCATGACGACGACGGTCCGCAGCCCGAGGCGCGCGCCGTGATACGCCACGCCCTGGCCGTGATTCCCGGCCGACATCGTGACGACGCCGCGCGCGCGCTGCTCGTCGCTCAGCACGAGCATCGCGTTGAGCGCGCCGCGCTCTTTGTACGATCCGGTCGTCTGCCGCGTCTCCGCTTTGAGATACACCTCGGCCCCGGCCGCGGTGGAGAGCACGCGCGAGCGGGTCGTCGGCGTGCGGACGATTCCTGATCGAATGCGCTCGGCTGCGGCACGAACGTCGGCCGAGGAGAGTTCGGCGCTGGTCACGGGATCGACGACCTTTCGGGGCGGTGCGCGAAGAAAACAAAAAGCCCCTCGCCGGTACCGGCGAGGGGCTCGTGCGTGGCGACGATCGTCGTCTACGCCGAAGCAGCTCGTCGGCCCGAAGGGACCGCGATAATAATGCCGGCGATAATGGGCGACGACCAAACGTACATCGGTAGGGCCAGTTTTACCATGGACGGCCTGCGGCGTCAAATCGCCGGCAGAGCAGGCTGCTAACCGCCGCTCAGCGCGAGGGCCGCTTCCGGTGTGGCGAGTTCCTCGGTGGCGAGTTCCCCGCCGAAGCGGAACTGCTCGACGAGTGCGTCGAGCGCTTCGGTCTGCGCGCGCAGCGCGGTCGCGGTCGCGTCGATCTCCTGCACGCCCGCGGCGAGCTCGCTCGTCGAGAGGGCCGCGTCGGAGGACGCGTGCGACTGCGCCTCGGCCGTCGCTGCGACCGGCGTCATCACGTCGGTGACGCTCTGCGTCGTCAGCCGCATCTCGCCGGCCGCGGAGGCGTTCTCACCGATCGCCGCGGCGACGCTAGCGATGTTCTCGGTCAGCGTCGTCGAGGCGACGCGCATCGCTCCGGCACGCCGCGCGAGGTCGTCGGCGACCTGCGTCGTCGTCCGAATCGCCACGGCGACGGCGGAGAGCGCCGCGGACGCGCGCTCGGAGAGCGAAATCCCGTCGGACATCGACGCGCTCGAGCCGCGCATCGCCTCGGCCGCGGTCAGCGTCTCGCGGCGGATCGCGGTGAGGATGGCCGAGATCTCTTTCGTCGCGACGGCGCTGCGCTCGGCGAGCTTGCGCACCTCGTCGGCGACGACCGCGAAGCCGCGGCCGTGCTCGCCCGCGCGCGCGGCTTCGATCGCCGCGTTCAGCGCGAGCAGGTTCGTCTGATCGGCGATCTCCTCGATCGTCGAAACGATCACGCCGACGTCGTTGGAGCGGCCTTCGAGCGCGATCATTGCGTTCGCGGCGCGCTTGGAAACCTCACCGAGCTCGCGCATCGCGCGTTGGGTCGCCTCGACGGCGTTCTCACCGGCCGTAGCCTCGCCCGACGCGCTGCGCGCCGCCCCGGCGAGCGACTCGCCGGCATCGGAGAGGACGCTGATTTCGTGGTCGAGCGACTCGATCGCGATCGCCGCTTCTTGGATCGCGGTGGACTGCGCGTTGGCCCCGTCGGCGATCGCGTCCGACGCGCGTGCCAGCTCCTCGATCGCGACGCTGGCCTGCGCGATCTTGCCGGCTTGATCGCGCGCGCCGCTCGCGACGCGGTCGACGCTGCGCGCGATCGCCTCGACCGCGTTCGAGGCCTGTCCCGCCGACGCGGAGGCCTGATCGCTCGCCAGCGCGACGCTGCGCGAAGCGCGCGCGACGCTTCCGATCGCACCGCCGAGGCGTTCGGCCGCGGCGGTGAGCCGTTGCCCGATCACGGCGAACCCGTCGACCAGCGAATCGTGCGCGTGCACGACGGCGCCGATTTCGTCGCGGCGCACGTCGCGGATCGTTTCGCGATCCGAGCGGAAGGCCACCCGAAGATCCCCTTCGGCGAGCTGGTCGAGCGCGGCGGCGAGGCGCGCGAAATCGTCGCGAACGATGGCGTCGAGGCGCCCCGCGACCTGCCCCAGCCGGCGGCGGATGCGCGAAGCGAGCAGGATGGCGACGATCGTGGAGGCGGCCAGGGCCGCGATCGCCAGCGCGACGACGAGCGCTTCGATCGTGCTGGTGCGTTGGTCGAAGGAGCTGTCGGCGCGCGTACCCGCCGCCGTCGCTGCTTGGGAAATGTTCTCGAGAACCGAGCCGAGCCGGACTTCGTCGTCCGCGTTCTCCGCCAAGAGTTTTGCGACCGGCGCGGCCGACGCGCGTTTCTCGCCGGCATAGGCCGCGATCACCATCTGCGGATTATGGGCCGCGGCGTCGATCACGAGCTGATCGCGCCGGCCCAGCGCGCCGATGAGCGACGACATCGTCGCGACGGCGTCCTTCTGGTTGGCGACGACGCCGATGTTCTCGATGACGCCGTTGGTGTCCGAATCGATCTGGACGCTGGCGTCGTGATAGTCGGCGATTGCCGCAGGGCGCCGGGAGAGAGCGAAGCGGGCCACCGCGGCACGCTGCTGCGCCGCTTGGAGGCTGATGTCCCGGACGAACATTCGGACCCTGGCCGTGGTCGCGAGGTTGTCTTTGGCTGCTTTCGTTTGCGCGAAGCCGACGAGAATGGCCGCGGTGGCGATAGCCAGCGCCAGGAAGGGGACCGCGAACCCCGTCGCGATCTGAGTTCCGATCCCGCGCCCAATAGTCATATCTTTACGAAAGTCGGCTCACAGAGCGCGCTTGTTTAGCCTCAGCACGGAACCTCGGGGACCGTCGCCGTGCGCGGCGCGCGCAGGGCGAGCCAAACCCCGGTCAGGACGAGCGCCGCACCGGCCAGCTCGCGCCACGTGAAGCTCTCGCCGCCGCCGAGCGCGCCGACCACCACGGCGATCACCGGAATCACCAGCGCCGAGAGGCCCACGACCCACGCCTCGAGCCGGTGCAGCAGCCAATGGTTGAGCGAGAACGCGATCCCGCTGCCCGGGATCGCGAGATAGAGCAATGCGGCTACCGATCCCGGCGCGAGTGCGCGCTGCACGTCGGGGTGCTCGAAGGTGCTCCCGGCAATCGTCATCGCGATGCCGGCGGCGAACATCGCGGGCGGCAGGGTGCGAAACGGGTCGGTGGCGGCGTGCTGCTTGAGCACGATGTTCGCGTAGGCGGAGAGTGCGGCGGCCGCGAGCGTCGCGAGGATATACGGCCACGCGCCGTGCACGTCGCCGTTGAGCGAAATCGCGGCGACGCCGGCGAACGCGAGCACGGCCCCGATCACGGCGTTCGGGCCGACGCGCTCACCCAGCATCACCGCGCCGAAGGCGAAGACCCAAAACGGAAGCGTGCCGAACAGCACCGCGACCAGTCCCGACGCGAGTCCCGTTTCGGCATAGTACGTGAGCGCATAGTTTCCGCCGAAGAGCGTGAGCGCGAGGACGACGATCGTGCGCCACGGCGCTTTCGTGCCGCGCGACGCCGGAACGCACCGCGCGAGCGCCCACAGGAACAGCCCCGCGACGACGAAGCGCACCCCGGCGCCGGTGATCGGCGGGAGCCCTTGCAGGCTCACCTTGATCGCGAGCCACGTCGTCCCCCAGATCGCACACATCAGCGCGTACGCCGCGACTATTCTCGGGTTCACGGATTCGCACGACCCGGCCCGAGCGCCGACCGATGCACGCTGGGTCCTCTTTCCCTGCTTCGGTCCGCGTGCTCGCGGGAAGAACGCTCTCGTGGCGCCGACAACGTGGATCTATGCCATCCCTGCCTGGCTTGGATTCGTTTTGGTCGTCGCGGCGTTCGCCGCTCTCGCCTGCGGCGGGCACGTCCTGGTACGGCGCAGTTTTCCGAGCACGGACTTCATCGAGCATAACGAGGTCGCGGGCTTCATCTTCGCCGTCGTCGGCGTGTTCTTCGCGGTGCTGCTGGCGTTCCTCACCGTCATCGTGTGGGAGAACTTCGCGCAGGCCGAGCAGCGTGCGCAGATCGAGGTCGACGCCGCGACCGACGTATGGCGGCTCTCTCGAGCGCTCCCGCCGCCGGACGCGCGGCGGGTTCGGGTTGATCTCCGCCGCTACACCGAAAGCGTGATTGCGGACGAGTGGCCCGAGATGCGGCAAGGACGGAGCAGCGTGCGAACGCAGCGTTTCATGGTCGCGCTCATCGACGACGCCGCCGGAATGGGCGCGAGCAACCTTCACCAAGCGACGCTTCAAAGCGCGGTCCTCGAGCGCGTGCAGCGGATGGCCGACCTTCGGCGGCGCCGCATATACGACA
>JAQBPM010000303.1 GCA_028287525.1 Vulcanimicrobiota bacterium | reverse complement strand
AAAAAGCGCCGGCGATCGACGCTGCTGACGGTCATTACAACAATCTCTCGCGCATCGTAGAACTTCCGATTCCGCGTGTCCGCTAGGAACAGTATGCCAGGAGATCGCTAACATTTTAGCATTGTTCTCAGCGGAATTGAGGCAATGACTCGTTCGCTTGATGGTTCGACGAAATGACGCTCACGCGCTTGGCGTCATTGGTGTCAGGCGGCGGCTCGAAAGACTGCCTGCAGGACAGCAAAACGCTTGCCAAAGGAAGACGATATGCTCATTCAGTCCATCCATTACACCTTCGCTCTTGAAGACGCGGACAAGGCCGAAGCGATCTTGCGTGAGCTGCGCGATGCCTCACGCAAGGAGGAAGGCGTGATTACCGTCGACGTCTCGAAGCCGCGAAAAGCCGGACGTGTTTGTTCTCTGGGAAGCGTATAAGAACAGCTCAGCTTTGGAGGCCCACAAGGCGACGGAGCACTTCAAGCGCCTCGGAATCAACGGCGTGCGGCTGTTGGCTCAGCAACGGAACGGAGAGACGGTGTTTCCGATCTGATCGCCCGAGATACTTGAAACGATCGTTTCAAGTATGGTAGAGTGCGGGGGTGGCTCGGATTGCTGACGAGGAACGCCGCGCGGCGCTGCTCGAGAGCATCGTCGACTACGTTACGGCCAACGGGCTTTCGGATCTGTCGCTGCGTCCGCTCGCGGACGCCGTCGACTCCAGCCCGCGGGTCCTGCTCTACTACTTCTCCTCGAAAGAGGAGCTGATCGCCGAGATACTCGCGTCGGCTCGCGCGCGCCAGCGCGCGGTCTTCGCTGATCTTCCGACCAACCCGCAGAGCTACGCCGAGACGGTGCGCGCGGCGTGGGCGCTGATGAGCGCGCCCGCCAACGAACCGGTGTTCCGGCTCTTCTTCGAAATCTACGGTCTCGCGCTGCAAGACCGCAAACGCTACGGGTCGTTCTTGCGGCACGCGGTGAACGACTGGCTCGACTACCTCGAACGCTCGGCCCTGCGCGACGGGCACACGGAATCGGACGCGCGCGCGCTCGCCAGCGTGCTGCTCGCCGGCTACCGCGGTTTCTTGCTCGACTTGTGCGCGACACGCGATCGGAAGCGGCTAGCACGTGCGGTCGAGCTCTGGATCCTCGCGCTCGATGCGATTCCCTCACCGGAGGAGCTCCATGGAAACGACCGCTGATCTCACCGTAGACGCACCCGCCGCACCGAACCGCGCCGCGCTGTGGTTCATCTTCGCGACCGTGACGCTCGACATGCTCGCGTTCGGCATCATCGGACCCGTCTTGCCGAAGCTGGTGCTCGGCTTCGTCGGCGGCGAGGTGGCGCGCGCGTCGGAAGTGTTCGGGATCTTCGCGACGGCGTGGGCGGTGATGCAGTTCTTCTGCTCGCCGCTGCTCGGCGCGCTCTCCGATCGTTTCGGGCGTCGCCCGGTGATCGTGCTCTCGAGCCTGGGGCTCGGTCTTGACTATGTCGTGATGGCGCTCGCGCCCAACCTGGCGTGGCTCTTCATCGGACGCGTCACCTCCGGGATCACGTCGGCGAGCGTCGCGACCGCGAGCGCGTACATCGCCGACGTCACGCCGCCGGAGAAACGCGCCGGCGCGTTCGGCCTGATCGGCTCCGCGTTCGGTCTCGGCTTCATCCTTGGTCCGGCGATCGGCGGACTGCTCGGCGGAGCGGATCCGCGCCTTCCGTTCTGGGTCGCCGCCGGCTTCAGCCTCCTCAACGCGGCGTTCGGATTCTGCGTTCTGCGGGAATCACTGCCGGCTTCGCGCCGAGCGACGTTTTCGTGGCGGCGCGCGAACCCGCTCGGGTCGCTCGCGCTGCTGCGCTCGCACCACGAACTCTTCGGCTTGGCGTCCGTCACGTTCTTGAGCAATCTCGCCGGCATCGTGATGCCGACGATCTGGGTGCTCTACGTCGCGTATCGCTACGGCTGGGACACGCGCGCGGTCGGTCTGTCGCTGGCGCTCGTCGGCGTGACCTCGATGGCGCTCGGACCGTTCACGCACGCGATCGTCACGCGTCTGGGCGAACGGCGCGCGCTCGTCGCCGGGCTCGGCTCGGCCGCTCTCGGCATGGCGCTGATGGGACTCGGGCCGACGGGCTGGGCGTTCGCGCTCGGGATCCTGGCGATGTCGTTCTGGGGTCTTGCGCCGTCCGCCGCACAGGCGCTGATGACGCGCCGCGTCTCCCCGTCCGAACAAGGGCAATTACAGGGCGCGCTCGGCAGCCTCCGCGGGATCGCCACGCTGATCGGCCCCGGGATCTTCAGCTTGACCTTCGCCGCGTCGATCGGCGCGTTCCGCAGCTGGAATCTTCCCGGCGCCGCTTGGCTGCTCTCGTGCGTTCTGCTGATCGCCGCCATGGGTTTGGCGTATGTGGTCACGTGGCCGCCAGGAGCGCGCTTCGGACGACCGAAGCCGGTTTCATGAGCACGACGGCGAGTTCCGACAGCCACCGCGCGAGCGTCCCGGCGCCGAGCGCGCACGACTTCCTCGGCATCGATGCGCTCCTGAACGACGACGAGCGACTGATCCGCGACACCGTGCGCAAGTTCGTGCGCGATCGCGTCCTGCCGAACATCGCGCAGTGGTTCGAGGACCACACCTTTCCGCAGGCGATGGCGAAGGAACTCGGCGATCTCGGGCTGCTCGGGATGCACTTGCAAGGCTACGGCTGCGCCGGAACGAGCGCCGTCGCATACGGTCTTGCCTGCCTCGAGCTCGAAGCCGGCGACTCGGGTTTCCGGTCATTCGTCTCCGTGCAGGGATCGCTCGCGATGTACGCGATCTGGGCGCACGGCTCGGAAGAGCACAAGCAGACGTGGCTGCCGCGCATGGCGGCGGGAGACGCGATCGGCTGTTTCGGCTTGACCGAGTGGGATTTCGGGAGCGACCCGGGCGGCATGCGCACGACGGCGCGGCGCGACGGTTCGGACTACGTGCTCAACGGTTCCAAAGCATGGATCACCAACGGCGGCATCGCCGACGTCGCGATCGTGTGGGCGCGCGTCGATGCGGACAACGGCGCGAGCGGCACGATTCGCGGCTTCGTCGTGCCGAAGGGAACGAAAGGCTTCTCGACGCGCAACATCGAGAAGAAACTCTCCCTGCGCGCGTCGATCACCTCCGAGCTGATCCTCGAAGACTGCCGTCTTCCGGCCGAGGCGATGCTGCCGAACGTCAGCGGGCTGCGCGGGCCGCTCTCGTGCCTCAACGAGGCCCGCTACGGGATTGTGTGGGGGGCGCTCGGCGCGGCGCGCGCGTGCTATGAATCGGCGCTGCAGTACGCGCAGACGCGCGTGCAGTTCGGCAAGCCGATCGCCGGATTTCAGCTCACGCAGGAAAAGCTGGTCAACATGATGCTCGAGATCAACAAGGGGCTGCTGACCGCGCTGCACATCGGCCGGCTCAAAGACCAGGGCCGCGCGCACACGGCCCATGTTTCGTTCGGCAAGCTCAACAACGTGCGCGAATCGCTCGCGATCTGCCGCGAAGCGCGCACGATCCTGGGCGCCAGCGGCATCACGCTCGAATATCCGGTGATCCGGCACATGAACAACCTCGAGAGCGTCCTCACCTACGAGGGGACGAGCGAGGTCCACACGCTGATCCTCGGACAAGCGATCACGGGAGAAAACGCCTTCTCCTGAGCTTCCACGCTCCAGGGTGCAAGCAACTCGTCCCTTGTGGGCGAAGGCGCCCGGGATGGGGGTGTTCCGAGCCGGCATCGTCTGGCTGCTCGGGTTTTCGCGCGCGCCGCTGCTTCGACGGCGGGCGGGTTCGCTTGCCCTTGCGTTGCTGATCGCCCTTGGCGCGTCCGGCGTCCTCGCCATCCAGGGCGGCCCAGCGGTCGCCGCGACCGCGCGCATCCACCTCGTCGCACGCGCCGAGCCGGTGCGCGACGTGCTGATCCGGCTCGGTGAGACGGCGCATCTGAACGTCACCGTCGGCGACGAAGTGCACGGAGCCGTCACGCTCTCGCTGAGCGACGCGACGCCCGACGAAGCGCTGCACGCCGTCTGCGCGCAGGCTCGACTGCGCTGCGTGCGTGACGGGCGCACCGTCGTCGTCTCCATGCGCAGTTCCGCGGTGGTGCCCCTCACGGTCGTCCCCGCCCCGCGCGCCGCGCGCGTCCTGCGCGGACTCTTTCCGCACTTGTCGGTCGCCGAAGGCGGTTCCGGCAACACGCTGGTGCTCGAGGGAACGGACGCCGACATTCAAGCCGCGCGGGCGGTCGTCCAAGGCCTCGACGTGCGCGATCCGACGAAAGCGTCCACCGAAGCGCTGACGCTGCGCTCGCAGCCCGCGGCGCTCGTCGCTGACCGGCTGCGGCCGCTCTATCCGAGCGCGAAGATCACGCTGGTCAGTCGCTCGACCATGCTGGTGAGCGCACCGCCGGGCGACCTCGCGCAGATCAAAGCCACCGTGGCGGGGATCGACGCCGCGTCGCCGCAAGCGACGATCGCGCCGGTGACCAGCGACGCGGTCAAGGTGCTGCAGCGCCGGCCGAGCGATATCGCGCGCGGCGTGAGCTCGCAATTGACGCACGTCCGCGTCGCCGTCTCGGGGCCGACCATCACCCTGAGCGGTCCGCCGGAAGACGTTCAACGCGCGAAGGCGTTGATCGCGCAGCTCGACGTGCCTCCGTTCGGCACGCAGTATACGCAGATCTACCGATTGAAGAACGTCGACGCGGATTCCGTCGCCGGGTTGATCCGGCGCGCCTTCCCGCAGGTCCAGGTCGCGGTCGACGCGAGCCTCAACGCCATCTCCGTCACCGCCAGCGCGATGGATCAGCAGCGCATCGCCGACGGCATCGCGCAGCTCGACGGCACTATCGCGCCGGGGCAGCCCCGCGGCGGCGGCGGCGATGAAGGCGGCCCGGCCGTCATCGTCTCGACGTCGCACGAGATCATCCAACTGCGTTCGATCGTCCCCGGCATCTCCGGTCAAAACTCGCTGCCGTCCGCGCAAGACCTCGCGACGGCTGTCCAGCAGGCCCTGCAGCCCGCTCATCCCGAGCTGCGCGTGACGGTGCCGAACGGAATGCAGTCGCTGATCCTCACCGGCTCGCCGCAGTCGATCCGGGACGCCAAGGAGCTGGCGCTCGCGCTCGACATCATCCCGCAATCGGTTGTGCTCGATACGGAGATCCTGGAGCTCGACGAGAACAGCTCGCGCAATCTCGGGCTGCAATTGGGAACGAACTCGATCGGGTCGACGTTCAGCGAGATCCTGCCGACGCCGAGCCCCGACGGCATCGCCGGCAGGCTGATCGGCGTTCAGCCGTTCACGCGCACCGGGATCTCTTTTCAGGCTTCGGTGAACCTGCTGCTGCAGAACGGCCACGCGCGCGTGCTCGCCGATCCCCGCATCACGACCTTGTCGGGGCGCACCGCGACGATCCGCGCCGGCGACACGATCAGCATTCTGACCACCGTCGGCGGCGGGACGGGAACGGTCGCGACCACGCAGCTCCAGAGCTTCCAGACCGGCGTGACGCTCGACATCACGCCGATCATCACCAACGCCGGCGAACTGAGCGTCGCGCTCCATCCGATCGTCAACTCGCTCACCGGGTATCTCAACGGCGTCCCGCAGATCTCGACGCGCGACACGCAGACGACCGTGCATCTGCGCGACAACGAGACGCTGGTGATCGGCGGCCTGATCCAAGAGAACACGCAGCGCACCGACAGCAAGATCCCGTTGCTGGGCGACCTCCCGCTGGTCGGACGCGCGTTCCGCAACGTGAACACGACCAGCACCCGCAACGAGCTGATCATCGTCGTGACGCCGCACGTGCTCGACGGTGCGAACAACGCGATCCCGAACGCGGCGCTGATGCCCGGCATCGGGATACCGACGGCGCGGCCGCTGCCGACGCTCCCACCGAACGCGGCCTTCCCGACGCCGGCGCCGACTCCGGTGCGCGTCTATGCGACGCCGGCACCGCAATCGACGGCCAACGCGAAATCCGCCGTCCCGGCGGGCGGCCCCACGACCGGTCCGTCGCCGAACGCGCTGCCGAGCGCGTTCGCGCTCGCGAACACGTTCGTGTTCGGATCGCCGCCGCCGAACAACTTCGCCGCGCCGGGCGACGCGCCGCAGATCTTCTACGTGACGCTGACGCCGACGGTGTTCACGCCGAATTCGACCGTGCGCGTCAGCGCGATCACGACGACGAACGTCCAACGGCTCACGATCGGCACCGGCACGAGTACGATCACGCTCTCCCAGGTAGGCCCGGGTCAGTGGCAAGGCGTTTTCTCCGCCAACGTGCTGGGGCTGCCGCCGGCCGCGACGTCGCTGCGCCTCGCGCTGGTCGCCTCACGCAACGACGGTCAGACCGCCAGCATCCCGGTCACCGTATCGATCCTGCGCGCCCCCGCGACCAACGACACGCCGCTGTAAGACTGGCTCCCTCACACGCCGGCAACCGGCACCATACTTTCGACCCAATCCGTCGTAGAATTGGACGTGCGGGTCGCCATTGGCTGCGCTGTGTGAGGATACGATGACGAACGTTGCCGGACATCTTCGGATGTTTCTCTTCTTGTGCAGCCTCGTTGTCTTTTTTCGACCCGTTCCGGTATGCGCCCAGTTGGATCCATCGCGAACGAGTCCTCAAAACGCTGCGACGAACCGGGATGGGCAACACGATTTCGACTTCGAGATCGGTACGTGGAAGACGCATCTATCGCGTCTGCTGCATCCCTTGACCGGCTCCACTACCTGGATCGAACTCGAGGGAACTTCCGTCGTCCGAAAGATTTGGAATGGTCGCGCCAACCTGGTGGAGCTCGAGGTCGATGGCCCGGCAGGTCACATCGAAGCGCTGTCCCTGCGCCTCTACAATCCCGAGTCGCATCAGTGGAGCCTCAATTTTGCCAACAGTACCGGCGGTACCCTGAGCCAACCCACGATCGGCGAATTCAAAAATGGACGGGGCGAGTTTTTCGACCAGGAGGTGTTCGGTCGCAAAACCATTCTCGTTCGAGGGGTTTGGTCGAACATCACGCCGGATTCGTGCCGCTTCGAACAAGCGTTCTCGGATGATGGAGGCAAGACGTGGGAAGTCAATTGGGTCGCGACGGATACGCGTGTGAGAACCGGCGGCGGCGCTGATTGAAGAGGACCGCGCGCTCAGCGCGCGGCGATCTGCGGAATCGCCAGGCGAATGCCGACGTCGAGCCCGGCGCGTTCGGCCTCGCCCGACGCGAGCTCGATCACGTAGCGCCCCTCGCCGTTGCGCCGCGCGATGCGATCGTCGGGTGTGCCGGGTTTCGTCGCCGGGACGTTCTCCGCCATCGCCATCACCATGCCGTCGCTCCGCATGAAGATTATGTCGAGCGGCACGAGCGTGTCGTTCATCCAGATCTGATGCTGCAGGTCGCCGTCCGCGAACGCGAAGAGCATTCCCTCGCCCGCCGGAATGGCGCGCACGCCCATGAGCCCGCGTTCGCGCCGCGCTTGCGTGTCCTGGACCGCCAGCCGCAAGGTGGACTTCGGTGCCTGCAGGATCAGCACGCTGCAGAACGAGCGCTCGAGCGGAACCACGTGACACCACGAGCCCAGCTGCACCGCCGGCGCGGCGCTGACCGACGGTGCCGGCGCGGGCGACGCGGTCGTCTCTACGTTGCGGGCATCGTGTGCGCACGCCGCCACCGCGAGCGCGAGGACGAGCAACGCCCCGGTCATGACCCCTCGCACGTGCGCGTCGCTCAGCTCAGCGTTTGAGGACGCGGGCCAGCTTATCGAAGAGGCCGGTGATCGCGCGCTCGTGCTGTTCTTCCACGCGGCGCCACAGCAGGCGACCTTGCGTCTCGTCAAGCGTGGCCGTTATCCGATGCC
>JAQBPM010000388.1 GCA_028287525.1 Vulcanimicrobiota bacterium | reverse complement strand
ACATCGCCGACGTTCCGCTGGCCACCGGCGTGAACAACCACGAGGGCAGCCGGGCGACCTCCGACGATCGCGTCATGCGCGACATCGCGGCAGTGCTCGCCGAACACCATCTCTTCTTCATCGACTCACGCACGATCGCGAGCTCGGTCGCCGCTCGGGACGCGATCGCGGCGGGTGTGCCGTCCGCGGCCCGCGACGTCTTCCTCGACGACGTCGCGAACGTCGACGCCGTCGAAGCGCAGCTGCGCCGCGCCGCAGCGATCGCCAAGGAACGCGGGAGCGCGATCGCGATCGGCCATCCGCGAGCATCGACGCTGCTCGCGGTGCGAGCCCTGCTGCCGGAATTGGAGCGGGACGGGATCAGCTTCGTGGACGCCGCGGACCTCGCGCATTGACGGGACCGTTCTGATTTGCATGGACACGTATTCCAGGCATTTCTTCCTGCTTCTACGCCGCCGGTTTCACCGCGAAGTTCTCCTCGCGGCCAGCGCCTTCGGCTCCACAGGCTGACGCGGGCGAACTCTCCGCGTATCGTGCGAGGTTGCACGCCGCGTTGACATCGCGGTCGTGGGACGTGCCGCAGGATACGCACGTCCAAGTTCGTTCGCTGAGTGTGAGGAACTCGTTCTTCACGCAGCACGTCGAGCAGAGTTTCGAGGAGGGGAACCATCGGCCGGCGACGACGACCGTCGAGCTCGCCATCGCAGCTTTATACTGCAACTGCCGTCGAAACTCGAAGAACCCAACAGCGGCAATCGCACGGGCGAGAGTCCGGCTCGCGAGCATGCCGGCAACGTTGAGGTCTTCGATAACGATGGTTCGGTAGCGCGTGAGACTCGTCGTGAGCTTGTGCAGCACATCGGCCCGAATGTCGGCGATCCGCCGGTGCAGTCGTGCGAGCTTGGTTTTCGCCTTGGCACGATTGCGCGAGCCGCGCTGCTTGCGAGTGAGCGAACGAGAGAGCCGTTTGAGTTTCTGGAGATTCCTCCGTAGCGGCTTGGGAGCGACTACTTTCGAGCCGTCGCTGAGCGTCGCGAGCGCGGTGATCCCGAGATCGACACCGATCACCGTGTCGTCGCTGCGCGGGTCAGACTGGTACTCGACCTCGATCGCGAAGCTCGCATACCAGCCATCGGCCGCTCGCGAGATCGTTGTCGAGAGAATCCGCCCGGCGAAGCGCACTTCCTCACGCATCGCCACCCATCCAACGATCGGCAGCCGCGCGCGCTTGCCGTCGGTGCGCACGGCATCGGGATGGTGCTTATCAGGACCGTTATCCGCCCGGAAGCTGTCGTGACGGCCCTTTTTTTTGAAGGTTGGGACCCTTACACGCTTCCAGGGGAGTTCGCCGCGCCGCTGCTTGGCCAGGTCCTCGAAAAAGTTGGCATAGGCGCGGCCGAGATTCTTGACTGCCTGCTGCGGTGCATTCTTGGTCACCTCGCGCATCCAGGGAAACCGCGTGTCCTTGAGCGCGTTGAGTTGTTTGCGCAGCGCGGCCTCGGAGGGCTTCGCACCGGCGGCGTACTGCCGCTGCCACTCCGCCAACGCCCAATTGTAGGCGAATCGCGCGACACCACAGGCGCGGCGGAAGTATTCCTGTTGCGCTGGAGTCGGATCAAGCCGAACGCGGTGCGCGAGCCTCATCGAAACGACTATAGATCGTCAGTGTGCCATACGCATGGCCCTCCCAGTGACACAAGGGATACCCAAGCCTGTCAAAGGACGTCCATAAAATCAGCAACTGCTACGAACCCCAGCGCAGGGGTTCGGTGGCGGTACCAGCGTCCCGGAGACATCCCGCATGAACCTTCGCGCCTACCTCGTGGTGCTGCTCGGATCGCTCGTCGCGCTGGCCGCGGCCGCGGTCGCGCCGCCGCGAGCCGCCGTCGCCGCCGGCGATGAGGCCGCCCTCGAGCGAGGGCGCTATTTGGTGCAACAGGTCGGCATGTGCATCAACTGCCACGGTTCCGGATTGAAAGGGGCGAAGCTCGATTTCCTCGCGGCCGACCTTCCCGCGGCACACTTCGCACCGCGCATCGCCGGTCTGCCGCACCTCACCGCGGCGCAAGCCGTCACGTATATGCAAACCGGGCTGCTGCCGAACGCCACGCGCTCGCGCCCGCCGATGCCGCAGTACCGCCTGCACCACGACGACGCCGTCGCGGTCGTCACGTACCTGAAGCAGCTGCGCTGAGGGCTTGCCGAGCCCTGTCATGTGCTCGTCGCCCCTGTCATTGCGAGCTTGTCGAGCAACCCTCGTCGTCAGCCTGAGCGAAGTCGAAGGTTGACCCCGCATCGCGGCCGACACGATGAGGGGTCGCACCTCGACTGCGCTCGGCGCGACACGAGGGTTGCTCGACAAGCTCGCAATGACAGGCCTCGACAAGCTCGCAATGACAGGGGCTCGACGGGCGCCGGAGCGTCGGCCATGTTCGGCCGATAGAGAAAAGGACATGTTCACCACGATCCTTGCCGGGCTACGCCGGTTCTTCGGCATCGGCGCAGCCGGGGCCGAGCCGGTTCTCGATCTCGACGGGCCGCCGCCAGGCTGGTGGATCCCGAAAGACCGCGAGGCACTCGCAGCGGCGAAGGGCCAGGACGAACCGCCAGGCGAGCACGAAGGCGGCACGTCGGAGATCACCCAACCGGAGACGAACGCCGCGTCGGAGGACGCGCCGCTCCTGCGGATTTCTTTGGCGAACGGCTCGATAGTGCTCAACACGGAGCCGCTTGCGACGATGGACGACGTCGAGTCGCTGCTGGCGGAGCGCCGTCGCGAGAAGGCCGAAGAGCAGCAGCGCATCGAGTCGATCGAGATCCCGCAAGCGATGATGATGGACGACCGCGAGTACGCCATCGCCCAAGACTGGATGCTCGATCACCGCAGCGCCCATCCGTTGCCGAAGGCCGACATTTACGGCCAGTACTGGATTCGTTTCGGGCGCAGTTCGGTCGGCGATACGGCGACGATCGGCTGCAGCACGTGCGGCAGGAGCAAAGTGCTCACCGAGCTTTCCGTCTTCACCCAGCCGTTCGTCCGCCGCGAAGAGGCACCGGCCCAAAACACGTTCTCGGTCTGACCGCGTCGCCGACAAGGTTGCCGAAAAGGCCCCCGTTGAACAACGCGCGGTGATCGTTAGACTCGCCGTCTTTGTGCGTTGCATCGCCCTCGCCGTTCTCGTCTCCGCCGCGCCGGCGTTCGCGGCGCCGGTCGCGCCGCCGTCGCTCGACGGAGTGCTGCATTGGCGCGCGATCGGTCCGTTTCGCGGCGGCCGCACCGTCGCGGTCAGCGGCGTCCCCGGCCGGCCGAACACCTTCTTCATCGCGGCGGTGAACGGCGGGATCTTCAAGACGACCGACGCCGGGCGCACCTGGACGCCGCTCTTCGACGATCAGCCGACCGCATCGATCGGCGCACTCGCGGTCGCGCCGTCGGCGCCCGACACGATCTATGCCGGCAGCGGTGAAGGCCTGCAGCGCCCCGATCTCTCGGTCGGCGACGGGATGTACAAATCGACCGACGGCGGCGCGCACTGGACGCACCTCGGCCTGCGCGACGGGCAGCAGATCGCGAAGATCGTCGTCGACCCGACCGACGCGAACCGGCTGCTCGTCGCGGTCCTCGGTCATCCGTACGGGCCCAATCCGGAGCGCGGCGTGTATCGCTCGACCGACGGCGGCGCCACGTTCGAACGCGTGCTGTATGCGAACTTCGACACCGGCGCCGTCGATCTCGCACTCGACCCGCACGATGCGCGCACGGTCTATGCCGCGATGTGGGCGGCGCGCCAGGCGCCGTGGGAGATCGGCGGATCGTACGAGCGTTCCGACGCGGGGAGCGGTCTGTACAAGTCGACCGACGGCGGCACGACCTGGAATCGTTTGGAGGGCGGCCTGCCGACGCGCGCGCAGGGCATCGGACGCATCGGCATCACGATCGCGGCGTCCGATCCGCAGCGCGTGTACGCACAGGCCGATTCGCCGAGCGCCGGCGGACTCTATCGTTCCGACGACGCGGGCGCGACGTGGTCGCGCGTCAACGGCGAAGAGCGCATCAACGGCCGCGGCGGCGACTTCTCGGGCGTGACCGTCGACCCTCGCAATCGCGACGTCGTCTGGGTGGCGAACACGTCGACGTATCGTTCGACCGACGGCGGGCGAACGTTCGTCGCGCTGCGCGGTGCGCCGGGCGGCGACGACTATCACACCGTGTGGCTCTCGCCCAGCGACCCGCAGACGATCCTGCTCGGCAGCGATCAAGGCGCGACGATCAGCGTGAACGGCGGCGCGACGTGGAGCTCGTGGTACAACCAGTCGACCGCGCAGATGTACCACGTCACGGCCGACGACCGGTTTCCGTATCGCGTGTACGGCGGCCAGCAGGAGAGCGGGAGCGCGGGCGTGCTCTCGCGCGGCAACGACGGCGCGGTCACGGTGCGCGATTGGCATCCTGCCGGGACCGAGGAATACGGCTATTCCGCTCCCGATCCGCTGCATCCGGGCATCATCTACGGCGGCAAGGTAACGCGGTATGACGAGCGCACCGGTCAATCACGCGAGGTCGGGCCGGTCGTCGGCTGGCGCGGCAACCCGCAGGTGCGCTTCGTGCGCACCGCGCCGCTCGCGTTCTCGCCCGCCGATCCGCATGCGCTCTTTCTGGCCGGCAACGTCGTGTTCAAGACCACCGACGGCGGCGAACACTGGAAGACGATCAGTCCCGATCTCACCCGGCCCGCGGGCTCGGCGCCGGCAAACCTTGGCATCTTCGCACAAACCGACGATGCGAAGAAGCCGCATCGCGGCGTGGTGTACGCGCTCGGACTCTCGCCGCTCGACGCGAACGTCGTCTGGGCGGGGACCGACGACGGCCTGGTGTGGCGCACCGCCGACGGCGGCGCGCATTGGACGAACGTTACGCCGCCGGGCCTCTCGCCGTGGGCGAAGGTCTCGATCGTCGACGCGTCGCCGTTCGACCGCGCGAGCGCCTACGTCGCGGTGAACCGCTTCCGGCTTGACGAGCAGCGTCCGCAGCTGTTCCGCACGCACGACGGCGGCAAGACGTGGACCGAGATCGATCGCGGGCTCGACGCCGCGCCGACCAACGTCGTGCGCGCCGATCCCGCGCGTCGCGGCCTGCTCTACGCGGGTACCGAACGGGGAGTGTGGGTCTCGTACGACGACGGCGATCGCTGGTCGTCGCTGCGCCTCAACTTGCCGGCCACCTCGGTGCGCGACCTCGTCGTGCATCAGAACGACCTCGCGATCGCGACGCACGGCCGCGGCTTCTGGATTCTCGACGACATCACGCCGCTGCGCCGCTACGAGACGTTCGCCTCGAAACAGCCGGCGCTGGTGACGCCGGCGCCGGCCTGGCGCGTCGCCCGCGACACCAACACGGACACGCCGCTGCCCCCCGACGAGCCGTTCTCCGCCAACCCGCCCGACGGCGCGGTGTTCGACTACGCGCTGCCGCGCGCGGCGAGCCGCGTCACGCTCACCGTCCGCGACGAACGCGGCAACGTGCTGCGCACGCTCTCGAGCGATCCGCCGGCGAACGCCGTCGATGCGAACGCGCTCGACGTGCCGGCGTGGTGGATCGCGTCGTCGACCCGGCTTGCCGCCGCGGCCGGTCCGCACCGCGTCGTGTGGGATCTGCACCTCTCCTCGCCGCGCGTGTTCGACTCGACGGCGACGATCGCGGCCGTTCCCCATACGACGCCGCTCGAACCGGAAGGCGCGATGGTGCCGCCGGGCGCGTATTCCGTCACGCTCGAAGCCGACGGCGTGCGATCCTCGGCGACGCTCGTAGTGCGGCAAGATCCGCGCGTTGCCGTCGATGCGGGCGCGCTGCAGACGCAATTCGCGCTCGCGCGCGCGATCGCCGCGTCCGTAGAGACGACGTACGTGCAGGCCGAACGGGTGCGCTCGCACGATGCGGCCCTCGCCGGCCGCTTCGCGCGCGCGAACGGCCGCCTGGCCCAATTGCTCGACGCCGTCCAGTCGGGCGACGGCGCGCCGACCGGCGTCCAGCGCGCGGCGTTCCACACGCTCCAGCGTGAGGTCGACGCGCTCGTGCGACGTGAACGCCGAAGCCCATGACCGCGCGAAGGTCGATCTACGGCGCGGCCGGCTGCCGATCGGCGAAGTTGCGCGTCC